>NZ_JAVTJB010000022.1:0-80225 GCF_031843805.1 Arthrobacter sp. WCS2018Hpa-7
CGAGTGAAGAGGACTGCGCTACTCTCATCGCGAACTTCCAGTTCCCGCACATCCGGGACCGGCTCATGGCCGACATCCCCGGCATCGACGAACCGGCCCAACACATCCTCTTCGCCCAAACCGAGGGCGCGCCCAAATGGTCACGGGTCGAGTGGGCTCAACAACTCCTCATCCATGCCTACACCAGAACTAGCCCGCAACACGCAGCCCCTATCCTCACCACCATCGGCTACATCAACTGGTGGTGAGGCCGAGGATCCAAAGCACACCAATTCATGCAACTCGCCCTCGACACCGACCCCGGCTACCGCTTCGCCAGACTTACCGACCAAATGCTTGGCGCCGGCATCATCGCTGGCTGGACCACCAACACAAACACCGCCTACAAAACCCGGCTCGACATGCCATAAGCCACTTTTTCCGAGTAAGGCCAGGCTTACGGAACCTCCTTTTTTGGAGTTCACTTGGGCCGCTCATAGAGCCCATGCAACAGGCAATTCAGGTGGCATGCCTGCCGGCGGACCCGGCGAAGGTGCCGGGGCCCGGAGACACTCGGCTGTGGTGCTTCCGCCGAGTGTCTCCGGTCTTTTCAGAGGACCTTCAGGTTTACTGCGTAGCGGGACTCTATCGGGCCTTGTTGTGCATGACGTGCTTGGTGCGTGAGTAGTCGTCCAGGGCGTAGGCGGAGAGATCGCGTCCATAGCCGGAGCTCTTGAAGCCGGACCACGGCATTTCGTTGGCCAGCACCAGGTGGGAGTTGACCCAGACTGTGCCCGCGTCCAGCTTGGAAGCGACATCGTGCCCGCGTTGGGGATTCAGTGTCCACGCCGAAGCAGCCAGTCCATAGGGAACCGCATTGGCCCGGGTGATGGCCTCATCCTCGTTGGCGAAGGTCTCTACGGTGACTACGGGGCCGAAAATTTCTTCCAACGTACAGGGGGCGCCTTCGGAGACGTTGGTGAGGACGGTCGGTGCCACGAAGTAGCCGGCTCCCTCCAGCGCCCCGCCACCGAGGGCAGCTGTGGCCCCTTCAGATTGGGCACGTTCCAGATGTCCCAGGACGCGGTCATAGTGCGCTTTGGAAATCAGAGGACCTATCTCTACGTCGGCGCCGGCCGTGGGTTCGCCGACCACTAACGTTGCCACCTGTTCAACCAAAAGTTCCGTGAAGCGTTCGGCTACCGATTCGTGGACGAGGACTCGGCAGCCCGCACCGCATTCTTGCCCGGAGTTCCAGTACCCCGCGGCGCGCAGGGATTCAGCAGCGGCAGCCAGGTCGGCGTCCTCGAAGATCACCACGGGAGCCTTGCCGCCCAGTTCAAGGTGGACGCGTTTGATGGTCTCAGCTGCATTCCGGGCAACGGCACGCCCGCTGTTCACCGACCCCGTCAGAGCAATCATGTCAACGTTCGGGTGCTCCGAGAGCCGGCCACCGACCACGGGTCCGAGGCCCGTCACCACGTTGAAGACGCCGGCGGGCAGGAGGTCGGCCGTCAATTCGGCGAATTTGAGCGTCGTCAAGGGCGTCTGCTCGGAAGGCTTAAGGACGATGGTATTGCCAGCCGCAAGGATGGGAGCAATTTTCCAGGCAGCCATGAGCAATGGGTAGTTCCACGGCGTGACGACTCCAACAACTCCAAGAGGTTCGCGAACAATCACGGACAGGTGGTCTTCGGCGTACTCGCCTGCGGCAAGGGAAGTGGTGGCTCGTGTGGCACCGGCCATAAAGCGGAAGGAATCGATCGATCCAGCGATGTCATCTTCGGCGACCATCAGCGGTTTGCCGGTGTTCCACGCTTCAAGGCGCGCAAGCATATCTGCATTCTCGGCGAGGCGATCGGCGATGGCCAGCAGGATCTCTGACCTCTTCTTGGGCAGCGTGCGCCCCCAAGCTTGCTTCGCGTCGAGGGCGGCAGCCACGGCAGCGTCCACGTCTGCTGCCGTGCCTTGGCTGACCTCGCAAATGGTTTCCTCGCTGCAGGGGTCGACGATGGCCTGCGACTCGTTACCAAGCCCGTCGCGGAATTCACCGGCGATGAAGTGCCGGGTGGGTGCGAGCGAAGATTCGTCGAGGAGCGGCGCGGCTTCCGGGCTACGTCGCACGGCTCCCGTGCTTGTGGTGAGTTCAGTTGTCATGACAGATGTTCCTTTGCTTGTTGGTCGTCATGGGGTGCGGTTAAAGGGCGGACTTGGCGACCGCGCCTAGGCCGGCGTCGTGCTTATCCGGCTGCTGCGGGCGAGAGCCGCAGTTCGTTCACGAGTCCTTGGATGCGGCTCACCGATGCGGCATCGAGATCTGCGCTGGGGCGGCGGGGTGTGCCGATGGGTTGGCCAAGAATGCTCAGAGCCGCCTTGACAGCAGGAACAAAGGGAGACGTCAGAATCGCGTCGATCAACGGGTAGATCCGGTTCCATTCCGAACGGGCGGTGGTGAAGTCGCCGGCGGCCACGGCCCGCTGAACAGCGACGATCTCGCGGGGAAGGATGTTCGCAGTTCCTGCCATGACTGCCGGCGCACCTTCCGTCAGGGCGGAGAGGATCAAAGCGTCCCAGCCGACAATGGTCGAGATGTAGTCGCTGTGATGGTGGATCAGTTGCGTGGCCTGGCCCATATCGCCGCTGGAGTCCTTGATGTAGCTGATGTTCTCTACTTCGCGGGCGAGTCGCCCAACGGTGTTCGGATCGAGATTGACTCCGGTCGCCGACGGCAGGTTGTAGAGCATCACGGGAAGTTCCACGGACTGCGCAACTGTCCGAAGGTAGTTGGTGGTTTCTTCCAGTGAGATGGGTTCGTAGTAGGGGGTGATGAGCATGAGGACATCCACCCCGCACTCCTGTGCGTGAAGTGAGTTGCTGATTGCCTCGGCGGTGCTGACAGCTCCCGTCTGGGCTACCACCGGAACCCGTCCGGCCGTGTGCTCTGTCACCGTTTCGATGACGAGCCGGCGCTCCTCTGCTCGGAGGGCTGCAAATTCACCGGTCGAACCACAGGCCACCACTCCGTCGACGCCACCATCAATGGAGCGGTCCACCAGGAGGCGTAGTGCGCCGACGTCGATGGTGCCTTCTGGAGTAAACGGAGTGGCAAGCGCCGTGAGTACGCCCTTGAGCTGTGAAGTCATGGGGTGGATCCTGTCTGCTGGAAGAGGGGTAATGGTCATTTGGTATTCATTCAATGAACATATCGTTCATTATTGGCATCTAGTTGATCACAAAGCAAGTGCTTTTATGACGGCCTCCCCTCCCGGGACGAAGGTTAAACCGCCGGGAAATATAGGCGAAACAACGGCATCAAGAGGAGCCCTTGAACTGGGGGCAAGGAACTGCCGCTAATTCATGACATGGCGCATATGGCCGGCGCCCTGAACGTGGCTGATGAGTTCGTCGCCCGGTTTGAGGAATCGCGGCGGTGTCCGGCCAACACCTACTCCGGGTGGGGTGCCGGTGAAGATCACGTCACCCGGCAGCAGCCGCGTCACCGCGGAGAGCCGGGCAACGATTTCCGGCACAGAGAAGACCATGTCGTTGGTGTTTCCACGCTGGAGTTGTTCGCCGTTGACGGTGCAGCTGAGTTCTATGGAGTTGGGGTCGTTGAATTCGTCGGCCGTCACCAGGACTGGTCCCATGGGGGCGAAGCCCGGAAACGATTTCGCCAAACTGTATTGGGGTGCCGGCCCGGAGGTTTGGAGGGTTCGTTCGGAGAGGTCTTGCCCGCCGGTGATTCCGGCGATGTGGTTCCAGGCTTCGTCCGCGGGTATGTCCCTTCCGCCTTTGCTGATGACAACGACGAGCTCTATTTCCCAATCAACTGTTCCCGGCGGGAGTGTCACTGACATATAAGGTCCGGTGATGGCAGTGACGAACTTGGTGAAGACTGTGAGGTCTTCCGGTGTGGCCAGGCCCGCCTCGGCGGCGTGCGCGGCGTAATTCAGGCCTATAGCGAAGATCTGCCGGGGGCTGGGCGCCGGGCTGCCGATGTGTTCAGGCGGAATATCGTCCCAGGGGATGCCGGCCTGTGCTGTAAGTACAGGAGCCAAGGCAAGGAGTTGGTCCCATTGCTCGTAGCATTGCTGGATGTCCGCGCTGATCCGCCCACCGCTCCCTGCTGACACATCGACGACGTAGCCTTCCGGGGTGACGAGGGCGGGGCGTCCTGAAATATTGGCTAGGCGCACGGGAGGGCCCTCGATCCAGGTGAGCCAAGTTCAAGTTCCGCATGGACTTGGCGGCCCACTCGAAGTCCGCTCTCCACCGCTCCGTCAAAGAATCCGGCCCAGATGTTGGCGATGTCTCCGCTGGCGAAGTGAAGTGCACCTTCGCTTGCTTGCTGGGCCGCGTGATACTTGGTGAGTTGTCCGGGGCGTTGAACCAGCCAGGTTTCCTCGGCGTAGGGGTCCTCTCCCCACTTGTGGCCGGTGACTTCAAGGACTTCAAGGTCGTCACGCCAGACCCGGATGGCCTCCTGCACTTGGTGGATGTCCGTGACGTCGATTCTGTTGCCATCCGCGCCGAATCCGACCAGGACGGCGTCCTCCTCCCCCAGGAATTCAGTGCGGATGACGGAGAGGGGTTTGTCCTGGGAAGAGTAGGCAAAGAAGGGCTTGATGGGCCCTTTGACACGGATCCAGGCCTTTACACCTTGGGAAGCGGTCTGCTCCCGACTGGGTGCGAGCTTGCCCTCAGTCAGTGCGGGATTGACGTTGAGTTTATGCAGCACATTGACTGGGAGGGTGATCACGACCTTCTTGGCTTCGAGTCGCTTCCCGTCGCCGTAAGTGACCGTGCCGCCGTCGTGGTGATGATCTACAGAGGTGACGGGCGAATCCAAGCGGATGTCGGCCGTCGTGTCTTCGGCAATGGCGTTGATCAAACCGTCATTGCCGTCCCTGAGCCGGTAGATGGCCGAAGCTTCATGCATTAGGTGCCAGTGCCCCGACGATCCGGCAGTCCAGCGCAGGGCATTGACGTAGGCACACTGATCCAACGGAGCGTTGAAATGACCCACCCAGGCTGCCTCGTTGGCATTGCGCTCGTCCTCGGACAGGTCCAGCTTGTCCAGCATTTCCTGAAGGTTGTACTGATCGGCCTCGGCGAGGTTCTCAACGGTGAGCGGAGCGTCCGGACGGGGCAGCCACTTCACGGTGTCCTCGAGAAGGCGGGTCATACCGGGATCGATCAGTTTCATGAAGTCATCCAGGTTGCCGCGGCGGACCTCGTTTCCGGCCAGCCAGTACGTTTCTTCCGAGCGGGGGCCGCGGGAGACTTCCAGTCCGTAACGCGTCACTTCAGCCCACACATGGGGCTGGGTCCAGTGCAGCCAGTTGCCGCCAAGTTCCAGGTTCCGGCCGAGGCGATGCTCTGTCCAGAGGCGACCGCCGAGACGGTCGCGGGCCTCCAGCACCACTACTTTGTGGCCGCGGTTGGTTAGTTCCCTGGCAGTTACCAGGCCGGCGAGGCCGGCACCGATAACGACGACATCTGTCTGTTCGGTCATAGGAGTCTCCCTTGAATCTTCCATCGGAGTGAAAGGTCCGCAGAACCCTGCGGACCTTTCACTGCCCTACCTGCAGTACGGCCCGTGTGCTAGTTGAACCAGCTGTCGGCGGCCTTCTTGTTGTCGGGATTTTCGAGCCACTTCTTTGCGCCCTCGGTAGGGCTGGAAGCTTCGCTGACAGCAAGCATCAGATCGGCGAACTGCTGTTCGGTGAGTTTGAAGTTGGACAGCCACTTGGCCACATCGGGGTGTTCGGACGTGAAGTCCTTGGCCAGCACCACGTGGGAGCCGTCCGGCTTGGGCCATCCTTCGAGGTTGTCTTCCAGCACTTTGATGTCCATGGAGGAGAATGCCCAGTGCGGGGTCCAAAGGGTGGCAACAACCGGTTTGTTCTTGGCGATTGCGTCCTTGAGTGCCGCGAGGGTTGCAGGTGTGCTGCCGGCGACGACATTGAGCTTGTCCGTGGCATCGTACTTCTTCAGGACGTCAGGGAGGATCTTCATTTCGCCGGACCCGGCCTCGATGCCCACAATCCTGGAGTCGTACTTCGCCGCATTGGCTACGACATCCGCGATGGTGTTTTCCGGTACGAACTTAGGTGCGACCAGCACCAGGCGGTCGTTGTCGAAGAAGGGCTTCTCCAAGATGGTGACTTGGTCCTTGTACTTCTCCAACATGGTCCCGTGCGTGGTTGGCAGCCAGGCGTTGAGGTAACCATCCAGGTCGCCGCGGGCAATGCCGGAAAAGCCGGCCGCAAGGTCCACGCTCTTGGTCTCGAGTTTGTAGCCACGGGTCGATAGCAGTTCCGCCCAGAGCCCGGTAACAGAGACGGAGTCGTCGTAGCCTGCGGGCAATGCCATGGTGATGGTCTTGCTGTCAGTGCCGCCACCCGATGAAGCGGTACTGACACCGGAACAGGCGCTGACGCCGGCGGCGAGGAGTGCGACGGCCGCGAAGGCCCCAATTTTCTTGAACACGATGTAAATCTCCCTTGACTTGCAGTGAAATGGTTGTCTAGACGGCGGCCGCAGGAGCGGGCACCTTGGCTGCGGCGAGCTGTTCCTTTTTGACTTTTCGGCTCCGCAGGACGTCGCCGAAGGACGTTGCACCGCTGGTTACGCGGTCCAGATAGATGGCAACGATGACGACGGCGAGGCCGCCTTCGAAGCCTCGGGCGGTGTCCAATTGGGCAACACCTTCGACGACGACGCCACCGAGGCCGCCGGCACCGACGAGTCCAGCGACGACCACCATGGACAATGCGAGCATGATGACCTGGTTGACGCCGGCCATGATGGAGGGGAATGCCAAGGGAAGCTGGACGTCTTTGAGGATCAGTCCCTTCCTTGCCCCGAATGCTGTTGCCGCTTCGAGCAGTTCAACATCGAGCTTCCGGATGCCTAGTTCCGTCAAGCGGACTGCCGGCGGGATGGCAAAGATGATGGTGGCCGCGATGCCCGGCACCATGCCGACACCGAAGAAGAAGACGGCCGGGATCAGGTACACAAACACCGGCATGGCCTGCATGAGGTCAAGTACAGGCCGGACCACCGCGCTCACTGTTGTGTTGAGTGCCGCCCAGATACCCAGTGGCACACCGATAACCAAGGAGAAAGCCACCGAAACCAGCACGACTGCGAGCGTGGACATGCTTTCGACCCAGAGTCCCATGGAGACGATCAGCAGGAAGGCCAGGACTGAGTAGATCGTGAGGCCCACGCTCCGGGTGAGGATGGCCGCGGCAGCCGCGAGAATGGCTATGACGACGAAGGGGTGCAATCCGACGAGGATGGCCTCCACGTTGCCCACCAACAAGTTGATGATCCAGGAGACTCCGTCAAAGAACCAGCCAAAATTGGCGAGGGCCCAGTCGATGAAGGCGGCAAACCAAGTTCCGACATTAAGCTGCATTGTTACTGCTCCCCTTGCTGGGTGAAAGGGCCGAGAATACGTCTGCGGCGGTGAGTTGGCCGATGACGGCACCTGCATTGTCGATAACTTCCACCGGCTCGGTTGCGAGAACAGGAAGGAGATCGTGAAGGAAGGTCCCTTCCGGGACACGATGGGAACGGGGGCTGTCCGAGGACGGGGCGGGGACTGGGAGCCTCTGAGTTGTTGAGCGCTGGGCGAGCATGCCTGCGGTGAGGACCCTGCTGCGGTCCACTTCGGCGACGAAGGCCTCGATGTAGGGGTCAGCCGGGGCTTCAAGAAGTTCCAAAGCGGTCCCGCACTGGATGCTCTTGCCCTGTTTCATGACCATGATCTGGTCTCCCAGGTACATGGCTTCGTTGAGGTCATGCGTAACGAAGATGATCGTCTTTTTGAGCTCCCGTTGAAGTTTGATGAGCAGTTCCTGCATATCCTTGCGGATCAAAGGGTCCAAGGCGCTGAAGGGCTCGTCCATCAGCAGGATTTCGGCGTCGGTGGCCAGTGCCCGTGCCAGGCCGACACGTTGCTTCATGCCACCACTGAGTTGATCCGGCATCGCATGGATGCGGTCACCCAGGCCTACTACGGCCAAGGCCTCGGCGGCTTTTGCTTCACGGGCTTCTTTGTCTACCCCCCGGACCTTCAACCCGAAGGCCACGTTGTCCACCAGGGATTTGTGCGGGAACAGCCCAAAGTGCTGGAAGACCATGTTGATGGTCCTGTTCCGGTAGTCGCGAAGGCCGTTGGGCTCCAACGAGCGGACGTCTTTGCCGTCAACGGTGATGACACCGTCGCTGGCGTCGATGAGCCTATTGACCATGCGGATGATAGTGGACTTGCCCGAACCGGAGAGGCCCATGATCACGAAGATTTCGCCCTTCTGGACGTCGAAAGAGACGTCGTCGACGGCGACAAACCCGGCGGACGCCGGCTGGCTCGAAAAGAACCGCAGCTTACGACGGCCTTTCCCGGTATGAAAAACCTTCTTCAGGTTCTTCACGCTGATCAAGGGTGTTCCACGTTCCATTGGTTCCTCGGTGTCAAGGGAGGCTGGTAGAGCGACATGCTGAGCTGTCATGAGTTCCTCGATGGTGAGTAGGAGCTTGCCGGGTCCGGCAGTGACGGTGACGCCGGAGGAAGGGGTGGCAGGGGCCTATTGTCTGCGATGCGAAGGGTGAAGCTCCGGGAGTTGAGTACGCCTGGGGTTTGAGGTCCAACTCAATATGTGTTCACTGAGTGAACGGTTTGATTGGTGTATGACCAAAAGCATAAGGTGACACTCGTCACGGCGTCAATGCTTTTGCGTGTCAGGTCGACATAAACCGAATGAGTAACTCACGAATATCGGCCTCGACCGCTTCCGCGACAACGTTCCACCACGCCGCGACTCCCTGTACTGCCGGACTTGTAGGGCCAGGGCCGATTACTCGACTGCGGCTTCTTTCAGGACGCTCCGGATGGACGTCGACCTCAGGGGAAGCCCGAGGCTAGGGGCTGACTGGACCCGCTGGTTTCACCGGGAATCTTCACTGCCCGTCATTTCGAGCGATGGTTCCCGACGCTTGGATTTGCGGCGAAGGACTTGACGATGTGTCCCGGACCACTCTAACTTTGTGTTCAACAGATAAATGGTCTGTTCACCTAGTGGTCATACTCTCGATGGTGAACCTCGAAGCAAGGAATGGCATGACAAAGCAAATAAAGGTGTTTGCCTTCGACTTCAACGGTCCGGCCCATCTTTCGGCGGGACTCTGGCGTCACCCCAGCGACGGAGGTTCGGAGTACACCAACGTCCACCGGTGGATTGAGTACGCACAACTGCTCGAGCGCTCCGGATTCGACGGGATGTTCTTCGCAGACAACAACGGCTACCACGACAAGTACCAAGGCAGCGTTGACGGCGCCTTGCGCGACGGCGCGCAGATTCCCGCCAACGACCCCGGCTATCTGGTTCCCGCGCTGGCCGCGGCAACCAAGCACCTGGGATTCGGTGTCACCTCGTCAACGGCGTACGACCACCCCTACAACCTGGCGCGAAAGTTCTCCACCCTTGACCACGTCACCCAGGGACGTATTGGTTGGAACGTTGTCACCTCCTACTCCGACAGCGCGGCCCGCAACCTTGGCACGGGTACCCAGACGGCCCACGATGACCGCTATGAAATCGCCGACGAGTTCCTGGACGTTGCCCTTAAGCTCTGGGAGGGCTCTTGGGATGACGATGCCGTTGTCATCGACAAGGAGAACGGCACCTACGTTGACCCGGAGCGGGTCCACGAGATAGGCCATGAAGGCAAGCACTTCACCGTGCCCGGGATTTTCATCTGCGAACCTTCCCCGCAGCGCACCCCGGTGATTTTCCAGGCCGGCGGCTCACCCCGCGGCGTCGAACTGGCCGCCAAGACCGCCGAAGCCGTCTTCATGAATGCAGCCACCAAACCCGGTTTGAAGAAGCAGATCGACGCGCTCCGCGCCAAAGCTGTCGAGTTCGGCCGCGACCCGTCCCACATCGCTGTCCTGCAGATGATCACGGTCATCAGTGCCCCCACCGATGAAGAGGCACAGGCCAAGTACCAGGACTACTTGTCCTATGTGGATTACGACGGCGCGATGGCTCGCTACAGCGGGTGGACCGGGCTCGACATGTCCCAGTTCGACCCGGACCAACCATTCGAAGACGTCAAGACCAACGCCGGCCAGACCATGGTGAACTTCTTTACCAAGATCGACCCGGAGAAGCGTTGGACTCCCCGCGATATCGCCGAGTACAACGGCATCGGGGGGACATCCCCGGTCATCGTAGGCTCCCCCGAAACGGTGGCCGACGAATTGATCTCGTGGATAGAGGAAACCGGGGCGGACGGGTTCAACATCTCGCACGCCGTGAAGTTCCGGGATATCGAGGACTTCGCGAAATACGTAGCACCCGAGCTTCAGGCCCGCGGCGTCATGCGTACCGGTTATGACGGCACTACGCTCCGGGAAAGCCTTTTCGGCGCCGGGGAATCCAGGCTCGCCTCGGATCATCCGGGCGCCGCCTATCACCGTACACGCACCATCCAGGCACAGTAGGAACCCATCATGTCCATCATTGTTACAGCCGAAAATTCCTTCATTGATCCGGCAACCCAGCGTCAGGTCTTCGGCGCCCTGCCTACCGGCGTTACAGCCATCACGGGTCTGACTGAGGACGGCACCCCGCGAGGTTTCGTTGTCGGCACTTTCCAGTCCTTGTCCCTCGAACCGCCCTTGGTCACCTTTTGCGTGGACAAGTCCTCCAGCACCTGGCCTACCCTTCGATCCTTGGGTAAGTTCACTGCAAATATCCTTTCCACCGAGCAGCTCCCCGTCTGCAGGGCGCTCTCGCGCAAAGGTGACGAAAAGTTCAATGGTGTGGACTACGAGCGTAGCCCGCTTGGAACTCCCCGTATTGCCGGCGCCACGGCTTGGATCGACTGCGAAGTCCTGTCCGAGGTTGTTGCCGGTGACCACTACATGATTGTGGGCTCCATCGAAGAGCTGGTTCCCGGGAGCGGCGATGCGCTGCTCTTCAAGGGCGGCAAGTTCGGAGATTTCAATCAATGGCCAGCCCCGGCCCCCGTTACGGCTGTCCCGGCTGCCGCATCCACCGGAAAGGACCAGTGACCATGACCAGCATGCTCGAACGCGTTACCCAGGCTTGGACCAAGGCTTGGGGCGAGGGCGAAACGGAAGCCTTTGAACGTCTGGTCTCCTCAGATTACACGCGCCAGTCCAAGACCGGCTCTGAGGATCTGGCACACGTGGTCCGTCAGATCGAAGAATCCCACCTGGCCTTCAGCGACTTCCATGTCACGGTGTTGCGGGCCATTGAGGACGACAACCTGGTGGCTATTCATTGGGAAACAGTAGGAAAGCACACCGGGGAGTTCATGGGAGTTCCGCCCACGGGCAGGGCTGTCACGGTCCGCGGAGCCTCTTTTATCAGCCATCGGGATGGACTGATCACTTCTGAAGACGTGGTTTGGGATCCCCGTGAAATGTTGTCCTCCATGAGCATCTGGCATCTCGGCGACCAGCGCTCCCAGCGCCGGAAGGCTGGGAACCTTGCCGATTAATATCGTTGAAACCGCCCAACGCATCCTGGATGCCAAGGCCAGCCGTTCGCCCGTGGATGTTCTGGTTCATGCCGAAGACGGGCCGACAGTTGCGGACGCTTTCCGCGTGCAGCAGGAGGTCATCCGGCGCCAGGTGGAAGCCGGCGACCGGGTTGTGGGCTTCAAGCTTGGAAATATCGCCAAGGCAATGCAGGCAAAGTTCGGTGTGGATGAACCGGATTACGGATACCTGCTGGCAAGTCAGTTCTACCCTGAAAACATTCCACGTTCGGAAGATGAATTCATCGAACCGTACGTGGAACTGGAACCTGCGTTCGTCTTCAAGCGCGACGTGGGGGGACGCCATGTAACGGTCGCAGACATCATCTCTGCTACGGACTACGTTGTTCCAGCACTGGAAATCATCGACTCCCGGGTTCGCGGATGGAACATCGGCCTTTTCGATACCCTCGCGGACAGCGGATCCAGCGCAGGCGTCATCCTCGGCGGACAGCCACGCAAGCTCAGTGAGGTCAACCTTTCCGACACCCCCGGAGCGATCACCTTCGATGGCGACGTTGTAGCGGAAGGTAATACCAACGCCATCTACGGCAGCCCGCTCTCGGCGCTCGTCTGGCTTTGCCACCGTATCGCGGAATACGACATCACCCTGAAGGCCGGCCAACTGATCCTCCCGGGCAGTTGCCTCGCAGCCGCAAAGATGGTTCCGGGCACACGCATTACTGGCCGGTTTGAAGGCTGGGGCGAGGTTGGCTTCGATTACGCTGCGGCCAGTTAGGGTTGAGTAGACAACTACTCGAAAGGCCTTAACGGACGTGAGCAGCACCCAGGAATCACCCCAGCCAGGATACGCATCAAATCGTTCAGTGACTCGGGCGATCCGGATTTTGCGGGCTTTGGCGGCGGCCGATGCCCCAATGACTGTTACCGATGTGGCCAAGAAGATTGATCTTGCCCGGGCAACCACCTTCCGCCTCCTGATGACGTTGGAGGATGAAGGCATGGTGGACCGCCAAGACACGCTGTATTCCCTGGGGTGGGACCTGGGCCGCCTTGCTCAAACTGTGGACCCGGCCTCAGGACTGGTGCCCCGCATCAAGGACATCCTAGAAGAGTTTGCCGACGAAACAGGTGAGACCGTCACCTTCAGCCTCAGGCGCGGGCTCTACGAGTTGGACCTGGTGCTGCAGGCGTCATCAAGGCTCCTCAGCGTGACCATGTCCGACATGAACGGGATGCAATGGCCGCATCACGCCTCGGCAACCGGCAAAGTGCTGCTGGCCGAGCTCCCGCCGGAGCAGCTGCGGATGGCGCTGGGAGACAAGCTGACTCAACTCACGTCCAGAACCATCACGGATCGCGATGCCCTGGCCAAAGAACTGAAAAAAGTCCACGAACGCGGCTGGGCCAGCACGGTCGAAGAACTCGAAGACGGCATCATCGCTTTCGCTGCCCCTGTGCGGGACTCGGTGGGAACCTTGGTCGGCGCCCTGTCCGTTGTAGGTCCCCGCCACCGCATGGATGACAAAGATAAGCAGGCTGAACTGCCCGCGCATTTGGTTGCCGTGGCAGATCGCGTGCAGCAACGCATGAACCCTTCGCACCCGGAGTAGCCCACCCTTTGGTGGCTGTTTTCGGAAGGGTTCATGCACCGAACCACCCGAAGGGAACCACTGAGATGACTACTACCTATGTCGACACGCAGGACACTTCCGCCGCGCTGGTGGAAGAGGCACTGGCCGCGGCCGCTTCCGCTCACGCCAAGTGGTCGGCCACCGGCACTGGGGAACGCGCCGTCGTCCTCGACCGTGTAGCCGACGCCCTGGAAGACGCCGCAGCAACCCTGGTTCCAGCCGCCGTCGAGGAAACCGACCTCACCGAACCGCGTCTCCTGGGCGAGATCAAGCGGACGGCGTTCCAACTCCGGTTATTCGGCACCGTGCTCCGCGACGGCGAATACCTGGACGCGCGCATTGATCACGCTGATCCCGCATGGCCCATGGGCGCACCGCGCCCGGATCTACGACGCTCCCTGCGGCCCATCGGGCCGGTAGCGGTGTTTGCGGCCAGCAACTTCCCCTTTGCCTTCTCAGTGGTCGGTGGCGATACCGCATCAGCCTTGGCGGCCGGCAACGCTGTCATAGTCAAGGGGCACGAGGGCCACGCCCGCCTGTCGCGGCTCACCGAGAACGTAGTCCGTGATGCCCTTGCAGCTGCCGGCGCAGATCCGAACCTCCTCACAGTGGTACTCGGGCGGGCAGCAGGGACCACAGTCCTGACAGACCGGCGCATTAAGGCCGCAGGATTCACCGGCTCGATTCCCGGTGGTCGAGCGCTCATGGAACTGACGAACTCCCGCCCTGATCCCATCCCGTTCTTTGGAGAGTTGGGAAGCAATAATCCAGTCTTCGTCACCCAATCCGCAGCCCGGGAACGCGGCAAGGACATCGCCGCTGGCTTCATCGAATCCTTCACCATGGGATCGGGCCAGTTCTGCACCAAGCCCGGCATGCTCTTCGTGCCGCGTGACTCCGGCATGGTGGACGAATTGCGGAACGCTGTCTTGCCGACGGTACACGCCATGCTGAGTCCGAAGATCCACCAGGGCTTCAGTCACGTCCTGGGTACTCTCAGCGGCATCGACGGCGTGGAAACGCTCAACACCACAGCTGCCGGCACAGATGCTCCTGCCCCTGTTTTGCTGTCCACCACCGTTGGGCAGCTGCTCGCCAATCCCCAGGGTCTCGAAGAGGAATGCTTCGGCCCTGCTGCTTTGGTGGTGGAGTATGACGACGAGGCACAGCTTGTGCAGGCAGCGCGGACTTTTGAGGGTCAACTGACAGCCACCCTGCAGGCAGAAGACGACTGCCAAGTTCAGGAACTGGTGGCAGTGCTGGTGGAGAAAGCCGGGCGCGTCCTCTGGAACCAGTGGCCTACCGGTGTCTCCGTCACCTACGCCCAGCACCATGGTGGTCCATATCCGGCCACCACCGTCCCTGGTTCCACGTCCGTAGGCACGGCTGCGATCACCCGTTTTCTCCGGCCGGTAGCCTTCCAGAACTTCCCGCAACATCTGCTGCCGGCGGAGCTGCAGGAAGAGAACCCGCTCTCAGCCCCCCGGCTGATCGACGGCGTCCGCACGGTTTAGCGCCGGCGATTCCTTCAGGAGAGGTCATGGCGCACATCATTTCCGGAACCGTGGAACACGGCGATGCCCGAGGCCGCTTGTTGGGTTTCCCGACGGCAAACGTCGCCGGAGACTTTAGCCCCGATGTGGAGGGGATCTGGACTGCCTATGCCGTAGTTCATGGCATAGGCAGCTTCCGGGCCACAGTATCCATCGGCAGGCGGCCCACGTACTACGCCGACTCCGCCGAGATGCTGGTGGAAGCGCATCTTCTGGACTTCGACGGTGATATCTACGGCTGCCGCTTGAATATCGAGCTGGTCTCCTTCCTTCGGCCCCAGATGCGGTGCCAAACTGAAACTGAATTGGTCCAATTGATCGCTGGCGACGTGCGTTCGACCCAGGCGATGGCAGCACCTGGCTGCTCCCAGGGAGCGCACGGCGCAACGCGTCGTTCACATATGTCGATCGTTGCCCAGCCCTGACGCTCTTCGACGACGACCAGCGACTTCATCCCAATAGAAAGACAAAGATGTCCGATTATCAAGGGACTCAACTCCCAACATCAAGAACCAGCCGCCGACTCCGCACGGAAGACTGCATCGTCGTTGATAAGCGGGAACTCCGTAAAGCCCAGCTTGGCGCAGGGGTTGGCAATTTCATCGAGTGGTACGACATCGGGATCTACGGATACCTCGCCGTCACCATGACCAGTGTGTTCACTGAAGGCATGGACCAACGCACCGGCCTGCTGGTGACCCTTTTGGGATTCGCGGTCTCGTTCATTGTCCGGCCACTCGGCGGTATGATCCTCGGCCCGCTCGGTGATCGGATCGGGAGACGGAAAGTTCTCTTCTTCACCATGGCCCTCATGGCCGCGTCCACCACTTTGATTGGCGTTTTGCCCACTGCAGGGCAAGTAGGCCTGTGGGTGATTGTTCCTTTGTACCTGCTCAAGATGCTGCAAGGCTTCTCTACAGGCGGCGAATATTCGGGAGCGGCAACGTACGTCGCGGAATTCTCCCCGGACCGTCACCGTGGTTTTTGGACCGCACTGCTGAACACCGGTGCGCAGTTGGGGTTTGCAGCAGGAGCCGCCGTCGTTGCAGCAACTTCCATGATCACCACTTCCGTGTGGGGTGAAGAAGCAATGCGTGAGGGCGGATGGCGCATCCCCTTCCTCCTGGCCCTTCCCTTGGGCCTGATTGCAGTCTCCCTCAGGAATAGGATTCCGGAATCTCCCAGCTTTGAGGTCGTCCATGAAAAGGCCGAGACGAAGGACGCCAACTCCATCTTTGTCAGGCAGAACCTGCCGAACATCCTGCGGCTCTACTGGCCCCAGATTCTCGTGGGCATCGCGCTTATCGCCGCGGACGGGACGTCCTCCTACACCGTGACAAGTTACATGCCGACCTACCTTGAAACCCAGATAGGCATAGCAGCCGCCAACACAGCCATGGCCACGGTGGTGATCCTGCTCCTTCAGGCACTCCTGGTCCCGGTGGTTGCACGATGGTCCGACCGGGTGGGACGCCGGCCCATGTACACCATAGCCACCATTGGAAACCTGATCCTCCTGATCCCGGCGTTCGCTCTCATGCACGTTGGCGAAGTCTGGTCGCTGTATGTGGCACTGTTCATGGTTTCGCTGCCCAGCGCCTTCTTCCTGGCATTGACCGGCGCCGCAATGTCCGAGTTGTTCCCCACAGCGTCGCGATACGGCGGAGTCGGATTTACGCACAACATCGCCATCTCACTGTTTGGCGGGACCACACCACTGGTCAGCCAGCTCCTGGTGGAGTATACGGGCAACTCCTTCGCCCCGGCGTTCTATGTGATGTTCTTCTCCGCCGTGGCGCTGTTCGCGCTCACCAAAATGCGCGAGACCGCAGCGAGGCCCCTGCTGGGCTCTGTTCCGGTAGTGAGTACCCCTGAAGAGGCCACCGCTTTGGTGAAGGATCAGGACACCAACAAGCACCTTGACACGTCCACCATGCTGCTGTCCCCTGTCACCGTCGGTCATCATAAGCACGAAGCCCACTAGTCTCAGCTCCTGTTCGGACACAACACTCACAGCTGACAACAAAAAGTGATCCCGGCACGGACGGCGTGCCGGGATCACTTTTTGTTGAGCTGTGGCGCTCAGCGGCTCAAATGCCCCGTCGCTTCCAATACCGTATCGAGCCACACCACGCGATTTGCGAAGCGTGCGGTCTTCTCCGGTATGGTCCAGCGGAACGAGTCATGCTCCCAATCAAGAACCAATCTGCGCTTCGATGTGACAGCCGTGAATGTGTGCACAACCCAGGTAGAACCCGCTTCATCGTTGAGAAACAGCATTACGCCAGGCTTGAGTTCGACGATTTCCGAATCCCGAATGCCCGTCTCCTCAAGCAGCTCCTGCAGGGCTTGCCCTCTCGGAGATGTTCCTGGCTCAATGTAGCCGGTGACGCAATGCCAGCGCCCCCGGTCATGGTTCAGAGAGTGGCTCCTCTTGAGCAAGGCGATTTTTCCGCGCCACTCCACCACCACTGCCACAACACTTTGAACGCTGAGATGCATGGGCCCTTGGACGGAGGTGCCATCAACGACGACGGTCATCAGTGATTTTCCCTCGTTGACTCAGAGCTGTTTGGCAGCGGAGCCGGAGGATGCTTGCTCAAGGTACAGCCCCTCCCAAGGGGAGCAAGCAACCCGATCGGACACATACGTCGGCTCGTCCGCGTCATGCTGAGGGCGGTAGCTCGCCGGGGTGACTGTGGCCAAAACTGATGTGTTGAACATGGTTTCCTCTTCTCCTAAATCGGGCGACACCCATCCGCGACATTGCGGGAAAGTGTTCACTAGTTGATCAGAACGCTCATTCAATGAACGTAATGTGATTACTATGACATGCTTCTCTTTCGCGATCAAGGGTGCAACGGCCAGTACAGCCCGCTGGCCTCGCCCTCGGAATCTACCTGTCAGGCGAACTCTGCAACCGGGTCTCCAAAGAGAGCATCGTCTGGCTCTATCCCAAGTCCGGGCCCCTGGGGTAGAACGATGTGTCCGCCTTCAACGCGTACGCCCCCACGGGGGTCGTAGTGACCCTCTATGTAAGGTTGCGCGATCCAAACACCCTCGTTAAGTGATGGACGGACAGTGGCTCCGAGATGCGCGCACGCCGCGGCGATGATGTCGCCGCCCCAAGAATCATCAGTGGTGTGTGGTGTCGAATATGCCTCGCACACATCACGAACCACTGACGTGGGATGGAGGCCGCCCAGTCGCGTTACTTTCAAGCCGAGGCCGTCGCACTCGCGCTTTGCAACCGGACCAACCGTCTTTACCAGGTCAGTGGTTATCTCGTCGAAGTAGATCGCGTGGTTCACCCGTGCTCGCACCGCAAGCATTTCCTCCAAGGTATTGCACGGCTGCTCAATGATGAACGGGACGCCCTGGCATTCCCGGCTCAGTCGCAACGCGTCGCGAACGGTAAGGCCGCGATTCGCATCAACAGCGAGGCTGACCCCTTGTCCACCCACCCTCTCCCAGACCCTCCGAATGGTCTCGATGTCGAGCTGGACGGGTCGCCCTCCAACTTTGAGCTGCAGACGAGGATACCCCTCGGCTACTTTCTCGGCGGCGCGCTCCGCAACGATAGCCGGCTCGTCGACAGCCAGCGCGTAATAGGACGGAATTCTTTCCGTCTCCACGCCGCCCAGCAGGTCCGCAACACGTACTCCGTAGTGCTTGCCTGTCACATCGTGCGCTGCGATGTCCAAGGCCGCTTTAGCGTAGTTGTGACCGTTCAGCAGTTCACCCATTCGCCGGTGGAGCCTCACGATATTCGACGGATCGTGACCCAAGAGTCCCTGCGCCATGACAGCCAGTGCTGCACGATCACCTGCAGCGTGGTGCTGTTCGTAGACAGGGCCAACGGGGCACGCTTCGCCCCATCCAACCAAGCCGGTATCGGTCTTGATACGAACCAAAGTAGTGTCCAACGAAAATACCTCGCCGTGGGACATCCGGTAGGGGCCGTTACGCACTGGAAGATCGTGCGCATAGATGGCAATTTCTGCGATTTTCACGTGTTTTCTCTCCTTATTTGCTTGGGCTTTGCCATGAGGTTTAAGACTCGACGGGCGGTGGGACGAGCACGAGCTTGCCGGGATATTTTTTGGAGACGAAGTCCTCCTGTGCGCTTTGAATCTCACTCAATGGGTAGACCTTGGACACAAGGGGGCGAATCTGACCGTCATTGATGTAACGAACGAGGTTCTCGAATACTTCGTCCTCCTGGAACGTACAGCCATGGAGAGTGAGGTCGTTGAGGTAAACGGTGCGCAGATCAATCTCCGCGAGTGGACCACCGATGGCACCTGCTATGGCGTAGCGGCCACCGCGTCGGAGCAAACTCAGCAACTCGGAAACCTGCCCGCCGCCGACCACATCGATCACGACGTCTGCCGATCCCGGACCCAGCGCCTTGAGGAGGTTCTCACCGCGGTCAATAACGCGGTCCGCACCGGACGCGCTGACCACATCGGCCTTACTTGGTGAACTGATAGCGATGACTTCAGCACCTCGGAGCTTGGCCAGTTGAACGGCTGCAAGTCCAACACCACCGGAAGCGCCGGTGATAATGACCCTCTCCGCCCCCACCCTGGCACGGTGCAGCATGCCTTCGGCCGTGGAGTAAGCAATCGAGACTGCACCAAGCTCATGCGGAGACAGGTCGGAGTCGATCGTGTAGCTTTCGCTAGACGGAGCCACGGCGAACTGAGCGAATCCACCGTCGCAGTCACTGCCGTAGGTCCAGCATTCGTAAGGTCGACGATGGACATAGTGTCGCATCAAGTTCCGCACGATCACTCGATGCCCGAGCCGACCGTCGTCGACGTTTTCGCCAACGCCAACAATCCTCCCGTACACGTCGCCGCCTTGGATGCGAGGAAACTTCAGCGGCACCCCAGACCAGGATGCATCGTCGTCATCGGCGAGGCCGGCGCCGTCGGCGGCAGTCGAGTTTGTGTCACCGCTGACCGACTTCGAGTACCAGCCGATACGCGTGTTAATGTCCGTGTTGTTGACGCTGGCAGCCTCGACCTGGATCAAAACTTCATCGGCGCCTGGGCGAGGCACCGGAACGTCAGTGCGATATTCAAGCTTTTCCGGGCCTCCGTGACCAGTCAAGATTACGGCGGCCATTGTCGCTGGCAGGGCCATAGCGAATCCTTTCGCAGTTGTTTCAAAGGAACGTGACGGCCTACTCAGGCCGCACATGGAAAACATGTCGATTGGCGTCCCCTGCGCCTACAAGTCCCGGGAACACGTGTAATTATTATCACATGAGATGTCCACGCCATGATCTTTATCATCATCTAGTGAACACAGATTGGACATGGATGTAGCTTGGAGCGTTCACTCAGGACTAGGGTCCGTTCATGTCCAACTTGAACAGGCGCTCTCCAACTCCATCATCTGATAATCGTCCAGGATCGGCACGAGGGGGGGAATGAAGTCGGTTGTCGTTGACTACCCTGCCGTTAGAACACCGCCCCACTCTCCGAAGGCAAGCTCGCCGCAGGCCGCGAAAAGACGGCATCACAGGGCGAATTTCTCTAGGAGGTAGCGGATTAGCCCGGTCCACAGTCTTCTACCACCACTCCCGCTAACAAGGCCCAAAACCCGCTTCCACAACACCGACGCCCGGGCAGCAGCGCTCCCCGGATACATCCACTGGTACATACCAAAGGAATCTCAACAAAGCTAAAGGGCCTGAGCCCGGTGGGATACCGTGCCCAGGCCCTCGCGGCCAAAAATCTATTTAGCTCGTCCGGCTTTCGGACACCCGTTCAGACCTGGGAGCCTGCTTTGGTCGCTCACATGCTCAAGGTTTGCTGGTTGCCGGAGAGCTTACGTCACTACTGTCGTCCTCCTCGCGGTGGTGAACTTCCGGTCGGGAAGGCTTGCCGTTGGGTGTGTAGATGGGTTCGCCTGCTGCGGTGGCGTCGACGGCTTTGATTTGGCCTGTGGGTGGTGCGGTGCTTTCCTCGGTGGCGAGGATGAATTTCTGGTGCCCATGCCGGTCAACTGCTGCGCGGACGGTCCGTCTCATAACGGAATCGGAGAGTTTTTTCCGCAGCCAGATGGGGTCCCTGCGAAGATCACGGGTCAGAGCAAAGCACAGGACCAGGAGCACGATCACGAACGGTGCGGCAGCGACGATTGTCATGCGTTGGAGTCCGCTGAGGGCTTCGGCGGGCGTGTCCCCGCCCGCCAGGAGCATGACGATCGCGACGGTTCCCATCAGGACGCCCCAGAACACCACAACGGATTTGGATGGCTTCAGGGTCCCGCGGGAACTGAGGGAGCCCATAACGATCGAGGCCGAGTCAGCGCCGGTTACGAAGAAAATGGCAGTCAACACCATGGCTAGGACCGCCAGGCCGATAGTAAGCCATTGGGGTGTCCCGAGTCCGTTGAGCATCGCGAAGAGGGCGCCGTCGAAGGAGATCGAGGGTGCGCCATCGACCATGGTCGCGATGCCGTCGGTGGTGCTGGGTGTGGCATCGGCGGCGCGTTGCTGGTGAATGGCGGTGCCACCGAAGATGGCGAACCAGAGCAGGGAAACGACCGAGGGGATGAACAGAACGCCGGTGACGAACTGGCGAATGGTCCGGCCGCGGCTGATCCGGGCGATGAACATGCCCACGAACGGGGTCCAGGACATCCACCAGACCCAGTAGAACACCGTCCAGCTCGAAAGCCAGGCACGCATGGTCTCATCTCCCGTCGCTTCGGTCCGGGCCGCCATCTCAGGCAATTGCTGGATGTAGGAGCCCAGAGCGGAGGGGATCAGGTTCAGGATGAACAGGGTCGGTCCGACAACGAAGACAATGACTGCCAGAACCACGGCGAGGATCATGTTTGTGTTCGACAGGAATTGGATTCCCTTTTCCAGGCCCGAGACCGCGGAGGCGACGAAACAGAAGGTCAGGATCGCGATGATGATGACCAGCAATGGTGTGGCGACTTCACCGACGACGCCGTTGAACTTCAGGCCACTGCCGATCTGCAGCGCTCCCAGGCCCAAGGATGCTGCCGAACCGAAGAGGGTAGCGAAGATGGCCAAGATGTTGATGATTTTCCCGCCGATGCCGTCCACTGCTTTGCGGCCGAAGAGGGATGTGAAGGCTTCGGAGAGGAGGTTTTTCCGGCCCAGGCGGAAGGTGCTGTAGGCGATGGCGATGCCCACGACCGCGTACATCGCCCAGGGGTGCAGGGTCCAGTGGAACACGGAGGTGGCCATGGCCGTTTCGACGGCTTCGACTGTTTGCCCGTCCACGGTGCTCGGCGGCGGGGAAATATAGTGGTAAAGCGGCTCGGCCACACCGTAGAACATCAGGCCAATGCCCATGCCGCAGGCGAACATCATCGAGATCCATGACCCGGTTTTAAACTCGGGCCCTTCCCCGTCTTTGCCCAGGGGGATGTTCCCGAAACGGCCGATGGCCAGCCAGAGAACATAGACGACGAACACTGAGGAAAGCAGGACAAAAACCCAGCCCCAGCTGCCTAGGACCCAGTTCAACGCAGCCGTCGAGGCCGACGCGAGCCCTGCCGTGTCCGCGAATCCCCAAATCAGGAACGCGATCACCAAGGCACCAGTGACGATGAAAATGGTCTTATCCAAACCCCGGACATGAGCCCGGGCCGATCCACGGCGTTCGGCAACACCGTCCTTAAGATCCTCGAGGATCTTCGTTTCCTCGGACTCAGTCCGGTGCAAGTGCGCGGTGTCATCAACAGGTGGCGCCGTTACCACCTCATCAGACGGAACATCCGATGCTTCAGGTTTTGTGCTCATAGGAGCCTCTTTCACGATTGAGGGGGGAGAGTGGAGATTTATTGCTGGTCCATCCAGGAAGCGTTGGCAGCTGTTAGGCGAACCTTTAAGCCGGTGGTTGCCAGAGCACCTGAGCCGGTTTGCGGCCCGAACGGGGTTGTTTCCACGAATGACTGGGCTATCAGAAGGCCGTGTGTTCTCCGTCGGAGAGTCCGGCCCAAGGGGCAGAGTGCACGGTTCCCGGGCCTTGGCCTTTGGACGCAGCGGAGACCGCAGAGTGGCTCTGGCAGTCGTCGACACGGAAGGACTGGACAAAAAGATTGCTCAAAGCTCTGTAGGCAGTGCGCACGATGGGGCTCCTCAACGCTGACGAGGGAACTGGATGGTCCGGAGTGCTGGTGATAGTCGTCTTCGACTATCACCAAACAATGAACGTGGCGTTCATTTTTTGAACTCGCCATAATTGTGGCGCAGCTCACGCCGAACCGCAAGAGGGGTGCCAAAGTTTCCGAACGTTACATTCACTGGATGAACATAGCTGGCCATGGTCCGCATTCGTGATGCACGACATTCCGGCCCTTCGGAACGCCTCTAAGCGCGTTGCGGCTATTGCCGGGCTGCCCGGAAGTTGCGCGTCCGCTCAGCGGTAGCAGGGCGCTGGAATATGGTCCTGGTCTGGTCAGGGACGAGAAGTGTCCGAGGTTTCGTCAACGCGTTGACGCGTCGCCCTTGACTCGACTTCCACGACAGCGAGTTGCCCGGTTGCCGAAGTTGGGACGGGACAGTGGGGTGCGTCTTCAACCGCCGCAGCCATGGGCTGACGCACCAGGCCGAGGTGGAGGAGCGAGACGGCGGAGATCAAGAACCACGCGGTATTGGTACCACGAACGGCCAAGCTTGGTGGAAGCTGCCGTTGACGAAGGCGCCGGCTCGCAGGAGGTTGGGACCTGGAACCGGTGTCCCGCTTTTAGCCATCCCATGGAGACGCCCCGGTAGACGCCGTTGATTGCCCCCGCTCCGGCCCAACCCACGGTTTCCCAAAGCCGGTCCATGGCGTCCTTACGCAACGAGGATCTGTCAGCTGCTTGGGGGCGTCGCGCCCGCCGTCACCGGCCCGCTGGAATTGCGTGCTGAGTGAATGAGGCAGCGTCGGATCAGGCGCTTACTGAGTCCGGTCCGGCGCGCGAGGACTTGATTGCTGGGGCGGCGGCCCGCCCGGGCTTCATCCGCCAGGACCGCGTTAATGCGCTGCATGGCCCAGAGGGGCAGTTGCGGGTTGGACACAGCCAAGAGTCTCAATTCGTTGTTGACTGCAGGCAATGGTTCATTCGCCGTACAT
Organism: Arthrobacter sp. WCS2018Hpa-7; assembly: GCF_031843805.1. Classification (NCBI taxonomy): domain Bacteria; kingdom Bacillati; phylum Actinomycetota; class Actinomycetes; order Micrococcales; family Micrococcaceae; genus Arthrobacter; species Arthrobacter sp. WCS2018Hpa-7. The sequence goes on from NZ_JAVTJB010000022.1 coordinate 23,821, forward strand.
GATGCTGGCGAGAAACCTCTCCAGCTCGGACACAGGGGCCCTGGTGCCATTTGCTGCCGGTTCGCAGGAAGCTTCTTCAGCTTCGAAGTACAGCCCTTCCCACGGAGCGCTGGTCATCGAGGCGCTTGCCGATGGACGGGGAGATTCATGGATCTCTACCGCGTCGGTCTGGGGCTTGGAGTGGGTGCCCCGGTGCGGGATTGAGACAGGGCGGAAGGCCGCGGAAAAGGTGCGCTGGACGATGGTCATGATGGCTTCCTCTCTGAAGCAATCGGCATACATAGGTCGAAAAAACTGAACACCACGTTCATCATGTGAACGTATCTTAAGCATGGCATGGCTCACTTTGGAGAGCAAGCCGTTTCAGCCAATTTGGACAGATTTTTGAACGCAGCGTCCATATCATGATTTTCGGGCCCAACAAATCGGTAGGGATGCTCCATTGCCCCTAAGGGCGCGTCGGAACGCCCGGCAATTCAGCTGTCGTGCCCGGTGGGTTCCGCAGCAGCCAATTCAGGGGCTCCCGTCGACTGGAAACGCCACCAGCTGCGTTGGGCCGCGTTGTTAGATGAGTGCTTTGGCGAGTTCGTCCGCGGCTTGTTGGGCCGTTTTGATCGTGCGCTCAAGGTAGGCGGACTTCATCCGCTGGGTTGGCCCGTTTACGGAGAGGACACCAACCAGGGCCCCGGATGTGTCGCGGACCGGGACTGCAAGGACGAACAGGCCTTCTTCGAGTTCGTCGTCAATGACGGCGTAGCCCTGTTGGCGGACTGTCTTGAGTTCCTTGAGCAGATTCTTGCGCTGCGTGATGGTTTGGGGCGTGTAGGCAGTCAGCTTGTCCGGCAGGATCTCACTGACTTTTTCATCGTCATCGAGTTCTGCCAGGACCAACTTCCCTGTTGCGCTTGCGTGCACGGGCCAGGAGCCGCCGATGTAATCGTGGGAAACGTTGAGCATGTGGGTGCCAGAAGCTTCGGCGATCAAGTCGAACTCTGCTTCGTTTCGAACCATCGCAAAACCGAGGGTTTCATTGAGCTTGATCGCGTATTCATCCAGTACCGGCTGGATGCGCGCCACCGCCCCCGTATAGGGGTCGGCCAGCCGGCCGAGACGGGCCATCTGCCAGCCGAGCCGGTAGTTGTTGTCCGTCCGGTCAACGAAACCTGTTTGTTCGAGGCTCAGCAACAGCCGGAAGGCGGTGGGCCTGGTCATCTTGACGGCTTGGGCAAGTTCGGTGACGGTGATGCCATTTCGGTGCCGACCAAGCTCAGTGAGCAAAACTGTTGCCTTCACAACGGATTTGTTCGTCAGGTCAAGCGGCTCCTGGGTGGAAACTGCCTCCCCGGCGACTGCGTCCGGAAGGTCGTTCTGTTCTACCGTCATGTCCACTTCCCGCCTGCATCGGTTGAAGCCCCTCGTTCATGGCTCCTAAGACCATACTAGGCGGTCCACTTTGTGAACTTGGCGTTCATTCTGGTGGGAGTCGCGACCCGGGAGGGCGGCGGCCGGAGCGCCGAACCATTCGCAAGGTCCGGCACCGGACATGGATCATCGCATGGCCGAACTACCGGATCCTGCCGCAGTGGGTGTGAGCAGCATGGTTGCCGTGTCCAAACGTTCGTTGTTGTCCTGTCCGGAGACCAAGGCTGCAGCTTCCTCGCGGCTGGTCACCACGGGAACGGACCCAAGGAGCGGCCGCGACGCCGATTCCCTCAATTTCGACAGCGCTACGAGCGCAACTGCGGAGAAGAACATGACGTAGAACGCCGGTGCGTAGGAGTTACCTGTGACCTGAACGAGGATCTGGCTCACCAGCGGCGTAGTGCCGCCGAAGATTGAAATGGCGAGGTTGTGGGTCACGCCCACTCCCCCGTACCGGGATGCCGTGGGGAAGAGCTCTGACATCACGGCCCCCGTCATGGCCAGGAAGAAAGCACTGGGGACCATGACCAGGAACATTGCCAGATACAGGGACCACATGGCACCGACATGCATCAACGCGAAAGCAGGGACCAACAGGACGAGGTTGCCGATGGTGGCCATCCTGTAGATCGGCCGGCGGCCGATGCGGTCCGACCATCGTGCGACCACGGGTATCAGGACAGCCTGAAGCAGGAGAACAACGACGGCGGCCACCGCAGTATGCACCGCGGGGGAACCAACCTGGGTCTCCAGGTAGGTGGGCATGTAGCTGGTGAGCATGTAAGAGGAGGTGCCGTCCGCAGCAATCAGCGCACAGCCGATGAGGATCTGGGGCCAGTAGAACTTCAGGATGTTCGGCAGGTTGTGGCGGACGAAGATCGGGTTGACATCCTGGTGGACGGTCTTCTCGTGTGCGATTTCGAAGCTGGGTGATTCTGGGACCCTGCTGCGAAGGGCAACGGCCACGATACCCAAGGGCAGGGCGATCAGGAACGGGATGCGCCAAGCGCCGTCGTGCATTGCAGTCGGGCCCCAAGCCGAAGTGGCCGCAGCGGTCGTGACCGCCACCGTTCCGGCTCCCGCGGCAAAGCCCAGCATCGAGCCGGAGTTCAACAGAGCTGTCATGAATCCTCGGTTGCGGTCAGGGGAGAACTCTGCGATATAGGTCGCGGCGCCCGAGTACTCGCCGCCCGTAGAGAAGCCCTGCAGCATTTTCAGCATGTATAGGGGAATGATGACCCACAAACCCACCTGGCCCGCGGTAGGCAGCAGGCCGATGGCTGTGGTTGCAGCCGCCATGAGCGCCATGGTGAAGAAGAGGACCTTGCGGCGGCCGATCTTGTCCCCGAGCGGTCCCAGAATCATCCCGCCCAAGGGGCGGACAATGAAGGAGACAGCGAAGCCCAGAAGCGTGACCAGAAGGCCCATCTTTTCGTCCATGCCCTCGGTGAACACTGAAGTCATGGTGACGGCGAGGTATCCATAGATACCTATGTCGTACCACTCAATGAAGTTACCCACGCCTGCACCGATCTGTGCTCTGCGAAGTTCGCGCTTGTCGACGATGATGCAGTCATCAGCGCGCAGGCGGCGGGTTGCTTTGGGTGGCACGGAGCGTGGTGTGCCGGATTCTTCGAACATCTTTGTCCTTCTTTCCTTGCAATGAGAAGCGCACAGCAGACGACATGCTCCGCAGGCTTCACGCCCAACAGGATGGGCCCGCAGGCCGCCGTGTCAGGGATTATCACGAGGGACTTCCTCGTTCTCGTGCGTTAAATCAGCTGATCGGGTTCACCTCGCAGGCCCGGTCAGTGAAGACCGGCGGGGAAGACAAGAGCCTCTAGACCCAGGGAGCGCCCGTTCATAGCTTGAACGTCGTGATCAAAAATATGGCATGGGACACATTCTCTGTCAAGATGCCCGCCGTCACATTTCACCCACCCGGAGGGTCTTGACAGTGGCGCAGGCAACGTTCTAACTTGAACGCAGTGTTCATTTTGTGAACGTCAATGATGATGTTGTCGCCCTGTCGGCACGAGTCCAAGGAAGAACTGTTGCCATGAAAAAAGAACCCCTCCGTCTGTTTGCCTTTGACGTCACCGCCCCTGCCCATCTGACCGCAGGGTCGTGGCGCAACGAAGGCGACCAGGGCTCCCGCTACACCGATCTGCAGTACTGGACCGGCGTGGCTCGGATGCTCGAAGACGCCAGCTTTGACGGCATCTTCTTCGCCGACACGGTCGGCTACCACGACGTCTACCGGGGCTCCGGCGATGCCGCTCTCCGTGATGCAGCGCAGTTCCCAATCAACGATCCAATGTTGCTCATCAGCGGCATGGCCGCGGTGACCAAGCACCTCACCTTCGGTGTGACCTGCTCTTTGACTTATGAGGCTCCGTACCTGATGGCTCGCCGTTTCAGCACGCTGGACCACCTCACCAACGGACGAGTCGGCTGGAATATTGTGACCTCCTACTCCGAGTCGGCCGCCAGGAACTTGGGCAAGGTCGAGCAGCTCGGCCACGACGAACGCTACGACCTCGCAGATGAATACATGGACGTGGTCTATAAGCTCTGGGAGTCCTCCTTCGAAGAGGACGCCGTCACGCGGGACGTCGACGGCGCCACCTACGTCGACCCGGAAAAGGTCCACCCCATCAACCACGACGGCAAGTACTTCACCGTCCCCGGCTTCCACCTGTGCGAGCCGTCCCCGCAGCGCACCCCGGTCCTCTTCCAGGCCGGAGCGTCTTCCAAAGGCATGTCTTTCGCCGGCAAGCACGCCGAATCAGTCTTTATCAACGCCACCTCGGCTGCGCAGGCCAAGCGCAGCGTAGAGAAGATCCGGCAAGCAGCACTCGACGCCGGCCGCGATCCGCAGAGCATCAAAGTCGTGGCTCTGGTCACCGTCATCGTGGCAACTACCGACGAAGAAGCCCAGGAAAAGTACCGGCAGCACCTGAGCCGCACCACCATCGACGGCGCGCTGAGCCGCTTTGCGGGCTGGACCGGCCTGGACCTTTCCATCTACGACCTGGACACCCCGCTGAAGTCCATCGAAACCAAGGGCATCCAGTCCCTGGTGGACATGTTCTCCAAGGCCGACCCCGACCGGGAATGGACACCGCGTGAAGTGGCCGACTTCCTGGCCATCGGCGGCACGGGCGCCACCATCGTCGGATCCCCGGAAGCAGTCGCCACGGAACTGGCCCGCTGGCGGGACGAGGGCGACATCGACGGCATCAATCTCAGCTACGCCTCCAAGCCCGGCGGATGGGAAGAGTTCATCGAACTCGCCCTCCCCGAACTGCGCAGCCAGGAAATCGTCTCCCCCGCCCGGGTCCAGAACCAAGAACCGGTGACCTTGCGCGAAAAGCTCTACCCCGGACACAAGCGCACCCTGACCGCCCACCCTGCCACCGAATACCGCATGGCCCCGGCCGCCCACTGATCCAGAACCGACCTGCAAAGAACTAACGGAGAAATCCCATGACTGAACAAACCGACGTAGTCGTCATCGGCGCCGGCCTGGCCGGCCTCATCACCGCCCGCGAATTGAGCAACCGCGGCCACAACGTGGTCGTCCTCGAAGCCCAAGACCGGATCGGCGGCCGCTTGTACACCGAACGCCGCCTCGGCCAAACCCTCGAACTCGGCGGCAACTGGCTGCACTGGACCCAGCCCCACGTGTGGGCCGAGGTCACCCGCTACGGGCTGGAAGTCTCACGCGGACCCCGCTCTGAAGAAACCTACTGGCTGGCCGGCAACGAAGTGCGCCGCGGCAACCTGGACGACTTCATGACCTTGATCGACCCGGGCATGACGCGCCTGCTCGAAGACACCGTGAAGTGGCTCCCCCGTCCCGACGCCCCGCTGACCGTGGAAAACCTCGCCGAGGTGGACCAGTACAACCTCCAGGAAATGCTGGACAAACTGGACCTCTCCGAAGACGAGCGGAACGCGAACGAGGCAGCCTGGGTGGGCCACTTCAACGCCCCCCTGGACCAATGCGCCTACGTCAACGCGCTGCGCTGGACAGCCGGCTCCTCCGGCCACTGGCACCTGATGCACGAAGCCTCAGCGATCTACCGGCTCAAGAACGGCAACGACGGACTGACCAAGGCCATCGCCGCGGACTCCACAGCCGATATCCGTCTCAACTCCCCAGTGACCTCCGTCCGCCACACCAGCGACGGCGCTACCATCACTTACGCCGAGGGCCAGAGCATCAAGGCCGAGAAGGTGGTCATCACCCTCTCACAGAACATCTTGCACAAGCTCGACGTTCAGCCAGCCCTCTCCGAAGGCAAACTCGCTGCCAGCCGCGAAAAGACCGCCTCCCAAGGCGTCAAAGCCTGGATCCGGGTCAAGGGACCCATCAAGCCGTTCTTCGCCTACTCAGCACAGGACAAGCCCCTCTCGGTAATCCGCACCGAGTTCGTCAGCGACACCGACGCCGTCCTGGTCGGGTTCGGTGCCGACGCAAACCGCATCGACGTCACCGACATCGAGCAGATTCGCGAGGCCATCAAGGTATGGCGCGATGACCTGGAAGTCCTCGAGGTGACCGGTCACAAGTGGGGTGAAGACCCGTACGCGGAAGAGACCTGGCAAATTCAGCGTCCCGGCCAGCTCACTAAATACCACGCAGCACAGCAAGCCAGCGAAGGTGCCCTGCACTTCGCCAGCAGTGACATCGCCAACATCTGGGCCGGTTTCTTCGACGGTGCCATCGAAAGCGGACTGCGCGCGGCTCGCAACGTCGGGGCAGAACTGAAGGCACAGCCATGAGCGCGCCCGCACTCGAAACCATCACCATCGCTCCGGTACACTACCGGTCCGTAATGCGGCACCTGCCTACCGGCGTCGCGGCCATCTGCTCCACCGACCCCCAAGCCGGCACCCAGCACGGCATGATCGTCGGGACCTTCGCATCCCTGTCGATGGAACCGGCGCTGGTGACCTTCAGCGTCACCCACACGTCCACGAGCTGGCCCAAGATCGCGGTTTCGGACCGTTTCAGCGTCAGCCTCCTGGCCGAGGACCAGCAGCACGTCTGCCGGGCACTCTCCTCCAAAGGAGAAGACAAGCTCAACGCCGTGGACTGGACCGAATCTCTCTGGGGCACACCGCATATCAACGACTCCCTGGCCTGGTTCGATTGCCGTGTCGAGCAGCAAATCATCGCAGGTGACCACCTGATCGTCGTCGCCAGTGTCCTGGAGATGACCCCCGGTGAGGGCAAGCCCCTCATTTTCCACGGCGGCCGCTTCGGCGGTTTCACCGAACCCACACCAGTACCGTCCCCCTCGATCAAGGAAGATTGACATGGATATCACCCCGTCCTCCGCAGCCACCCCACCCGCGGACATCACCCCGGCCCTCTACCGGCAGGTCCTCGGGAAACTCCCCACCGGAGTCGTCGCCATCACCGGAATCAATGACGACAACGAAAAGCTCGGACTCGTCGTCGGGACGTTCCAATCGCTGTCCTTGGAACCGCCGCTGGTGATGTTCTGCGTGGACAAGTCATCCTCCAGCTGGCCCAAACTGCGCAAACTACAGAAGTTCACCGCAAACATCCTCGCCGATGACCAGATCACCACCTGCAAGTCCCTCTCCCGCAAGGGTCCGGAGAAATTCGAGAACCTGCCCTGCAGCCCCGGCCCGCTCGGAACGCCGCACCTTGACGGTGCCACTGCCTACATCGACTGCATCGTCACCGCTGAAGTCGTCGTGGGGGACCACTACATGGTGGTAGGTTCCGTTACCAGCATGGAAGAGGGCAGCGGCAACGCCCTGATCTTCCGAGGCGGAAAATTCGGTCAGTACCAGCCCATCGAGATGCCGGTTCCGGCAGAAGCAAGGAGCGCATCATGAGCACCAAACGCGACACCATCCTCAAAGCCTGGAACCAGGCCTGGGGCCAAGGCGAGATGACCGCCTTCGAAGGAATTCTCGCCCCCACTTACGTGCGACGCTCCAAATCAGGCGACGAGGACTACGACAAACTCCGTAGAACCATCGAAGCCACCCACGAAGCATTCCCGGATTTCAGCACCGATATCCTCCACATCATCGAAAACGGCGAAACCGCCGCGATCCACTGGCAAAGCCAAGGCACGCACGAAGGAACCTTCATGGACGTCCCGGCAACAGGCCGGTCCATCACCGTCACCGGAGCATCCTTCCTCCAATTCGAGAATGGAAAAATCACCGAAGAATGGGTCGTATGGGACCCCCGCGAACTACTCTCAGCGCTCGGCATCTGGCATCTGGGCCCCGGCAACGCCTAGCCAAGTAACGGCACAAACAGTACTCCTGACCTCACGCATTTTGGAGAGAAGCACCCTATGACACTCACCGGACAATCCCTCATCGCAGGGCAAACCGTAACCGGCGCCGCCGGAACCACCTTTGGCATCAATCCGGCGACCAACGAAGAACTCGCACCGGCCTACACCCTGATCAGCGATGACCAGCTCAAGACGGCCACCACCGCCGCCGCAGATGCCCTCCACTCCTTCAGCACCCTCGACCCGGACCAGCACGCCCGGTTCCTGGAGACCATCGCGGAAAACATCGAGGCCATCGGTGATGAACTCATTGACCGGGCCTCGGCCGAAACCGGGCTGGGAGCCGAACGCCTCAAGGGCGAACGAGCCCGGACTACCAGTCAGCTGCGGCTCTTCGCTGACGTTATCCGTCGCGGAGACTTCCGAGGCGTCCGCGTGGACCCAGCCATCCCGGACCGCAAGCCCCTCCCCCGTGCCGACATCAGGCAGCGCCAGATCCCGCTCGGCCCCGTGGCCGTGTTCGGAGCCAGCAACTTCCCCCTTGCCTTTTCCGTCGCCGGCGGCGACACCGCCTCAGCCCTGGCTGCAGGCTGCCCCGTCATCGTCAAAGCCCACAACGCACACCCCGGAACCGCGGAACTTGTCGGCCAAGCAATCACCCAGGCCATCCGCGACCTCGGCCTGCACCCCGGAGTTTTCTCCCTGATCTACGGCTCCGGAGCAAGCATCGGGCAGGCACTGGTAGCGGACCCCGCCATCAAAGCCGTCGGATTCACCGGCTCCCGTGCAGGTGGAACCGCGCTCATGCGCACCGCGGTCGCACGGCCGGAACCCATCCCCGTCTACGCAGAAATGTCCTCGATCAACCCGGTCTACGTCTTCCCAGGTGCCCTGGAAGGAGACATCGAGGCACTGGCCCGTCAGTACGTCACTTCCGTCACCGGCAGTTCCGGGCAGCTCTGCACCTCCCCCGGTCTACTGTTCGCCCCCATAGGCGAAGGCACTGACAAACTCGCCAAAGCCATTACCGGCGTTCTGGCCGAACAAGCCGGTCAGACCATGCTCACCCCGGGCATCGCAGCCTCCTGGAACAAGGGCTACAACGCAGTGGAAGCTGTCCCCGAGGTAGACCTCATCGCCCGCGGCACGGCCGGCACCACGGAAAACGCCCCGGCACCGGCAGTCTTCGGAGCAGATCTGGACGTGTTCACCTCCAACCCGGTCCTGCATGAGGAAATCTTCGGCGCGGCCAGCCTCGTAGTCCGCTACAAAAACGTCGAGGACCTCATCACCTCCACACAACAACTGGAAGGACAGCTAACGGCCTCACTCCACCTAACCGAATCGGACTACAGTGCGGCCGCCCCACTAATCCCCGTCCTCGAAGGCAAAGTAGGACGAATCATCATCAACGGCTGGCCCACAGGAGTTGAAGTCAACCACACCATGGTTCACGGAGGCCCTTTCCCCGCCACATCAGATTCCAGGACCACGTCCGTCGGATCCCTGGCCATCAACCGCTTCCTGCGCCCCGTGGCCTACCAGAACTTCCCTGAGGAGCTTCGCCCCGCCCCCGTGCAGGAAGCAAACCCCTGGAAGGTAAACCGTCTCGTGGACGGCACCATCGAGCAAAACCGCTAACAGCTCGCTCACGCTTCCGGCCCCGGGCCCGATCTCTCACAACAACATCGCCCGGGGCCGGAAACCCACCACCCATCCCCGCAGTCACTTCCCCCTGCGCAGCCCAAGACCGACGGAGCATGGACAATGCGCCCACCATCAACCAGCGTGATTAGAAGAGTCACAAGTCCACAGCCCGTACCTGACTGGTCAAAACTGGCACGCGACGACACCGTCACCGTTCTCCGCTCCGACGGAAACATCGTGACCGGCAAAATCGACATGCTTGCGGTAGACCGCAGCGTCTTCTGGATGATCCAAAACGACGGCCTCGGACGCATCATGATCCCCCTCCGCGAGGCCCAATCCGTGACGGTGTCCAAGACTCGGCAGCGAAAACAATAAGGCGTGTTTCAATTCCTTAGAAGTCGGAACGCCCACGAGCGGGACGCAGCCCCACCGCTCTCAAAGGTCAGCTTCACTTCCACTAAGCAATCAATATTCGTGCTCCCTGCAAAAGTGTTGATGGCCTGGCCTCTTCAAACCGCCGGAGTGTCCGCTTAACGGCGGGTCCAGGTGTTGGCATCATGTGATTCTGCCTTCGAAGGGTGATGGCAGCTGAGTTCAGTGCCGGTTTCCATATTGCTCTGTTTCGGCCGGTGGGGACGAATGCCCTGCTGGCCATATAGAGGCATTTGGGCGGTCGATTCACGAACCAGGGCGCGTTTTTTAGCCCTGCGCACAGCTCCGGCCGCCACGTGGCGGGAAAGGCTTTCGTCGCTCTAACGATCAGTAGGCATTCTCTTTCTCGCTGAAGTGCTTCATGGGTGTTGCCCGAACGGTGCCTCAATTATTCGCTTGTGCCTTGATGCGTTCCAGTGCGGCGTTGAACCCTTGCGGTGTTCCGCTGGAGCCGGCGAGTCGATCGACCTTGATCTCATCGATGTCGCGCCCCACGACGATACCTGGTACGGCGTCTGCGAAGCGTTTCTGCAGGTCCAAGGATGTTGGATCAGTCGCACGAGGTGTAACGCTGACTTCGGTGACGATGTCCGCGGAGAGGGTCACGGTCACCCCAATCGAGGAGGGCAGGCCGCCGTAATGGCCTTCCGCGCTGTACTGGCCATCAGAATAGTCAGGCCCACCCGGAGACGTAGAAACTTCCGGACTGCTCGTGGTGGCTGGAGCAGAGACTTCGTTCGCTGTCGGCTGTCCTGCTGGTGAGGCGCAGGATGAAAGGGCAGCACTGGCTGCAATTCCCGCCGTAACCGCGGGCATGAGTGTGAGGGTCCGGAAAGACATGTTTTCCTTATGATCGTTCGAAGAGTGGCAGTAGCCAGGGCACCAGCCCGCACTGCCAAGACCAGACGCGTCGCCGCGCCAGTGTCGGGAGACCGATGGACAGTGATTTACGACGTCTCCCGGACCGCTGCTTGGGTGGTGTTCCGCTGGGTCGCGGCCCAGCTGGCGAGGACTTTCAGTGCGTCCTCGGAGGGCGACCCCGGCTCTGCCGTATAGATGTTGATCCGCAGCCCGGGGTCCGCGGCCAACTCAAGCGCTTCGAAGCTCAGGTCGAGGTCCCCAACAATCGAGTGGTGGAGCCGCTTGCGGCCGGTGCGGTGGTACTTCACGTCATGCCGGGCCCACCGGGTACGGAATTCTTCGCTTCGGGTTGAGAGTTCACCGATCAGGTCAGTGAGGTCCTTGTCATAAGGGTTTTTCCCTGCCGTGGACCGAAGGACTGCAACTATGTCATCTGCGGCGCGTTCCCAATCGGCGAAGAACTCCCGTGCTTTAGGGTTCAGGAACGTGAACCGTGCACTGTTCGGCGGTGTGGTCTCTTCGGCCATCAATTCCATGTACAGGGCGCGGCCAAGGGCGTTGGCGGCGAGGACGTCCCCGCGGTCGTTGCGGACCCAGGCAGGGGCGGCAGTGATGGCGTCGAGGACGCGTTGGACGCTCGGCCGTACCGTCTGGGGACTGCGCTTGCGTCGTTCACGAGGAACAGCGGTGGAGGCGCGGGCCAAATCGAAAAGGTGGGCCAATTCGGCGTCGTCAAGCTTTAAGGCGCGTCCGAGCGCTTCCAGGACGCTGTCCGAGGCGCCGGAAAGGTTTCCGCGTTCAAGGCGTATGTAGTAGTCGATACTCATTCCGGCGAGCATCGCCACTTCCTCCCGGCGCAGGCCCTTGACGCGCCGGTTGCCGCCATAAGCGGGCAGTCCGGCCTCATCGGGGGTGATTCTGGCGCGGCGGGTAGTCAGGAACTTCCGCACATCCTCGCTGTGTGTCATGGCTTCCACGCTACGCCGATGCCTCAGACCGAGGGAGGGACTGCCAGTACCCGGAACGACCGTGACTCCCGGCCAGCAAGGAATCACGGTTGCATGGAACGCATGGATCTTGAACCCGCGATAGTGTTCCGGCCGGCACCAGAGCTCCCGCCTCTGACGCCAGAGTTGCCTCGGGACTTGCTGATATTTTCCGTAAAACGGGCACCTGCTTTGGTCTCGGCATCGGAGTCGCGATCGCTGCAGCAGCCCCCCGGGCGGAACTGAGGCATTCCCCTTTACCCGTAGGTCAGCGTAGAGCTCACAACCGCCATCGTCCTGGTACTCCCCGACGACCTCGCCGCACGAAACAGGACACTACGTGCGGCCGTACCTGCACCCGAGGCCGAGCACGTCCGCTAACCCATGTCATGGGGGTACTGACATGCACTCCCACGACGTCCACCACCGGTGTTCACTGGAAACTGGGCGCCACCTAACGAAGGAACAAACCATGCGAGCAACACTGATCTACGGTGCCGGAGACGTGCGCGTCGAAACCGTCCCCAACCCCACCATTCAAGAGCCCACCGACGCAACCGTCCGTATAGTCGCCGGCTGCATCTGCGGCAGCGACCTGTGGCCCTACGCCTCCAAACCCGAATCCCCCGAAGGCGCCCGCATGGGCCACGAGTTCGTCGGCATCGTCGAAGAACTCGGCTCCGAGGTGACCGGCCTGACAGTTGGTGACTTTGTCATCGCACCTTTCGTTGCCTCCGACGGCACCTGCGACTTCTGCAAGGAAGGCCTGCAGACCTCCTGCCGCAATGGTGCCCATTGGGGCGGGCACGACGACGGCGGGCAGGGCGAATATGCCCGCGTGCCGCAGGCTTCGGGAACCCTTGTTGTGGTCCCCTCCGGCTTCGACGAGATGCTGATCCCGTCATTGCTGAGCCTCTCCGACGTCATGTCCACCGGCTACCACGCCGCCAAGAAGGCCAACATCCAACCCGGTCAGACAGTCACCGTGATCGGTGACGGCGCCGTCGGCCTCTCAGCAGTGATTTCCGCCAAACTCATGGGAGCCTCGCGCATCATCCTCATGGGCCGTCACGCATCCCGTACCGGACTCGGCCGCGAATTCGGGGCGACCGACGTCGTCGCCGAACGCGGCGATGAAGGAATCGCCAAGGTCAAGGAACTCACTAACGGCGACGGAACACACGTCGTGCTCGAAGCCGTCGGACTCAAGCCGGCCATCGAGATGGCCATCGGCGTCGTCCGCGACGGCGGGGTCATCAGCCGCGTCGGGGCACCGCAATTCACTGAGGTTCCGCTCGGCTTCCCCGAATTCATGCGCAACATCACGCTCACCGGCGGGGTCGCACCGGCCAGGGCGTACATCGAGGAACTGCTGCCCCTGGTACTCGACGGCAGCATCAATCCGGGCAAGGTCTTCGACCGCACCGTCGGCCTGGACGACGTCCCCGCCGGATACCAGGCCATGGCAGACCGCGAAGCGCTCAAAGTACTCGTCCGCCCGTAACCACCATCAGGAGAACCATGGACATCACATTGAACAACGGAGTCACCATGCCCGCCCTCGGGCTCGGCGTCTTCCAGAGCGCGCCTGAAGAGACGACGGCGGCCGTCGAGGCGGCATTGAACACCGGCTACCGGCACATCGACACCGCGGCTGCCTATGGCAACGAGCGGGAAGTCGGGCACGGCATCCGCAAGTCGGGCCTGAGCCATTCGGATGTCTTCGTCGAGACCAAGGTCTGGGTCAGTGATTACGGTTACGACCAGACCCTGCACGCCTGGGACAAAGCGGTTGGCAAGCTCGGTGTGGAGTATCTGGACCTGTTCATCCTGCACCAGCCCGCTCCCGACCGGTTCGAGAAGACCATCGACGCGTACAAGGCGCTCGAGACGCTACTCGCTGACGGGCGGGTCCGGGCGATCGGTGTCAGCAACTTCATGCCACATCACCTCAAGCAACTGCTCGAGGCTACGGAGGTCATCCCCGCTATCAACCAGATTGAGCTCCACCCGTACTTCACCCAGCAGGATGTCCAGGGGGTCAATTCCGAGCACGGGATCATCACCCAGGCGTGGTCTCCGATCGGGGGAATCACCTTCTACCCCGGGTGGGGCGAGGAACGACGGAACGTCATGGAAGACCCAGCTATCGCCGCTATCGGTCAAGCCCACGGGAAGAGCCCTGCCCAGGTCATGCTTCGCTGGCACCTGCAGCAAGGCCGCTCCGCCATCCCAAAATCGACGAACCCGAACCGCATCGCCGAGAACTTCGATGTTTTCGACTTCGAGCTTTCACCACCCGAACTCGGCGTCATTAACGCGCTCGACACCGGAGTGCGGAACGGACCCGACCCGGACGAAGCCCGCGAAGATCGCTTCGCCATGGTCATTCCCGAAGCCTGAACAAAGGAGAAACCCCATGATGGAATACCGTTCGCTTGGCCGCACAGGTGTGCAGGTCAGCCCTTTGTGCCTGGGCGCGATGATGTTTGGCCCGTGGGGCAATAATGACATCGCCGACTCCACCCGCATCATCCACCATGCACTCGACGCGGGTATCAACTTCATCGACACCGCAGATGTGTACTCGGGCGGAGCATCCGAAGAAATCGTCGGGCAGGCAATCGCCGGGCGCCGTGACGACGTCTTCCTCGCCACGAAATTCTTCATGCCCATGAACGAGGACGATCCCAACCAGCGCGGCGGATCGCGGCGCTGGATCATGCGGGCAGTCGAAGACTCGCTCCGCCGACTCAACACGGACCACATCGATCTCTACCAGGTCCACCGGCCCAGCCCCGATACCGACGTTGAAGAGACCCTCGGTGCCCTCACCGACCTCGTCCGCCAAGGAAAAGTCCGGTACATTGGCTCCTCCTCGTATTCCGGATCCCAGATCGTCGAAGCACAGTGGGCTTCCCGGGAACGGAACGTGGAACGGTTCGTCACCGAACAGCCCCCCTACTCGATCCTGGTCCGAGGTATCGAGGAAGACATCCTTCCCACAGTGCAGCGCCACGGCATGGGCACCCTGACCTACAGCCCACTCAGCGGTGGCTGGCTCTCGGGACGCTGGCGCAAAGACTCGGCCTCAGCACCTACCTCCGCGGCGCGACCGAACGCCCGGTTCGACATGACGAGCCCGGCGAACCAACGCAAACTCGACATCGTCGAAGAACTGGCCCAGCTCGCAGAGCAGACCGGGCTGACACTCATCGAACTGGCGATCGCTTTCGTCATCAACCACCCGGGCGTCACGTCCGCTATCGTCGGCCCCCGCACCATGGAACAGCTCGAGTCCTACCTGCCCGCCGCCGACATCACCTTGACCACCGACGTGCTGGACCGCATTGACCAGCTCGTCGCACCTGGGGTCACGCTAAATCCCGAGGACAACAGCTACGGAGCCCACGAACTCACGCCCCAGGCCCGGCGAAGGACACGACCATGACCGCCATGACCCCTGAAGCACTTCATGAGGCCATGCGTGAGGCGATGGCGGATGGTGACCTGGTTCCAGGGCGACTTGGCGTTTGACGGTGCGGTCCTGGTTTGAACCCCGTGGCAGCGGCTGGGTCATCGTCCGCACGGTCGCGTCAACTTGGGACCGCCGGAGGTGTTCGGCCACCGATGAGGTGAATGTGACAGAACAAATTCAGGGATGGGAGATGGCATGGAAGGGTTGGAAATAGTCGTATTGCTGGGCGTGAGCGTGCTGGCCGGCGCCATCCTGGCGCCCCGGCTCCGAGTCGCCGCGCCATTGTTGCTGCTGGTCTTCGGCCTGCTCATGGGCTTCGTTCCCCAGTTACGGCAGATTGAGCTTCCCCCGGAGACAGTGTTGCTGATTTTCTTGCCAGTGATGCTGTTCTGGGAAAGCTTGACCACCTCACTCCGGTCCATCCGGCGGGACCTGCGCGGCATCGTGTTGCTCAGCACGCTGCTGGTCGTCGCCTCTGCCCTCGCCGTCGCCGGCGTGGCACACTTCCTGGGCCTGCCGTGGAACACTGCCCTCATCCTCGGCGCGGCACTCGCTCCCCCGGACGCGACCGCCGTCGCGGCCTTGGGCCGGATGCTGCCACGCCGGAACTTCATGCTCCTGAAGGCCGAAAGCCTGACCAACGACGGCACAGCCCTGGTGCTCTACGCCATTGCCGTAGGCGCCTCGCTTGGAGGCAGCTACACGCCACTGAACATCGCCGGCCTGTTCGCCGTCTCCTACGTTGGCGGGGCCGTCGCCGGCATTCTCGTGGCGGCAGCAGCCTACCTGCTCCTGATCCGGCTGCGTGACCCCCTCATCATCAACATCGCCCTGCTGATCACCCCCTTTGCCGCCTTCCTGCTCGCCGAAGCCATTCACGCATCCGGCGTTCTGGCCGTCGTCGCAGCAGGCCTGATCATTTCCTTCACTTCCAGCCAGATCAGCACCGCAGCATCGCGCCGACAGACCGAATCAGCATGGCCCTTGGGCTCCTACCTCCTCAACGGTGGCCTGTTCGTCCTCATCGGCATTCAAGTACACGCCGCCGTGCACCAAATCGATGCCCGCGATGTGGGACGGCTTCTGCTGACCACGATCGCCGTGTGGCTGTCACTCATCATCATCCGGTTCGCGTTCCAAACCGTGAGCGTCGCGATTATCCGGATCCTCGACCGACGCCCCTCCCAACAAGGGCGCAGGATGACGTATCGGGCACGCATTGTCAGCTCCATTGCCGGCTTCCGCGGAGCAGTGTCCCTCGCTATAGCCCTGTCCGTACCGTTGGCACTCAATGACGGCACGCCGTTGCCCGGCCGCGAGGACATCATCTTCATCAGCGCCGGCGTAATCGTCCTGACCATGCTCATCCAAGGCCCACTGCTCCCCGTTGTAGTCCGGTGGGCGAAACTTCCCGACGAACCCGAGGACGAAGAACTCCGAACAGCGGAACTGGCAATCGCCACCGCTGCCGCCTCGGCCGTCGAACACTTCGCCGACGAACTCGGCACCACCACAGATATCCGTGCCCGCGTCACCGACGAATTCCAGTCCCACTTGGCGGCGACACAGGCGCTCAAGGGCGGCGACGATCCGGACACTGTCACACAGTCCCGGCAGGAGGAGGCGAAACTTCGCCTGGCCCTACTCGACAAGAAGCGCGAAGCGCTCCTTGACCTCAGGCTCGCCGGGACAGTCGACGACACAGTCGCCCGCCGCATCCAAACCGGGCTCGACGTCGAAGAACAACGGCTCACGGGTGTGGAGACACACGAGTGACAATTTTGCTACACCGACCATTATCAGAATCCGAGAGAAGGACCATCATGACTGATCAACCCAAGCAACTAGGCGGCGGCCGCAAAATGTTCGGAGAGTTCGCACCGAAGCTCGCCGAACTTACCGACGACGTGCTCTTCGAGGACGTCTGGAACCGCCCCGAACTGAGCGCCCGCGACCGCAGCCTCATCACAGTAGCGGTGTTGACGGCCGGCGGAAACACAGACCAGCTGGGGTTCCACCTCGGCCGCGCCATCGAAAATGGTGTGTCTCAGGAAGAGCTGATCGAAGCGATCACCCACGTCACGTTCTACGCTGGCTGGCCCCGAGGCATGTCCGCGATGGGCATCGCCAAGGAACTCTTTACGGACAACAAGTAGGGAAGCCCATGAATATCGAACCCACCCTGCCGACCACCAAAAATCCGCCCGCGCAGTTCTCGGGCGACGTCTGGCTGGATCCAATCGCACTCCCCCACGAGCCCGACCAGACCATGGTTGTCGCCACCGTTCGCTTCGCTCCCGGCGCCAGGACAGCGTGGCACTCGCATCAGCACGGTCAGTACCTGCGTGTAACCCAAGGTGTCGGTCGTTTCGGTACCCGCGACGGCAAAATCATCGAAGTCCACGCTGGCCAGACGATCTACACTCCTCCCGGGGAGGAACACTGGCACGCCGCCGCCCCGGGCTGCTTCATGGAACACCTTGCCATGCTTCAAAACGGCGAAGACCCCTCAAAGACCACCCTCTGGGGCGAGCACATCACTGACGACGAGTACAACGGCCGTTCATCGGATGCTGAGGACACCGCAACGAGCATCAACGGCGCCGAATCGTAGTAGGTGGTTCGGGGACGAGCGGGCAGCTCCCTTGCTTTGTTGCTTTCGCTGCGCATCGTTGCAGCCCATGTGGAGAGCAGGTTGATTGCGTCATGTCCCGGGCTTACCGGTGCCGCACTGTAGGCGATGAGGGTGAGTCCTTCATCGCCGGGGAGTTGCATGGCCTGGAAAGTAAGTTCTCATAGATCTTTGCGATTTCTTGGCGGAGCGGTTGGCTCATGGCGGTGGACACTGCGTTCTCGCAGTTCGGCCCTCTCTTTATGGTGTGACGAGTACCTTTAGGGCTTGGCGGGCGTCCATTGCCGCGTACCCGGCGGGAACATCGGCGAGCGGAATGGTCCGATCAAAGACGCGGCCCGGATTGATGTCACCGTTGAGGACCTTGGGAATCGCGCCCTCGATGTAGCGGCGAACCGGTGCCGGGCCACCTGTGAGGGTGATGTTCTTGCCGAACAGGGAGCCGAAGCCGATAGGGGCATCCTCGTATTGCGGCACTCCGACGCGGGAGATCACTCCGCCGGGTCGGACGACGCCGTAGGCCTGCTCGTAGGCGGGCATGTGGCCGACTGCCTCGAGGACGACGTGGCTTCCCTCGCCGCGGGTGAGATCTAGGACTGCCTGGATGCCTTCGTCACCGCGCTCCGCGATGACGTGGGTTGCTCCGAAGTCACGGCCGAGGTCGGTGCGTGCGGTGTGGCGGCCCATCAGGATGATCTCTTCAGCGCCGAGCTGCTTCGCTGCGAGGACGGCGGACAGGCCAACGGCGCCGTCACCGATGACAGTGACGGTCTTTCCCGTAGCGATTTGTCCCATGAACGCGGCGTGGTATCCGGTGAGGTACACGTCGGACAGGGTGAGCAGACTCGGGAAAATCGCAGTGTCGTTCTCCGTGACGTCGGGGACGACGACGAGGCTGCCGTCAGCGAGCGGGATGCGGGCCAGCTCGGCCTGCAGGCCGTTGGTCTCGTTGGTGGCGTAGAAGCCGCCGTGCTTGCAGGCCGTCTGGAACCCGTCGCGGCAGAAGGAGCAGGTGTTGTCGCTGAAGGAGAACGGGGCGATGACGAAGTCGCCTTTTTTCACTGTGGAGACGTTGGATCCGACTTCCTCGACGACTCCGATGAGCTCATGGCCCATTGGGGTGCCCGTGTCGGAGATGGGGTGGGAGTGGTAGGGGTGCAGGTCGGATCCGCAGATGCAGGTGCGCACCGTGCGGACGATGGCATCGGTGGGGTGCTGGATCTTGGGCTCGGGGACGTTCTCGATCCGGACGTCGCCGGCACCGAAGATGACTGCTGCTTTCATGGGTGATCCTTCTGTGTGGTGGATTCGCGCTTGGCCGGGGCTGAGGCGCTATGGGAATGCGGTGTTAACCGCGAGGTGACGAGGACTGTTGCTGTGCGGGGTCCTGCGCTGAACTGCGCGGGAAGGTGCGGGCTGTTGGCGTACTTGTGCGTGAAGGTAGCATCGACGCGCTCGTTGATAGCAGGGTCTGCGGCTCGGAGGCTCAACGGGTGGGTCCCTACGGCGACCGACCTGATCCACACGGGGGTGCCGTAGGTGGCTCCGTCCTCTCGGGTTGGAGCCCGGTTCCGGCGCCAGTGGCGAGGACGACCCTGCCGTCAAATTCTGCAGACAATGCTTTTTCCAATCTGGATAAGACGGTTACGCAGGTAACCGGGCCCCTTGGCGTCGCTGTCGTTACCGGAGACGAACATGATGGGCTCGCCAGACAGGCGTGCGGGGTTGAGCATGATCTCGTATTGGACGGTGGTCAGCGACTTCACAACGTGGGTGTCGGGGAAGGCGCGCTGGATCTGCTCTCCGAGACTGTCGTCGTTGACGACGCTCAATCGTGGCGGCCAGCCCGCTCTGAGATCCAGCGGGAGTGCGAGGTCGAGCAGGACCTTCCCGGAGAGATTTTGAGCGCCGACGAGTTCGAGGGCGGCGATTGCGTTGATGCCGGCGGTGGAATTGATGATGAGCTCGCCGTGCGCCCCGGCTTCGGGCATCGTGACCAGGCGTGCATCCTGGTTGTCTCTGAACCATTCGGACAATGGCGGGGTGCCGTTGTGCTCCGGTTCAGTGCGGGCGAGGGTCGCCTCGGGGTCGCGGGGTCGCGGGATCCGACGACGACGTCGTGGCCGAGGTCCGTAAGCCTGGTCGCGAAGGCGCGACCAACCATGCCGGTTCCGTTGACTGCGATTCTCATGCTGTTCTCCTGGCTGGGTGTGTTTACTGGGTTTGTGGGACGGGAGGAATCGCCCCATGCGGCCGGCCGTTGAGTCGCATGTGCTGTCTGTTCGGAGGGTTTCGCTGGGGCGCTAGTGGGCGAGGGCGCGGGTGCGCTGGAACGTCCAGAGGCTCAGCCCGGCGATGAGGATCACGGCGCCGACAGTCATCACAGCGGTCCAGCCGCCAAGTGCCCAGAGGAGTCCGGCGAGAGCGGAGCCGATAGCACCGGCGATGAAGTTCCCGACCACGTACACGGTGTTCATCCGGCTGCGGGCTGCGGGGTTGATGCTCATCATCCGGGTCTGCGCGATCACCAGGGCTGCCTGCGAGCCGATGGAGAACAGGGCGATCGTGATGATGATGGCGACGATCGAGGTGCGGCCGATTCCGCCGACGACCAATGCGACCAACGCGACCAGCATCGCCGCGCCCAGGGCCTGCACGGACAGACCGCGGTCGAACAGCCGGCCGGCCTGCAGCGCGGCGACGGCCCCGAGTACGCCGATCAGGCTGATGAGGCCGATCGTGCCGGTCGAGTACGAGAACGGGGCGCTGGAGAGCAGCAGGGTCAGTCCGGTCCAGAACATGGTGAAAACACTCATCGGTGCGGCGCCGAGCAGGATCGTCACCCGAACACGACGGTCACCACGGACGGTCCGCAGAACGCCCATCAGCAGGTGCCCGTAGGGCTGCGCCTTCTGCGAGTCCACGCGGGGCAGACGCTGCGACAGCGCGCCGGCGAGGAGTAGTGTCAACGCCGCCGCTCCAATGAACACGGCACGCCAGCCGAGGACATCTGCGACCAGACCCCCCAATCCGCGGGCGAGGATGATGCCGAGCATGAGGCCGGACGCCACGGTCCCCAGCACCCGGCCGCGTTGTGCGTCCGAGGCGAGATCCCCGGCGAGGGGCGTCAGGATCTGCCCAGTGATCGACAAGGATCCCATCAAGGCGATGGCGACCAGCAGGATGGTAAACCCAGGGGCTGCTGCGGCCGCCGCGAGGGCGACACCGGCGCCGAGCATGATGAGCGGGACGATCCGCTTGCGGTTCATGGTGTCACCCAGCGGGACAATCAGGAACACCCCGACCGCATACCCGATCTGGGTCAACGTGATCACCAACCCGGCATCGCTCGACGCGACGCCCATATCCTGGGCAATCGGGGCGAGGAGCGGCTGCGCCCAGTACATGTTGCCGACCGAAAGTCCCCCTGCGATCGCGAAGAGCAACGTCAAGCCGCGAGACATCCCGCGCGGCTGAGTCGCTATACCCTGGTGTTCCTGCGTGGTCATTACTTCTCCAGATCATCGTCACGACGTTCATTTGAACGACGTCCGCCGACAGTTCCGGCGGCCGTTATCCATGTAACGGCACTGGCAGCCGACGAACCAGACCCGCATCGTCCCGGGGTCTGGCAGACCCCCTCACGCTGGGAATACCTGTGATGCGGCGGCAGGGGCGTGAGCAGCCGCTATGATGTTCACTTCAACCGGAGAGCAGCGGCTGTCAAGGAGTGCTGCCGCCAGGGAGCTCTAGTCCCGTTGGGATGCGTCGGACTCCTCTGGCGCTCGGTCATGCTCGGTGGTCCAGTTCCCAAGGATCTTCAGAGCGTCCGCAGTCGGGGAGTCAGGGCTCGCCGTGAATACGACGAGGTCGAGGGATGCGTTTCCGGCCACCGCGAATGTCTGAGACTCGAACACCAGATCGCCGACGAGCGGATGCCGGTAGCGCTTCTGTCCCCACCGGTAGCGGAGTACGTCGTGGGAGGCCCAAAGTGTCCGGAACAGTTCGCTTTTCGCCGAGAGCTCCCCGATGAGCGCGAAGAGGTCCTTATCTGCGTGATCCCGTCCTGCCGCTTCGCGAAGCAGTGCGGCGCCGTTGCGTACTGCGAGATCCCAGTCGACGTAGAAGTCCGGTGCTCTCGGGTCGAGGAGTTGGAACCGGAGCAGGTTGAAGGGTTCACCGTGGCTCCGGGCGACGTGCTGCTTCGCGTGCGGGTAGAGCTCCCACCCCATCCGGTTCGCGGCCACGATGTCCAGGCGCGTGTTCTGGATCAGAGCCGGAACCTCGAGCGCATCGAGTACGCGCTGCAGAATGACGTCCTGCCCCGCCGTTGACGGGCGTCGCGGCTTATTGATCCGTGAGCCTGCCGGTCGGAGCGCGTGTGCGAGCCGAAACAGGTGCTCGTGCTCGACGTCGTCCAGCCGGAGAGCGCGGGAGACTGCGGCGAGGATCTCATCAGAGATCCCCTGGACCCGGCCACGCTCGAGCCGCGTGTAATAATCGACACTGATCCCCGCCATATATGCGACTTCCTCACGGCGAAGACCGGGCACACGGCGCATCCCCGGGAACGGATTCATGCCCGCTTCCTTAGGGGTGATACGCGCACGACGTGTGGTCAGAAAGCCGCGCAGCTCTGCCTGATAGTCCATATCCTAACGCTACGACAAGGCATGCGCTGGTGGCAGGCACCCGCAGACCCCCGGACGAAGAGGCCCTGGCAGCACCAAAACGGCCGACCAGCCCATCTCATCCGAAAGCGGACCGCCATGCGAAACGCGATCCTGACACGAAGCATTGAGAATGACCACA
This sequence comes from Arthrobacter sp. WCS2018Hpa-7, assembly GCF_031843805.1. NCBI lineage: Bacteria > Bacillati > Actinomycetota > Actinomycetes > Micrococcales > Micrococcaceae > Arthrobacter > Arthrobacter sp. WCS2018Hpa-7. The sequence goes on from NZ_JAVTJB010000022.1 coordinate 46,390, forward strand.
CCGGGCGAGGCTGCCCACAACCGAATGTCATCCGGTTCAGGCCCCCGTTGAGGGACCGGCTAGGCCGCGGGCGGACCGCCACTAAGCGAACCCGGCTCCAGTGCAGCACGTACCTTATGTGACTCAGTCCTTCGGGTCATATTTTCTCTGGCTCAGAGCCCGTCACCCCAGGAAATGTACCCCCAAGCGTCCTGAGTGCTTGTGGTTATGATGTGCACGTCAGCAGCCAACGCTAGGGATGGTCTTCAGGCAGCACGGGTTCGGGGCAGATCTCGTCCAGGCCAGCGAAACCCCGTAACCGGTTCCTCCTCAAGACGCGAACTAGGTAGCGGACCAGCACTTGTCCAAGAGCATTGGGCCTTCCGGTTCCAAGGAAGTTGAACACCTGCCATCGGCTGGCAAAGCTTAGGATCACACCCAAAAGTCTGCTACGGCGTGTCTCCTAATAGTCCCTGAGCGGTAGGTGAGAGCTGGTTTGTCGTAGCGGGTAGCCAGGGATCGCCGTTGCTTGAGCGTGTTGAAGCTGCGTTCGACGACGTTGCGCCGCCTGCGCGTGGCACCAGATTGGCGGTCCCGGCCATGACTGCTTCTGGTTTCAGCGCGTAGCGGAAGGGTCGGAGGTCAAGAACAGGTTGCACATCGCTGTTCTCCTAGAGAACGTGGCACAGACCGCCGAGGCGGCAGTCCCATCAATCACGTCGGGCTTGGCTTTGTGGATAGCCGGGCATCTTGACGTTCGTGCCGAGGCTGGCTGCCATCTGCTGATGTCTGGCGCATCATGCGCCAGCCCCGTTGCCTTGCGTTGACATCAATTTCCATGTCATCGCAGCGATCTCCTCAGGCATACATGGGAAGCCGCTGTGTAACCAGTCGAGCGCCACGCCGATCAGTGCTCCCCCGGTGAAGGCTGCAGCGACCTGGTCGTCCACCCGGGGTGCGGGTCGGGTGTCGCGCGGCCACGCGCCAGATGAGTTCTCGATACCGGTTCGGACGGCTGCCGTTATACGACGACGAATGTGGTCCGAAACCAGTGCGCTTCCCTGCGGGCCGAGGAGATTGCTGTAGAGCCCGGCATGGTCCTTGAGGTTTTCGAAGAACGCTTGCAGAGATTGTGGGCCGCGCTGTTCGACCGTGTCCGAATCTGGCGTCGGGAGCGACTCGACGAGCTCATCGATCAGGATGGTGCAGGCGACTTCGGCGAGCTGGTGCACGTTCTGATAGTGGTCGTAAAAGGTGGAGCGACTTACGCCCGCTTCTTCGGCAATCGTGGCGACGTTGATCTCTGCGAGATCGTACTTCTCAATCAGCGACAGGAGCGCTTCATTTAGGTTCTTGAGTGTTCGCAACACTCGCCTGTCGCTCGGTTTCGGGTTGTCATTCGCCGACGATGAACTTGCCATGAGCGGTCACTTCCTGTTGTAAGCCTGCATGTGGTGTTTATCCTACATCCGGAGGGTGATTTTATTGGGGCGCCTACTCCAGCTGAATGCCAACCTGACTGCGGATCATTGTGCGACATAGGAGTCGTGCACAGAACGCCATAAGTGGAAGAAGGTTGGCGTGACACCCCGTCAGGCCGCAGCAACTGATCGCCGCACTGATCGCGGCCACACGCTGCCGATCGTCAACCGCGCCGCCCTCCCGCCAGCAGAGGGCGTAGGGCGAATCGAACCTGTGACGCCGGCGCCATCGTACACATCAATTTATTCTCTTACTTTCCTACATTCGTAGGTTATCGTGCAGAAGTAGGCTAACCTCTGTATATTGCGGATGCCGAATGGCACCGCCGCCCGGAGGCGCCGAAAGAGGGCAACGGGCGACTATCTCCAGGGAGTGATCAACATGAACGGTCTGGCAGGCAAACGAGTCATCGTGGCTGGTGGCGGAAACGGCATCGGGCGCGCGACTGCCGAGCGGTTGGCCAATGAAGGGGCGTCCGTGGCTGTGGGAGATGTGAACTTCGACGCTGCTCATGCTGTCGTGCAGCAGATCACCGATGCCGGCGGTGCCGCGATCGCCGTACAGTTCGACCTCGCGGATGAGACGTCGGTGTCGAACCTTGTCAGCTCGACGGTCGAAGGCTTTGGTGGGGTCGATGGGCTCTACAACGTCGGAGCCGACGTCTCCGAGGGGGTGCTCGGGCAAGACGGTGACATCCTCGGCATGGACATCGCGGTCTGGCGTCGCACGCTCGAGGTGAACCTCATTGGCTACGCCCTGACAGCGCGTGCAGTGCTGCCCTACTTTATCGCCCAGGGAGGTGGGTCCATCATCAATACCTCCTCAGCGGCTGCACACGTGGGTGACCACTCGCGAGCCGCCTACCAGACGAGCAAAGCGGGAATCAACGCACTCACTCGTCACATCGCAGTGCGCTGGGGGCGTGACGGCGTTCGCAGCAACGCAGTTTCTCCGGGTGTCGTGCCGACAACATCCGCGGAAAAGATGGCACTCCCGCCGGAGGCGCTGGAATTTGTTCGCCAGACAATCCCCAGCACACGTTTAGGGCGGCCGGAAGATCTCGCTGGCGTCGTGACATTCCTGTTGTCAGACGATGCCGTGTGGATCAACGGTCAGGTGTGGTCGATCAACGGGGGAATGCTGTTGCGAGAGTAATTCGGGACCGAAGCCTCGCCGTAATGCCGCCCGAGTGCTCGACGTCGGGCGGCATCACGCACGTCTTCAGAGATAACGGGACGACCCCCGGTGTTGGTTGACCCCCTGACCTAAAGAGCTGGCGCTCGTGGAAGGATCCTGACCATGTCGGATATACCCTGAGTCACATGCCCTCCCCGGGACCAGCCGGCGTCAGAGGGCCAGCCCGGTGACGGAACGCGACTGGATCAAGGCGCACCGCGACCGCGTCAACGCGGCCTTGGATATCCATGCCGAGGATCCGGCTTCGGGTACCGTTTCATCACTGACGAGCTCCAGTGAAGGGCGTCACAGCGGGCGAGAACAGGATCCAGCGCCTATGCAGGGACCACGGCACCTAGCCTGTGTTCTCGGAGCAGCGTGGCCTGAACGGCAGACCCGGGGCCGCCTGTTCATAATGACCTGGTGGAGCGGGACTTCACTGCAGAGGTGCCGAACAATGAGTGACCGACCGACATTACCGAACATTCCACCGCAGAGGGGAAGCTATCTCCGCGCGGTGAAAGATGTCTATTCCGGGAGGATCGTTGTGTACTCGATGGCCACGCGGATGAATTCCTCGCTACCGCCGAGGCTGGCTGCCCGTCCTTCGGTGTTATCAGTGAGCGGGTCCGTCCCCGCTAGCCTCAACGACTGCGTGAGATCACCCTCGCTGCGCCTGTCGAGGTGGTGTGGGCCAAGCGGAGATTCCAGTAGCCTCGAACCTCAGCGGACCGAAAAGTCCCGCGAGTGATCAGTCCGCATCGGTTCGGATGGGGGCCGCGAAGTCGATCGGCACGTGGTCTCCCTCAAGCAGCATCCGTGATCGCGGCGAACGTGTCCGTCAAGACGTCCCGGAATCGTTCTTCACCGCCCCCCGCAGCCCACTCCGAGAGTGCGACATCGAGACAGGCCAACGCCGCACTCGCCAAGGTCAAAGACTTTCTCCGTCGAGCGATAACGGAGCCGTGCAGTCGGGTTTCGATCTCCGGGGCGAGCAACTGTGCCCATGTGAAGTGTTTTTCGATGTTTCGTGCGCGAAGCGCCGGTGTTGCTTGGATGACTCGGAGTACGAGAAGCCACTGCTCGCGAGCCAAATCGACGGAATCGGCGCTCTGCAGGAATGCTGCGTGCACTGCGCTCCAGGCATGCACGTCCGAGGGCACCAGCGCCAGCGCATCACGAAGTATGATGCCGTTCTCCATGATATTCGTGAAAACGACGTCTTCCTTCGTTGCGAAATGTCGGAAGAACGTACGCCGCGAGATGCCAGCAGCTTCTGCGATCTCGTCCACAGTGACCGCCGAGAAACCCCGCTCATCGAACAACGCCAGTGCAACCTCGGCGATGCCCTGGCGAAGAGCATCGCGGGCTCGTTGACGCACGTCGACAATCAAAACCATGCTCACATCTTATCAGTCGTGACACTCCGTGCCCATTTGTGCGTTGGAACGCATTTAGACGCAATGTGGCACTCAGTGCCAATATGTGTCTATGATGCCATTTATAGACAACGTAGAGCAGGAGCAACGAATGTCGGTAGCTATGCGCCGTAAGGCGCTCATCATCATCTCGTCGGCGCACGACCTCAGAATCGCCGAGCCGGCGCATGTAGGCTCAATATCGACGGGATTCTTTCTCGTCGAGCTCGCGGAGATCCTCCGGACGTTCGGCGACGAGTACGATTTCACCTTCGCAACCCCGGATGGGCGGGCTCCACAGCTTGATATCAACGGCATCGCCTTGGCCATGCATGCTGGGTCAGCCTTCGGGCTGACCATCGGTCTGACGATGATCGAGCAGGCAGGACGCAAGCCCGACATCCAGGGGCTACGTCGCCGGCACCGAGGTCTCGCGGAGCGGCGTGAGCGCGAGGTGCGCCTGCTCGAGCAACATCTCGGCGGCATCCCTGTTTCCCGCATCCTTCCGAACACTGAACCGGAGCTTGTTGAGTATCGCGAGGAACTCGTCGAGAGACTAAGCAACCTTCCCGCCATACCGTTCGCTTCGCTCGAAACGATCGTGCAACGACACCGAGACCGTTCGGACGCGTTCAATCTAGCTGAGTTCGACTTCGTGCATGTACCCGGCGGTCACGCTCCGATGGCAGATCTAACATCGGACGCATGGCTCGGTGAGACCTTGCATGTCGTACGCGAGAATGGCGGCGTGATCTCGCTCATCTGCCATGGGCCGGTCGCGCTTGCATCGACCTGGTGGCGCGTTGATGAGGACGGCGAACCGTATCGTCTCGTTGAGAATGCGTTCACGGCGGCGAAGGTGACAGTTGCAGACAAGCGCTCTGAGCTGATCGCATTCACAGTGAGCTATCCACATGTTCCTGGTGAACGGAGCCGCCCCACTTCCTACGCGGACGAAATTCTCCGCGATGCGGGGTTCTCTCTCGCCGGAACGATCAACCCCACCTCAGCACGCGCAGTCTACGACAGCGAACTGCGCGTACTCACAGGCAACGGACCCCAGGCGATCGACGTTCAGACTTCGAGGCTGAGTCAGGCACTCGTAGGGATTAGACAGGGTCTCCCGGCTTCGCGCTGAGAAGAAACAAAAGAATGTTCGCACTGCCCAGCTACCAGTGGGAAGTGCGAGTCAGAATAAACAAAATCGACCTTCGTAAGGAAGCAACTATGCGCGCAGTCATCTACCGTTCGGTGGGCACTCTCGACGATATCAGCGTCGAGGAAGTCCCAATCCCGGAGCCGGGTTATGCCGAAGTGAGGATCAAAGTACAGGCGGCCGCCCTGAATCCCACCGACATCGCAGCTTGGAGCGGGCGGTTTCCGGCACCACCGGAGGGCGACTTCTTCGGGATCGGCTGGGATATCGCCGGTGTCGTTGACGTCCCCGGACCAGGAACAGTGTGGCAACCGGGTCAAGCGGTGATCGCAATCAGCGCTGGTGCCGTGGCCAAGTATCGGGCGCAAGCCGAGTACGTCATCGTACCGAGCCACGCACTCGCCCCAGCCCCGGAAGGCATCGACCCGACAGCAGCATCCACTATCCCCCTCAATGGACTCACCGCGGCACAGTCCGTCGAGCTGCTCCGAATCGAGCCGGGAACTACGGTTCTGGTCACCGGCGGCCAGGGCGCCGTGGGAGCGTACGCCGTGCAGCTAGCGAAGCGACGGGGCGCGACCGTTATCGCATGTGGTCGTTCGGCAGACGGCGCATTCGCCACAGACATCGCCGGCGCCGACGAGTACCTCATCTCCGACGACGCGCTGGTGGGTGCTATCCGTAGCCGCTATCCGAATGGTGTTGACGGTGTCATCGATACCGCGATGCTCGGCGACGAGGTCCTCGGCGCAGTGCGAGACGGGGGCGCATTCGTCTCCACGCGTATCGACGCCCTACCGCAATCCGAGCGCGGCATACGGGTCCGACTCACACAGATCGCCGCCGATGGCGCGATGCTCACGACCCTTTCGGACCTCGCCGCACGAGGAGAACTCGCCCTCCGCGTCGCTGCGAGCTATCCACTAAATGAGGCCCGGGCCGCGCACGCTCATCTCGCTTCCGGGGAGGTGAGCGGCGGACGCATCGTGCTGACCGTTCCCTGACGAACTGTTGCGGAGCAGCGGCGCCCTCCCCGTTCCAATGACGGAGGCTACGAGGGCGTCGCGGAGTCGGCGGGTAGATCGTGCAAGGCGCGGCACCTTCGCCAACATCGGGCAGGCAGCCCGGACGGCGGGCGCCAGAGTACGCCAACGACCTCCGAACGATTGGCCTAGTGTACTCTAACGTTCATTTTCTCAAGCGACCCCAGCGGGGGAATGCGGTTATTCTTTGCCACGCCTGGGTTACAGGGCTGAAAGTGTTCACTTCTCTCCCGAAAACATGATGCACTGGCATGGGGCGCACAAGGTTTTCAGGATCTTTCCGGCCGGTTCGAACTCCTTCAGCCCTCAATGGACTGATCGGCCCAAAGTCTCGTGCCCCGTCCTCGCATTCGACCGTAGCCTTACCGGGGTTTTGGAACACCACCGCCCTCCCCGGCCTTGCAGACGATCCGCAGATACCCGGAATTCATCTACCGCGGCAGCACCATCGCACCCCACCAACCGCATAGTCCTCCCCACGCGGGCCGACGAAGCGGACCACGCCACCGCCGCCGAAAACCCGCATTAACACCATCCGCGCCGGGGCACCCCATCAGGCGGCACTAGAAGCCAGGAGGCTCTGGAGGGCTTGCTGGATAGCATCGACTTCCCCACCGACGGGGACTGCGCCACGCTCATCGCGAACTTTCAATTCCCGCACATCCGCGACCGGCTCATGGCAGACATCCCCGGCATCAACGAACCACCCCAACACATCTCTTCGCCCAAACCGGGACCGCGCCGAAGTGGTCGCGCGTCTAAAGGGCCCAACGACTCCTCATTCACGCACACACCAGAACCCGTCCACACCACGCAGCACCAATCCTCACCACCATCGGCTACATCAACTGGTGGGAAGGCCGAGGATCCAAAGCACACCAATACATGCACCTCGCCCTCGACACAGACCCCGGCTACCGCTTCGCACGACTCACCGACCAATGCTCGGAGCCGGCATCATCGCCGCCTGGAACACCACAAAAACACCGCATACAAAACCCGACTCGACATGCCCTAAACGTAGTTCGATGCCCACGATTCTGGAACCAGGGCGTTGTTTTAGTCCTGGCGCACAGCTCCGGCCGCCCCGTGGCGTGCAAGGCTTTCCTCGCTCCAACGATCAGTAGGCATTCTCTTTCTCGCTGATGTGCTTCATGGGTGTTACCCAAATGGTGCCTCAATCAACACCCTGTTGCCGCCATAGGCGGGCAGTCCTGCTTCATCGGGGGTGATTCTGACGCGGCGGGTGGTCAGGAACCTCCACACGTCCTCGCTGTGTGTCATGGCTTCCACGCTACGCCCGGGGGCTGACGCGAGGGAGGAACTGCCAGTCCGCGCACGCCGGGGACCGGTTCATGGGGGTACTGACATGCACTCCCACGAGGTCCACCACCGGTGTTCACTGGAACCTGGCCACCAATTTACGAAGGAAACACCATGCGAGCAACACTGATCTACGGTGCCGGAGACGTGCGCGTCGAAACCGTCCCCAACCCCACCATCCAGGAGCCCACCGACGCAACCGTCCGTATAGTCGCCGGCTGCATCTGCGGCAGCGACCTGTGGCCCTACGCCTCCAAACCCGAATCCCCCGAAGGCGCCCGCATGGGCCACGAGTTCGTCGGCATCGTCGAAGAACTCGGCTCCGAAGTGACCGGCCCGACAATTGGTGACTTTGTCATCGCACCTTTCGTTGCCTCCGACGGCACCTGCGACTTCTGCAAGGAAGGCCTGCAGACCTCCTGCCGCAATGGTGCCCATTGGGGCGGGCACGACGACGGCGGGCAGGGCGAATATGCCCGCGTGCCGCAGGCTTCGGGAACCCTTGTTGTGGTCCCCTCCGGCTTCGACGAGACGCTGATCCCGTCATTGCTGAGCCTCTCCGACGTCATGCCCACCGGCGGGGTCGCGCCGGCCAGGGCGTACATCGAGGAACTGCTGCCCTCGTACTCGACGGCCGCATCACTACGGGCAAAGTACTGGTCCGACCATAACGTCCGGGATCGCCGGAAGATGGAACCTGCGGCGCCAACCCCAACCACTTAATAACAACTGCCAACCAGGTTCAGCGGGCCTCGCCGCCGACTCGGCAGGAAAACCAGACACAACGAGTGCCGGTGACGGTCGCTTTGAGGTGACTCTGCTTTACGAAGCACCTCGTCGGTTCGGAAGCGATACATTACCCGATCTCGCATCCCCACCTTCCTCCATAAATGAACATCAAAGATTAGGAGCAGTCATGCAGAAACGTCTTTTGGGTCGAACAGGACTCGCGGTCTCACCAATCGCGATTGGCGGGGCAGCTTTCACATACGTCCACGAGGCCACCGGATGGAACCCGCTGAGCGAGGAAGGGGCAGAAACTGTTATCGACACTCTCAACGCCGGTCTTGACTCAGGGATCAACTACATCGACACGGCCCAGGCATATGGCGATGGCTACAGCGAGACTCTCATTGGTCGGGTAATGAAAGAACGCCGCGATGAGTGCGTGCTCGCCAGCAAAGCGTGGTTTCATCTTGATGCCGCGGGCATGGAAGACAGCGTCCACAGCAGCCTTGAACGCCTGCAAACCGACCATATCGACGTGCTACAAATCCATGGGCGCATGTTCTCCAACAAAGACGTGGACCATGTCATCAATGGCGGCCCTCTCAGTGCACTCGTCAAACTGCGTGCACAGGGCAAAATCGGCCACATCGGTATCACTTCAGAGGAACCATGGACACTGATACCGTTCCTGAGCACAGGAGAGATCGAGGTCTATCAAATCGCTTATAACCTCATCTACCAGGGGGCAGCACGCCATTTCCTGCCCCAAGCGGACGAAGCGGGTGCCGGCATTGTCACCATGCGAACGATGACCTCCGGGATCTTCCAACGAGAAGCTACATTCCTCGCCCCCGGATGGCAACAGGCGCACAGCCTGTACGACACCGCCCTGAAGTTCGTGCTGTCCGACTCCCGTATCCATTCAGGGATCATTGGGATGCGCTGGCCTCACGAAGTCCAACAGAACATCAGCATCGTCGAGAGTTATGAACCCGTGACTGACTTTGCCCAAATGCCACGCGTGACTTTCGGCGTATACAAGGCCGAGGACGAAGCAGCCCCCAGTGCGGCAGAACCGATTCACTGATCCTTAACCTCTCATGCGGCATAGGGCCGCTAGCACGGTTCAAGTCAAGACGTCGTCAGCAACACTGCCCTCGACAGGGGCGGCAACTGCCGTTCCATCGCTGAATGATTCTTGTCCATCTTTCAGCCAGGCTAGGCCTATCCGCGTCCGTCGTTGCGGCTTCCAGGGCGACAAGACTGATGGCACCCCATGAAAAACGATTTGGCACCGGCCCAGATTGAGTGACGAGGATAGCTGGTTGTGGCATGTCAGTGCACCTGAGCACCCACCGTTTGCATCGGGTGAGTTCGCCCTACGTCGGTTGAACTAGTGACTGGAGCGGCATATTCTCAGGCCGCGCAATCCACCATCACAACGAACGCGGTGGAGTCACATAGTTGGACACCTAGTCCAACTATCAGAGCGGGGCAGACCGCTCGTCCGCAACCCTAAATGCGCAAGGCGAGTCAGATTCCCCACGAGCGTTTGATCATGTCGATGAAGATCCTCATCTGCTCGGCGAGGTTCATCGGCAACTCGACCCCAGATTCTTGGCCATCCCGAGCGCTCAGCTGGCACAGCCAGAGTACCTGAATGCCGTCGGAGTAGGCCGTGACTGATCGAGCGAGCTCGATCGAAGGTGCATCCGCCTTGACATACCCGCGCCGCTTTCCCTCTTCGAACCCTGAAGCAATAAGCTCGACAGCGCGCTCCAGATGCGCGCGCATCCACCCGTGGGCGGGGTGGTCCGGGTTCATCACACTCGGCAATAACGAGGTATAGAGCGCTATCGTCTCCGGGCGGCGTTCGTTACGGACCGCGAGATCTACCCATGAATCGAGGAAGTCCCACGGTTCCTCAGAGGGAGTCCACTGATCCTGGTTCTGACCATCCCACTGCTCGAGAACCGCGGAGTAAAGAGCTACTTTCGAGCCGAAATGGTGAAGCAGCCCCGCCTTCGAGATGCGGGCCCGCCGGGCAATCTGATCAAGGGATGACGCCTCATACCCATCCGTGGCAAAGACGTCTGAAGCTTCATCAAGGATGCGCTGCCGTTTGTCCTCTCCACCTGCTGGGGGGCGTCCGACTCCACGTTGCCTAGCTTCACTCACAACTTCAGAATACCGCCTCATTTTAATTTATTGACTGGTTGGTAAATTAGGTTCTATGATCTTCATACATCGGGCACCCGCCCGGCAACGATGCCTGAAGGAGTGCACAACATGTCCCACCCAACCTCGTTCTCCGAGTTGAAGCCCCCAGGAACTGCGACTACGTCGATCTCGGCCACGTCGGCGACTGCCGTTCAGATCTTCCGCTACTGCATCGGTTTCGCGTTGCTTGGCTTCCTATGGGTGGCTGGCTTTATGGTTGTCGCGGCCGTCGTCCTACCACAGCGGCTGACCGACCTGGGCTTCGCGAACCCGGCGGGGGTGCTGGGCGCCGTCAATGCCTTCGGCGCGATGTGCGCGCTGGTCGCCAACCTCGTCGTCGGAAACCTCTCTGATCGGACGCGAAGCCGGTTCGGACGTCGCTCTCCGTGGATACTTGCCGGAACGATCACAGCAGGCGCCAGCCTCATCCTTGTCGGCGCCCTCACGAATCCTGCTGCCATCATCCTCGCCTTCTGTGGCTTCCAGATCACGGTCAGCCTGCTGCTGGCGCCAGCCGTCTCGGTCCTCTCCGACCGAATTCCTCAGCAAGTGCGCGGAACGGCGTCGGCTTTCTACGGAGGAGGCGTTACTGTCGGCGTCCCCAGCGGATCACTCATCGGCGCAGCCTTCCTCGGCAACACCTTGCCCGGTTTTGTACTCGGCGGCGGACTCGTCGTAGTCAGCGGCGTCATAGCATTGCTCATCTGGCCCCGCGAGCCTTCGGCACGGGACCTGCCGCGCACCCCACAGTCACTCACCGAGGTGTTCCGGTCTTTCCGTCCACCGCGCAACGCACCGGATTTCTACTGGGCATTTGGGCAGAGGTTCTTCATGCTCATCTCGTACAACATGGTGGTGGCCTATCAGCTCTACATCGTGCAGCAGCACGTCGGGCAGGGTCTCGCCGAGTCAGCCCAGACGCTTGCGGCAATGTCCATCATCACCCTCGTTGTGTCGATTGTCGGATCCGTAGCTTCCGGCCCGATTTCCGACCTCATCAAGAGGCGGAAGCTGCCGGTGGTTCTAGCTAGTCTGCTCTTCTGCATCGGAATCGCCATGCCGTGGATCTACCCATCGACCATGGGAATGCTGTTGTTCGCTGGTATCGCCGGCTTTGGATACGGCGTCTACACCTCGGTCGATCAGGCACTCCTCGTAGATGTCCTTCCCGACCCTGCTCAGGCGGGCAAGGATCTGGGGATCCTCAATCTATCCACAACGGGTGGTCAGACCCTCGGACCGGTGATCACCTCTACTATCGTCACAATGACTGGGTCGTATGCGCTTGTGTTCCCCGTCTCCATTGCGGCGGCCTTAATCGGGTTGATATTCGTTATCCGCATCAAGCACGTCCGCTAATCCTCCCCGCTTCGCAAAGGACCTCCTACCCGTGATGACTGTCACCGATCTCACCCTCACCGAGAAAACTTCGCTCCTCAGCGGAGGTGGATTCTGGAGCACGCAGCCTATACCGCGTGTGGGCATACCAGCCATCACCATCAGCGACGGACCTCACGGCGTGAGGCTCCAACGGGGCAACGGTGACCACCTCGCCCTGTCCGCTAGTGAACGAGCAACCTGCTTCCCTCCGGCCGTCGCCCTCGGATCCTCCTGGGACCCGTCACTGGCGGAGCGGGTTGGAGTAGCGCTCGGGATAGAGTCCGCCTCACTGGGAGTTCATGTCCTGCTGGGGCCTGGCATCAACATCAAGCGTTCACCGCTCTGCGGGCGCAACTTCGAGTACCTTTCCGAGGATCCCATTCTCTCAGGAGTGCTCGGCACCGCGATCGTTCGCGGAATCCAGTCGCAGGGAGTCGGCGCATCGCTGAAGCATTTCGCCGTGAACAATCAGGAGACCGATCGGCTGCGCGTCTCGAGCGATGTCGATCAGCGCACTCTGAGGGAGATCTATCTCCGCGCCTTCGAGCGGGTGGTAAAAGATGCACAACCGTGGACAATCATGGCGTCCTACAACCGAATCAACGGCGTCTACGCCTCTGAGAACCGCTGGCTGCTGACAGATCTGCTGCGGGGCGAATGGGGATTCGACGGTCTGGTGCTCTCGGATTGGGGGGCGGTCAGCGATCGTGTCGCGGGAGCCCACGCCGGCCTCGACCTGGAGATGCCCGCAAGCGGAGGCAGGACTGATGCTCAGATCGCTGCCGCAGTCGTCAACGGGTCACTCCCCGAGTCACAGCTGGAGACCTTGGCCGCACGAGTGTTGGAACTCATCCAACGCGCGACGGACGGCACACCCAGGGCAGCGACCTACGACTCCGAGGCCCACCACAGGCTCGCCCGCGAAGCTGCATCACGAAGCCTGGTGCTTCTCAAGAATAGCGGTGGACTCCTCCCCATCGCCCGCGAGACCAAGATCGCCGTCATTGGAGAATTCGCCCGCACGCCCCGCTTCCAGGGTGGTGGATCCTCGCAGGTCAATCCGACCAGAATAGATTGTGCACTCGAAGAAATTCGCGCTAGGTCCACTGCAGAGGTAGCCTTCCGCCCTGGCTTCACGCTCGACGGCTCCGGCGACGAGAGAACCTTGCGAGCCGAAGCCGTCGCCACGGCCAAAGCAGCAGAAGTCGCACTGCTTTTCATCGGAATCCCAGAGACCGAGGAATCCGAGGGATTCGATCGCACCCACCTCGACCTCCCACAAGTGCAGCTGGACCTTATCAAGGCCGTCGTCGAGGCGAACCCGGCCACCGTCGTCCTACTTTCCAACGGAGGGGTAGTAACAATCCCGTTCGCAACCGAAGTGCCCGCGATCCTCGAAGGCTGGCTGCTCGGCCAGGGCGGTGGGGCTGCCACAGCCGACGTCCTCTACGGAATCGTCAACCCATCGGGCCGCCTCGCTGAAACAATCCCCCTCAGGGTTGAAGACAACCCCTCCTATGGAAACTTTCCCGGCGAGCTGCATCACGTGCTCTACGGAGAAGGTGGTCTCGTCGGCTACCGCGGATACGATGCTCGCGCACTCGACGTCGCATACCCGTTCGGCCACGGCCTGTCCTATACGACCTTCGAGTACAGCGACGTCACCGTCAATGAACAGGAGGGCGGTGACCTCCTCGTCACCGTGCAGGTCACCAATACGGGCACCGCGTCCGGACGCGAGGTTGTACAGGTCTACACATCCTTCGCCAACTCAGCGGTGATCCGGGCTCCGCGTGAACTCAAGGGGTTCGCGACGGTAGAGCTTGAACCCGGTCAAACCCATCTGACCTCTGTCGTTTTGCGGCGTACCGAACTCGCCTACTGGGACACCCGCATCGATGGGTGGATTCTTGAGTCGGGAACATACCTGATCGAGGTTGGTGCCTCGAGCCGAGATATCCGGACAGTCACCAAGATCGACCTCTCAGGAGAGGCAGTGACGCTTGAGCTCTCCATGGAGTCCGGCTCGGATGAAGTCCTCGCGGATCCGATCGCCGGTCCCTTGTTCCGCGAGGCGCTGATCAGAAACGGGATGGAGGTTGATGAACAGGCAATGCGAGTGCTCGGAATGTTTCCCATCGGCCGTGTTGACGGGTTCCCACTGCCGTACAGTGAGGCCGCCCGCATACTTGACCAGGCCCGGCCCTCGTCGTGATTTTTTGCTTGCGATGGGAGCTCGGCCCGATGGATGTACCGCCGCCCCGCTCTCTAAGCGAACCTGGTCGATAAAGCGTTCCGCGAGTGGAGTGAGCGCCGGCATGTCGCAAAGTTCGAATTTGGGTCTCCCAAGCTTCCTTCGGGCCCGTCCGTGCCATGCTTGGCCCGATTCACAACTTCACGAGCGTGGAGCTTAGTAACTCAGAACGTGCGAGTGCCGAACCCTGTCCCGGGCGAGCCGATTTGCGGCCCGGCCAGGGCCAGCAGCATCCCTCCAAGAGGTGCACCGCGTTGTATCAGTGCCGTTGGCGGGGCTGTAGGAGCGCGTGTGCCTCGTGTGTTTCTAGGGCTGGCACAGGAAGTTCGGAAAGCCTCGACGTCGACGTATTCAGTCCGTCCAAAACGATCCATAGGTAGCGGAGGTGCAGCCGGTCGGCGTCACCGCGCCCTTCGGGCAGCGTCCCGTCCTGGACGGCGCCCGAAATATCGGTGAGAGCAATCTGGAGAAATATCAGATCCGTGCCCGTAACATCCCCGCGGAGGCATCCGGCCTCACGTGCCCGTGCAGCAATCTGGTCAACCAAAGGAGCAAGCCGATCTCGCTGCCGGTCATAGTGCTCGGGCCATGTGCGCCCTGCAAGCATCTGCGCCATTCCACGGTCGACAGCCTGTGCGGCCAGAGACTTTTCAAGGTAAAGCACCAGCCCTCCCCACGGGTCCGACACTGCGAGGGCTTCTTGCAGGATCGCCTCCAATTCGTCCACCTGCTGGTGCCAAATAGCCTCGATCAGAGCCTCCTTGTTGGCGAAGCGTCTGTAGGCGGTACCCACGCCGACCCCTGCTTGGTGGGCTACGTCGTTGAGTGTGGCAGCCAGGCCGCGTCGCGCAAACAGTTCGCGGCCCGCGGCGATGAGGAGATCGCGATTGCGTGCGGCGTCCTTTCGCAAAGTTCGATCTGTCATGCTCTAAGACTAGTACAAGTGGATGCAAGATATCCGATTAGCTGCTAAAGTGATGTAAATGGATACTACTTATCCACTTCATTTGGTATCAAAGGACCGTAGATGAGGATCCGCGGTTCAGCGAAGGGATCCCCCTGCTTCAGCAGCCGCCGTAGCGTCGACGAGTGTTACGGCATTCCCGCGCCCTCAACCTGCCCACCGTGTAGCTTCTCTGTCCCTGAAAGGACGCACCTTTATGCCCACTATTCATGCTCCGATTGATGTAGCGACGGGAGAGATCACCGCCGATGACGCAAGCCGGAAGCGGCTACCTTTCATCGTGTGGATGCTCGGCGTTGTCACGTTCGTCATGGGCACAACAGAAATGATCATCGCCGGCCTTCTGTCACAGGTGGCTTCCTCTCTCAATGTAACGATCGCCCAGGCGGGGCTGCTCATCTCTGTTTACGCACTGGGAATGGTGATCGGAACGCCCATCATGTCGATCGCCACACTGCGCCTTCCCCGCAAAGCAACGCTCATCATGGCGCTTCTTTTGTTCGCGGTTGCCCATGTCGTGGCCGCTTCCACCGAAGATTTTGCCGTGGTGCTCATTGCCCGCTTCGTCGCAGCGATAGCCACGGGGACGTTCTGGGCTATAGGCGCAGTTGTTGCAGCAGCAGCCGCAGGTCCTGAGGCCGGAGCGAAAGCGATGGGAATTATGGTTGGCGGCGTCACCCTCGCAACAGTCCTTGGCGTGCCGATCGGTACCGCCGCTGGACAGCTCTTTGGCTGGCAGGGTCCATTCTGGGGTCTAGCCGTCCTCGCAGCGGGCTGCGCAGCCCTCGTATGGAAGGTGCTCCCCGGAAGTAAAGTCACGGACGGGAAGGCCAACCTTCGCGCTGAGTTCCGTCGCGTACGCAACACCCGACTCTGGGTCATCTACATCGCAACCGCACTCATCCAAGCCGCTTTCCTCGGCGTCTACAGCTATATCGCTCCGCAGTTGACCGAACGTGCTGGCATGGCAGAGGCCATCGTACCCCTCGTCATGATTGCCTACGGTGTGGGCGCCCTGGCTGGCACCACCGTCGGCGGCCGATTCGGTGACCGCCGCCCGTATAGTGTGGTCGGTACCGCAGTAGCGGGTCTCATCGTCACCATGGCCGTGCTCCTGCTCTGGGGCAGCGACCCCATCATCGCGGTCCTGTTCTTCACCCTTATGGGCTTGTTCGGATTCGCGACAGCCCCGGTCCTCGTTTCTGAAGCGCTCCAGACTGCTGGACCGGACGGGGTGCTCCCGATCGCATTGAGCAACTCATTCTTCAACATCGGCATCGCCGTTGGCTCCGGGCTTGGCGGCGTCGCGATCGCGTCTTCCTTGGCCGAACAGGGCGTACCAGCCATCGGCCTGATTCTGACGATCGCCGCCGCAGTGCCTTGCATCGGACTCGGCCTCACCGCCAAAAAGGCCAAAAGAGCCCAAGAGCGGTCATAGCCTGACGGACAAGCAACGGCGAAGACTCTCCAGGTACTGAGTCCCGAGACCGGGGCTCGGTCCACAGAAACGAAGGAAAAATTGAACGAGACAATCACACTCAATAACGGCGTAACAATGCCAGTCCTCGGTCTCGGCGTTTTCCAGAGCGCCCCCGAAGAAACGGCGGCCTCAGTCGCAACCGCCCTGAACGCCGGCTACCGGCACATCGACACCGCGGCGGGGTACGGAAACGAACGCGAGGTCGGTGAGGGCATCCGTCTGTCCGGCGTTGACCAGGACGATGTTTTCATCGAGACCAAGGTCTGGGTCAGCGACTACGGCCATGCCGAGACGCTTCACGCGTTCGAGAAGAGCTCCCGGAAACTCGGCCTCGACAGAATCGATCTGCTGATCCTGCATCAGCCGATGCCGCAGCATTTCGAGCGCACGCTCGAGGCGTACCGCGCGCTGGAGCAACTCCTCGCATACGGAAAGGTGCGGTCCATCGGAGTCAGCAACTTCATGCCGCGCCACTTGGCAGCGCTGCGCGAGAAGACGGAGATCATCCCGGCTGTGAACCAGGTTGAGCTGCATCCGTACTTCTCACAGCCCGACGTGCAACGCACCAATGCCGAGCTCGGCATCCTTACCCAAGCGTGGTCCCCGATCGGCGGTATCACCTTCTACCCGGGCTGGGGCGAGGGAAGGAGGAATGTGCTCCAAGACCCTGCCGTTGCAGAAATCGCAAACCGCAACAGCAAGTCCCCCGCGCAAGTCCTGCTCCGCTGGCACCTGCAGCGGGGCCGTTCTGTGATCCCAAAGTCCACAAACGCGTCGCGCATCGTCGAGAATTTCAATGTTTTCGACTTCACCCTTACGGAGCACGAACTCGGCCGCTTGGACTCTCTGAACACCGGCGCACGCGGAGGACCGGACCCCGACGCGATCGACCCCTCCAGCTGGGGCCTCGAAATCCCAGAGGCCTAGCCGAACCAGCACCAACGACCAATGAAGGACCGCAAACCCTTGTCGAACCACATCCCCAACATCACACTCAACAACGGCATCGAAATGCCGGTCGTCGGCTACGGCGTCTACCTCATTCCGCCGGCCGAAACAGAGAAAGCGGTACTCGACGCCCTGGAGGCCGGATACAGGTCCTTCGACACCGCCGCCGGATATCAAAACGAAGAAGCGGTCGGGCGAGCCATCGCAACGAGTGGCATCCCGCGCAGCGAACTATTTGTTACCACGAAACTCTGGATTCAGGACGCCGGCGAGAAGAACACTGCCCTGGCCTACGAACGGTCTCTCCGCATGCTCCACCTGGACTACGTGGATCTATACCTCATACATCAGCCCTTCGGCGACTACTACGGCGCGTGGCGGGCAATGGAGGACATCTACCGAAGCGGTCGCGCCCGTGCCATCGGGGTCTCAAACTTCTACCCGGACCGACTTATCGACCTTATCGACCACAACGACATCGTGCCGGCTGTGAACCAGATCGAGACGCACCCCTATTTCCAGCGCGGTATCGACCAGCAGGTCATGTCCGACCGAGGTGTACGGCTCGAGTCCTGGGGTCCCCTTGGCCAAGGCCAGCACGACCTCGTCAACGACCCCACCCTCACCGCCATCGCCGCCGATCACGACAAGACGGTACCCCAGGTGATACTGCACTGGCTGATTCAGCGCGGCATCATCGTCATCCCAAAGTCCCTCAATCCAGAACGGATGCGGCAGAACATCGACGTATTCGATTTCGAACTCTCAGAGAACGAGATGGCGCGCATCGCAACCCTCGACACCGGAGCCACCGCCGTGTTCGACCACCGCGATCCAGCCAGCGTCACAATGCTCGGCAACACTCGCCTCACCTGACTGGCCTCATCAGTCGGCTGTGTCGGGCGTCGTAAGTGTTAGCGAGGTAGACATCGCAGAGTGCGTGGTGCGCTACTCTGTTGGCAACGCTTCCCAGCACGCGGCTGACGCCGCGCATCCGTCGGTTGCCGACAACGGTGATGCGGGCTCCGTCTGAACGGCCTGGTTGATGAACACATCTGCGGGCCGGCCGCGAACTGCAAAGTGAGTTACCTCAACTGCACGCCCGAGGGACTCCGCGGTCTTTTTTGCTGTCCCGCTGCCGTCAACTCCAACAACTACGGTTACGCCCATTTGCATCTACGCATAACTCTAGTAATTTGCGGCACAGTCATCGGACAAGCCAAAGATCGTCGGTTATGGGCGGACTACCAATCCTCGTGCGCTCGACCGGCCATCTGAAAAGTATTAAGTCTTGGAACACGGTCGTAGCCATTCTGCAACCGCCAACCGATTTGTCGTTGGCTTGGGCCCCGATCGGTACGTCCGGGGACCAATCTCCGGCTTCCATTGTTAGCGTTTCCATCCCCGATTGAGAAAGGCCCTCAACACGGCGCCGCGGTGGAGGTCCGAAAAGACCCCCACCGCGACCCATCACATCTGTTCGAGGGCCACCTGACGGCGCCGTTCCAGAGTCTCGCGAACTCGCGCAACATCACGGGGATAGCAGAAGTACAACGCTGTAATTACTGTGGCGTTGACAAGCATGAGGATGACGAGCACCCACAAGAAGACTGCCTGGATGCCAACCGTAGCGGCCAGCGCGCCGGCGCCGAGAGACATCGCGGCCCAGGTAATTGTCTCAAAAACAGTGAGGAAGATCGCGAACGCTTGATTCCGTAGTTCCGGGGGGACGATGGCGGCAACGATCGGCCGGTTGACCGGCGGGTTAAGAGCCTGGGCGAAGCCCATGAGTGCCCAGAATATGCCGTAGACGACAATGGTGTCGTACCGAAGTTGAGTGGCGAAGAACGCGACGACGGCAAAGAGGATTTGCGCACCCTGAAGGAATGCGATTCGTCCCTTGTCCGGCATGGTCCTATCCAGGAGGGTCACCAGCCAACCGCCGCCAAGGCTTCCGGCGAAGAATCCGAGACCGAAGGGAACCATAACAATAGCGGCCACGACATTGGTGAATCCTCGCTCCATGACGAGGAACTGGATGCCGAACACCGTGATTAGTAGGTGCCCCGACAGGAGGCGGTAGAGCATCATGAGAGAGAAGGAACGGATCCTGAACATCGACAGCACGGATCGCAAAGTGGCCTTGGGAATGACGCTATCGCGGCTTGAGAGGTCTGCCAGCTCCTTTTCGGAGGCCCCCACACCGGGGTCCTTGAGCAGCAGAGCTACGACGAATCCTGCTGCTATGCAAATACCACCGACGGTCCACATTCCCATGCGCCAGCCGTCCGAAAGGCCCGTGAAAAGCGCTATGAGCGGTGCAATGACAGAACTTATGAGGCTGACGAAGCCGTAAAAGTAACCGCACGCTTTGGCTCGCTGGGAGTCGTCAAAAGAGTCGGCGATAATGGCGTTGGCGATCGGGCTGCCCCCGATGATGGAAGCGGACATAAGCGTGTTGAAGATAAGTAGCTGGATGAAATCCTGTGAGAATCCGGCGGCGATTCCGAACGCGCCGCCGACCATGGTCGTGGCGACGAGTGCGTTGCGGCGTCCGATGCGTCCTGCCAGCCAGGCCCACGCGGGTCCGGCAGGGACCGCCACGAGCTTGCCGAGGGCAGCGAGGAGCCCCAGGTGGCTGCTTTGCAGCTTCATAGCCGCAGCGATAGTGGGGAAAAGAGTGGCGCTGAGCCCGGATTCGGTGTTATCGACGATGGTGACGCCCGTGAGCGTCGCTAGGTTCCGCCAACGGTGGGGAACAGCACGGGCTTGGGTGCCACCCTCTGTTGCGCCGGATTTGGTGGTTTGGATTGTCACGATATGTTCCTGTCTACATTGGCAGGTAAGTGCAGGGTGGGTCGGGTAGGCGGCTAGGGGGTGAGGCCTGGCATGCCGGTAAGTGCTGGGCTGGACGGGGATGGTGCCCAGAACAACCTTCAGAGCTGTAGCGGGCGCCCACGCCTCACATTGGCTGCTGTTCCGGAATGGTCGATCCTGGCGCTTCCGGTATTCGTATTTACGAAACCTTGTTCGGCATAATGTTTCCACTGACGTTGGCCTTGTGTCAAGGGTCACTGTCGGGGACGACCAAACACTGGGACCGGTCCGGATGGCTTATCACCTGCGCATCGTGGTCTCCAGGGTCCGCCCGCCCCCTTCGGCGCCACCACTCCCCAGGCCGGCCCTCAAGAACCGGGGACAGCTACGCGGCGACGCCTCTATCCACCACGCCGTCGATGACCACTCCCGCTACGTCTGCTCAGCGATCTTCGCCGATAAGAGGCCACGTACCGACAGAGGCCGGCGTCAGTCGTAAACGAACCCTGCCCCTACCGATTCGGAGATTTTGCCGGCGAACAAAACTGCGCCGCAAACCTACGCGCGCAGGAGCCCCTCACGCACTGCAATGCAGAGGCTCCGCCCGCATCTGTGGAAACGAAATGTTGACCACAAGAATACCGAGCGCCGTCAGAGTGGAGTTACAGCACGCCAAGACATGACCCAACCGTTCGTACCAAGCAATTGGCCCGAGATCAACAAGTGCCTTTTTCGTCCCCACAGATGCAAGGCAAGCCTCGCCACGCTTACGATCGTTGACGCCTGCTTCAGCTCAATGCGGATAGCGGGGCGGACCACCGCCACGGGCGTTAAGGGCCGCAACAGAGAGCAAAAAGAGTCCGAAGTACCGCAGTTGACCACATCTCTCATTCACGTTACCGTACCTTCGTACGTGATTCCGAATGTTTATGGATTGGATACCGCACTCGATGAAGCATGCACTTTCGTCTGAAACGACCCCCACCCGCGTATCGCCGAAGATGATCCGCATGGCCACGCTGGGCGCCAGCGTGGGAAGTACCGTCGAGTTTTATGACATCGCAATTTATGCTTATCTCGCCCCCATCATCGGGCGTATCTTTTTTGCGACCACGGACCCAGTCGTAGCCCTCCTAAGTTCATTCGCCGTTTTCGGCGCCGCCTTTGTTGTGCGTCCCCTTGGGGGGCTCTTCTTCGGGTCGTTGGGAGACAGGCTCGGACGACAAAAGACCCTGGCCGCAGTCATTCTCCTGATTTCAGCAGCAACGTTTGCCATCGGGGTCTTGCCTACCTACGAGGCCCTGGGCATCGCCGCCCCGATAGCACTGGTCATTTTGCGCTTGGTGCAGGGCTTTTCGGCCGGCGGAGAGGTCGGTGGGGCAACGGCTTTCGTGGCTGAATATGCTCCCCCGCATCGCCGCGGCTTCTTGGTCAGTCTTGTAGAACTCGGAGCAATGGGCGGGTTTCTGCTCGGCTCTGTTGCCGTCTTGATTCTAAATCTTTCCCTGACGCAACAGCAGATCTTTGAGTGGGGCTGGCGAGTCCCATTCCTAATTGCGGGTCCGCTGGGCATTGTCGGACTTCTCATACGAAACAGGCTGGAAGAGAGCCCGGAATTCATGGCTCTGAAAACGTCGGGCTCCGTACTGAAACAACCACTGCGGACCACGATCACCCTCCACTGGAGGTCCGTCTTGGTGGTAGCAGCCTTTGCGCTCTTTCAAAACGTTGCTGTCTATATTGTCCTCACATTCATCTCAACCTACCTTTCAAGCACATTGAAGTTTGATATCCAGGTCTCTTCTTTCTCTTCCGCCTTGACTTTGGTTGCCGTCTGCGTCGTCGTTCCACTTAGTGGCGCCCTTTCAGACAAGGTGGGACGCAAACGCGTTCTTACGTGGTCCTGCGGGACAGCCGCAATTTTGACTTATCCACTTTTTGCTCTTATGTCCATCGGCAGTTCGCTTCTCGCAGTAACGGCGCACATTGTTCTTGGCTTGATCTTGGGAGTATTCTTGGGCCCCGTCCTAGTAGCCATGAGTGAGATGTTTTCAACGGCGGTTCGATATGGAGGCATGTCGCTCGGTTACAACCTTTCCGTCTCAATCTTTGGAGGAACGGCGCCCTTCATCGTGACGCTACTGATTGCGACAACTGGCAACAACCTCGCTCCAAGCTTTTACGTCATCGCCGCATCGCTGGTCACTCTGGCAGTTGTTGCAGTTAGCAAGGAAACGGCACCACGGATGCCAAACGGAACGAGCTAAGTAAGTCAGAGGGTCTACGAGGTCTGGATGGCGCCACCCCCTTACCGGTGTCGAGAGCAATGATTTCCGTCCACACGCTCGAGGAAAGTTCGCAAATGCGATCGCGGTTCGCCGACTCGGGATGACT
Source organism: Arthrobacter sp. WCS2018Hpa-7 (assembly GCF_031843805.1). Classification (NCBI taxonomy): domain Bacteria; kingdom Bacillati; phylum Actinomycetota; class Actinomycetes; order Micrococcales; family Micrococcaceae; genus Arthrobacter; species Arthrobacter sp. WCS2018Hpa-7. The sequence continues at coordinate 69,153 of NZ_JAVTJB010000022.1, forward strand.
GATCCCCCAAAGTGGATCCCTCAGCGTTACAACACCGACGAGCGACGTCCCAACGGGCCAACCCGCAGGGTATCAATCGGCACCCTGCGACGGTCTCGCTCTGTCCTGGGCCTTGGTCACCACTAACTGAGGCCCCGTTCGATTGCTGGTTTAGCAACACCACAGCCCAGCCCGATCCGCACCCGCATGGCCGCCCACTTCGCCAAGGCTGGCATGCAACCCTGTCGACTGCGGCTGCCGCCTTTTCGGCCACAGGGGACACGGAGCATACCCGACGCTCGGCCGAAAGTTCCAAATGGACAACTGACATCCACTTAGTGCTAAACTTAGCGGATATTCAATATCCACTAAGTGACTTGTTAGGTTCATGACTTCTACAGCTTCCACCGCTACCACCACAACATCGCCAAAACCTGCCTGGGGTGCAATTTGGTCCATTGCCATCGTCATTGCCGCTCTCAGTGCCTCCGAGTTGCTGCCTGCCAGCCTGCTAACGCCGATGGCTTCTTCCCTGAACGTCAGCGAAGGCTTGATCGGGCAATCGGTTACTGCAACAGCAATTTTGGCCGTCGCGACGAGCCTTCTGGTTGCTCCGCTGTCGCGCAGGTACAACCGCCGTCCATTGCTCCTGATCTTCGGTGGTGCGCTGATCGCGTCTAATCTTGTCGTCGCCATCGCTCCGAATGCCACAATCATGCTCTCTGCCCGACTGGTACTCGGCATCACTCTCGGCGGAGTATGGGGCCTCGCCGCATCCTTGGCCCTGCGCCTTGTCCCCTCTACGAGTGTGCCAAGGGCGCTGTCGATCATCTTCGGCGGTTCAACTGTCGCAGCGATCGCTGCTGCTCCACTGGGAGCCCTTTTTGGCGACGTCGTTGGATGGCGCGCTGTATTTGCCGGCGTTGCTGTTGTGTGCGCGGCGGCTGTTGCCTTCCAATACTTCGTACTTCCGTCGATGGCCCCGTTGGGCGGATCCCGAAAGGTAGAGGTGAAGGCCGTCCTCCTACTTCCGGGATTGATCCCCGGAATGGCCGCCGTCCTCCTGTTCTGGGGCGGCGCCTATAGTTTCAACACTTACATTCGCCCATATCTGGAGGGCGTTTCAGGCGTGAACTCCAGCGAGTTGTCAGTGGTCCTTCTTTGCTTTGGTGTTGCCAGTTTTGTCGGAACACTCCTCGCAGCGCCCCTTATGCAGTGGAATCTTCGCCTGGTGCTACCAATCACCGCAGCCGCACAGGCCGTACTCCTACTTGCCCTGTTGCTGCTTGGTCAGTCCTGGATTGCCGCAGCAGCCTTGATCGCTTCCTGGGGTCTGTTCGTGGGAATGGCAGGAGTGGGTTGGTCCACTTGGGTCGCCCGATCGTACCCGGAGCATGCTGAGTCCACAGGCGGCCTGCTGGTGGCCGCAATCCAGGTCGCGATGATGTCCGGCGCGTTGTTCGGTGGGGCCCTGATTGACGGAATCAACCCTGCCGCTCCCCTTCTCGCTGCGACCATCATCCTCGCGGGCGCGGCCTTCTACACAGGGCTGATCATGCGCCCACATCGAAAAGATCCAAAGCACAGCTGAATGGAAGGATGTGCGGGTGGGGCAAAATGCAGTAAAGATCCGCTATCAAGGAGGCCCCAGAGGCCACATCGTCGTAGTAGGGGCATCGCTCGGAGGACTCCTAGCGTCTCTTGTTCTGTCTCGGTCTGGTTTCACCGTGACCCTTTTGGAAAAAGAAGGCCCGCACCTGCGTACAGGGGGCGCACTCATGATTGAGGACGCTCTGATCGAAAGGGTTACCGGCTGGGATACATCCGACGAGGCACTCAGAATCCCAGCATCCCTGCCAGGGGGCGGCCAAGCATGGGAGACTGTCCACAGGTCGCTTAGAGCAACAGTGGAACGTGACAACCGAATTAGCGCTATCGACAACACGCTTGTCGTTGGGATCGACCAAAACACCAATCAGGCTTGGGTGACCTCCGATGCGGGTGAAGTTTTCACCGGAGACTTCGTCGTAGGCGCCGACGGCCATCGCAGCGTGGTGCGGCGCGCCATCGCTCCCGACCACCAGGACGCCGGCTTTGCCCAATATGTGATCTGGCTGGGCATGGTAGACGAAGCGTCCCTACCAGCAAAACTCCGGGGAAATCCAGAGTTCGACGGTGGTGCGTTCCTCAGCAACGAGAACAGCGTCTTGTTTGGTTACGCCATGCGCGGCAGGCGTGGCGGTGGAACACATGGCCATCGCCGGATTGGCTGGGCACTCTATGACAATTCGCACAATGCTTTTCTGCGCGACAACGGCCATGTGCGCAATGACGTGGTGCACCATTCCGTCCGACCCGACGACATCTCCGCTGAGCTGTATGTGGAGCTCGCAGAAATGGTTCAATCACAGTGGCCATCGCCGTGGCGGGAACTCATTGCGTTCTGCATTACCCGTCAGGAAATTACGGGAACTCCGATAGCTGAGTACCTACCCACAACTTTGGTCAACGGCCGCCTAGCAATCATCGGAGATGCCGCACACGTTCATACCCCGATGACCGGTCAGGGGTTCGGATCCGCCCTGACCGATGCAGAAGCACTCGCACAAGCGCTCACCGGCATGACGACGCTACCGGACACCCTCCGAGCATACGAAGATTTACGCCTACGCAAAGTACAAGGACTGGTCCGATCTGGACAGGACTTCAGCCGAAGGTTTGCCCGCACGCAAAAGTGATAGCTCTCTCTAGCAACAATCCCATGGTTTAAAGTATCTCCGGAGACGTACACCAGATGAATGGGTATGCGTCAGAGCCGGAGGCTCTTGGGCCCTAAACTATTGCCAGCTTCGAGCCGGTCAGCACGCATTAACTGCGCGACTAAGCCGACGCGGCGGATGAAGATTCGCGACGACGGCGACCGGTCGAAGCCGGGTTACCCTCAGCGCCAGAGACCCACTAGGGGGCACCCTTAATCGAAGATGAACAGCGCAGACACTGATGACCGGACGGCCAGCGCACTCCCGCCGCTGTCAAGTCTGCCTGCTGTCCTTCCCAGTACTGGTAAAGCATGACCGAACAACGCGCCAGGCTTGCCGCAACTGTCCACGCGTATAAAAATTCGTTCTAAGGCTGCGCGGCGAAAGAGGTAATTACTGGGCGAGTGCCCAGCAAGCAAGTTCGTGGTCCTCAGAGGATTCCAGTCCAGAGACAGCAATAACTCCGACCAGAGAGCCCCGCACAAAAATGGGGACAGCGCCCCCGGCCAAGGCATAGTCTGCGGGCGACACCCCAAACCAAGTGTAGAAATCCAGCCCTAAGTCGCCGAACTTCTTATGAGCTTCAATTGAGGAGCACTCAAATCGACGAACCGAGTTGGCCTTGCGCTCAATCCATGCATCATTGTCGGCACTCGTGCCTTCATTCGCACAGTGGAAAATCCGCTGCTCCCCCAACCAGATGCCTATGGTCACCGGCAGCTTCTCATCAATGCATCGTTGAACGAGGGTTACACCAATACGCCAGGCGTCTCTAAGAGTGAAAGAGTCAAATGATGTACGCATATTTATTGCCTTTCTCTTTTCTTTTATTCCTTGAAATTCGGAGCGGTTAGCCGGCCCGCATTTGCCCAAAGAATGCTTCCTCGATAACGTTCGGAGATAGAACGTGCTCCGTGACCATCCGGCTTGTCCCGAGGATGGCCGCAAGCGGGCCTGCTTTACTAAGTCCAATGCGGAGTTGGGAAGTGGCAAGTGCAGGAGATCTCTGATAAACAACCTCGCGTATGCCCGCAATCAAATGCCCCCCGGACTGGCCGATGCTTCCCCCAACCACGACCATGGAGGGGTTGAGAAGATTAATGGCCGAAGCAACGACGTCGCCAATATCTCTTCCAGCTTGTCGCAAGGCCTGTATGGCCCACCGATTTCCGCTGGCTGCCGCCAGGAGGACATCATGTCCTTCTTCTACGTTCTGCCCTTGTTCCCTGAGTAAACGAGCAATGTTCGGGCCGGAGGCAAGCGCCTCCAAGCATCCGTAGTTGCCGCACATACACTGAACAGAATCACCGCGAGGCACCCTCACGTGGCCTATGTCCCCTGCGGTCCCATTGGCGCCACGCTGGAGCTGCCCGCTGCTGATGATGCCTGATCCGATGCCAGTGGCGACCTTAATGAACAGCAAATCCTTAAGCTCTGGCCAGTGGGCCGCACGCTCCCCTATGGCCATCATGTTCACGTCGTTATCTACCAATACCGGCAGGGACTGATCCATGGATTCGCGGACGTACCGAGCCACGTTGAAACCATCCCAACCCGGCATGATTGGGGGCCTCACAGGGGTACCACTTCCGTGTTCCACTGGACCCGGAAGTCCGATCCCTACTCCAGCCACCTCCTTGACATCGCGTTGTACGACCGCCAACAACCCCCTACCTCGGGCTACCACCTCTGCGAGGACAACTTCAGGGCCGTCCGCTACATTCTGTTCCCAGCGGCACTCGGCAATCACTCTTCCGCTGAGGTCCGTCACAGCGGCGGTCACATGAGTGGCCCCGACATCGACCGCGACTACGACGCGCGCCGACGGAATGAACGCATAACGAGTGGGCGGTCGCCCACCGCTGGACGCCGCGTCCCCGGCCGGCCCGACCAGCCCTGACCTCATGAGCGTCTCGATTCGTGAGGCAACCGCGGAGCGGCCCAGACCGGACGAGATAACGAGTTCGGCCCGGGTACGGGCTTTCCCGTCTCGAAGCACCTGGAAAAGGTCTCCTGTACGGTAGGCGGCGCCCAGCCCGGCGTCTCTCGGTAGTGACGCACTCAAATCCGATGTCATGTGCACCAGAGATAGCAGCTCGAACTTCATTCTGTCACAAAAATAGAAGTCTGATCTGTCACATGCATCTTTTGCTTGACCTTCGACAAAAGTTAGGTCAGTATTCTCATTTAGGGATGATGGTTCGTTAATTCGGACGCGACGTAGTGATCTCCGCATCGCTTCACCCCGGCCTAAAGACTCATTCCACTAGCTGCAAGTCGCTCTTTCACTACTCAACGTTGAGCCCAGCCCCCGCTGTCCCGAGGTGGGCGGCCTTGAAAGGAATCATCATGAACGTTCAGACCACTGGCAAAAAAGCCTTCTCCCGCCGCGGCTTCCTCGGCCTGACCGCGACGGCAGCTTCAGTGCCGTTGCTGGCCGCCTGCGGCGGCGGTTCAGCCACCCAGGGCGGAGGGGGCGGCGCCGGCGGGACCGTAAAGTTCTGGGATATGCCGTGGGGCACACCCGCCTATAACGACACTGCGAAAACCCTGGCCGAAGGCTTTTCCGGCGCGAACAACGCCAAGGCCAACTACCAGATCATCCAGTGGAACAACTTCTACCAGACGTTCTCCTCGGCCGTGGCGTCCAAGACCGGCCCGGCCGTTTCCACCGGTGGCGGCTTCCAGGCCTTTCAGTTCGAGCAGCAGGGCCAGATCGCGTACGCGGACAAAGTCATTGAGAAGCTGAAGGCCAATGGACAGTTCGACGATTTCCTCCCCGGCGTGGTCGAGCCCTTCAAAACCGCCAAAGGCTACGTCGCTGTTCCCTGGATGTTGGACGTCCGCCCGCTTTGGTACCGCAAGTCCCTGTTTGACAAGGCAGGCGTCGCGGTTCCGACCGACTGGGCATCTTTGCTTGAGGCCGGCAAGAAGATGAAGGGCATCGGAGCCACTGGTTTCGCCACGGGCGCTGGTTCCGGAAACAATATGGGCAACCACCTGATGATCATGATGATGCTCAACAACGGTGGCGGCGTCTTCAACAAGGACGGCGAGTTGGACGTCATGAATGACCGTAACGTCGAAGCTGTCGAGTTCATGCTCGAACTCGTTTCGAATGGTGTCATCGACCCTGCTGCTGTCAGCTACACCCAAGACAATCTTGACTCTCAATGGAAGGGAGGCAAAGCCGCCTTCGGTATGTACGCCTTGGGTGTTCCGGAACGCGTGGGTGACACGTCCGGTGACCTTCTGGTTGCGAGCCCCATCGCGGGTCCACACGGCGACAAGGCAGCCCTGGTCTTTCCAAACAACATCATGATGTACACCAACACCCCATCGCAGGAAGCCTCGGAAGAGTTCGTGGTCTACTACTTGGGCAAGCTCAAGGAACTCTGGCAGAAGAAACTTATGAACGCACTGCCCGTGTTCAAGTCCATCACAGAAACACCCGAGTTTTCCGGCAATGCCAACAACGTCAAGATCGTCAATGAATACATTCCTATCGCCAAGACCTTCGCTGCGCAGGGCACAGCACTCAGTGCAGACCTGGCCGTTTTGGACGGCGGCCAAGCACTAAGCCAGTTCGCACAGACTGTCCTGACCGGCAAGTCCGATGCGAAGTCCGCACTGCAGGCCTTTGAGACCGGCCTCAAGTCCGTCCTGAAGAAGTAAGCACCCGGTGATGTCCTCTACTACAGCACCGTCCGGCCTGGCCCGGGCCCGCAAGGGGCTTGCCCCTGGCGGGCCCGGGGGCGGGACCCAAAACCGCAAAAGCAAGCTCTCCGCGCAGGCCTCCAGGACGTTTTTCTGGCTCCTGCTCCCCTCCGTGTTCTTGCTCGTTCTGATCCACGGCTACCCGCTCTTCCAAGCCGGAATCCAGGCCACACACGATGGCAACCTGATCCAAACAGGTGACTTCGTCGGCGTCGAGAACTTCCAGCAAGTCCTCTCCTCACCCGCCTTCTGGAAAGCCGCCCAGTTCACCTTGCTGTTCACCATCGTCGGTGTTTTCGGATCCTGGGCCGTGGGCCTGGGCCTGGCACTGCTCCTCCGCACCAAAATCCCGGCAGGGGGAACCTTCAAGGTCCTGCTCCTCCTGCCCTGGGTGGTCCCCATCGTGGTCTCCTCCACCGCCTGGAACTGGCTGGTGGCAACCCCTGACAGCCTGATCCCCTCGATCTTCCGTGGCCTCGGCCTGGGAACCCCCCTATTCCTGGCAGACCCCACCCTGGCGACGGTCATGGTGATTGTTTTCAAAGTCTGGGGGTCGTTCCCCTTCATGATGATGATGATCTCCGCGGCCCTGGCATCCGTTGACACCACCGTCTACGAAGCCGCCAACATGGACGGCGCCTCCAAGTGGCAGCAGTTCACGCAAATCACCCTGCCGCTGATCGCCCGTTCCACCTACATCTCCTGGATCCTCATGACGATCTTCTGCGTCAACGACTTCCCCACCATCTACCTGCTCACCGGCGGCGGACCCGTCGACGCCACCACCTCCCTGGTGGTCCTGGCCTACCGCACGGTCTTCCAGGACTTCGCCACCGGCCCCGGCGTCGCTATCGCCTTCCTCATGACCATGACCCTGGTAGTCATCTCCGTCATCCTGTACCGCCAGATCCGAAAGTCGAGCGTCGAATAATGAGCGCAGCACTCCACGCCCACCCCGAATCCGGACCCGCCCTCGGCATCACCACCACCGGCAAAACCCGCCGCACCCTCTCCGAAGCCGGCATGCGCGGACGCTGGTGGCGGTTCGCCCTGATCCTAGCCATCACCGTGATCGTCCTGGTCCCCATCATGGTCACCGTCATCCTGGCCCTGACCCCCGGCCCCAACAGCACCACCACCGGGCTGACCTTCGAGAATATCACCGGCGTCTTCACAAAAACTCTCGCTGGCATCTGGCTGCAGAACAGCCTGGTCACCACGCTCTCCACCGTGGTGGTCTCCGTCGCCGTCGCCGCACCCGCCGGCTACGTCCTCTCGCGCGGCCGCTCCAAAGCAGTCTCCGGCTACTCCCTGCTGCTGTTCGTCATGCAGTCACTGCCCATCATCACCTCGGTGGTCCCGCTGTTCATCCTCTTCGCCGCCATGGGACTGGTGGACAACCTCATGGGCATCACCATCATCTACGTCGGCTCCACCATGACCGTGGCCACCTGGATGATGGCCGCCTACTTCGACTCCATCCCCATCAGCCTCGAAGAAGCTTCCTGGATCGATGGCTGCTCAGTGTTCGGATCCTTCACCAAAGTGGTCCTCAGGAACTCACTGCCGGGCATCCTCTCCACCGCCATCTTCGCCTTCCTCCTGGCCTGGAACGACTACCTGGTAGCCATCGTGTTCCTCCGCTCCAACGAAATCTTCACCCTCCCCATGGGCGTCCAATCCTTCTTCCAACAAAACCTCACCGACTGGACATCCGTGATGGCCCTCGCCGTGATCATGATGCTCCCGCCCATCATCGTCTTCGCCACCCTGAACAAATACTTCAGCGTCGGCGGAATCGGCGGATCCCTCGCAGGCCGCTAGGCGGCATTCGAAGCCCTACCTCAACATCAGGAATGCTCCGTTCGCAAGCTCAAACGTAGTAGCGCCACATTCTGCCAAGTCCTTTCCTGGGTCTATCAACGAAAGAGGATCGATGCCTTACTCACTCCAGCTGTACACCCTCCGCAATGCCATCCAGGAGGACCTGCCTGGAACCATCAAGAAGGTGGCCGAGATCGGTTTTACCCAGGTTGAGCCGTACAACTTCGTGGCCACCGCCAAAGAGCTCGGTGCGGCTTTGAAGGAGAACGGACTGACCGCTCCTTCCGGCCACGCGCCGCTCCTGTCCCAGGATCAGGATGCGATCTTCGCCGCCGCCAAGGAACTGGGCATCACCACGGTCATTGATCCGTTCCTTCCCGCGGAGCACTGGCAGGACGCCGAAACCATCCAGGCCACGGCCGCCAAACTCAACGCTGCAGCGAAGAAGGGTGCTGAGTACGGCATCCGTGTGGGTTACCACAACCATGCATGGGAGCTGGAGTCCACCATCGAGGGGAAGACCGCCCTGGAATACTTCGAAGGACTGCTGGATCCCGAACTTGTCCTCGAAGTGGACACCTACTGGGTTGCCGTTGGTGGGCAAGACCCCGTGGAACTCCTGGCTCGCCTCGGTGACCGCGTGAAGCTCATCCACATCAAGGACGGCCCGGGGAACACCGATACCAAGGCTCAGCAGCCCGCCGGCCAGGGCACCATCCCCGTGCTGGATGTCATCGCAGCTGCCAAGTCCCTGGAGGTTGGCGTGGTGGAATTCGACGACTACTCCGGAGACATCTTCGAAGGCATCACCGAAAGCCTGAACTACCTCACCGCCGCGGCCAGCGCAGAGGCAGCAGAAGGAGCCAAGGCATGAGCTTCGCACCCTCCACCCGCAAAGGCCCCGTCGGCGTCGCCGTCATCGGCGCAGGCAACATCAGCAAGCAGTACCTGGACAACCTCACGGTCTTCCCTGACCTGAAGGTCCTGGTGATCGCCGACCTCTTCGTCGACGCCGCCGAAGCACGCGCCAAGGAATACGGAATCGCCGAGTTCGGTGCGCCCGAGCTGGCACTGAACCATCCCGACGTCGAAATCATCGTGAACCTGACCATCCCGGCAGCACACGTGGAGGTTGCCACGGCCGCGGTCAACGCGGGCAAGCACGTCTGGACGGAGAAGCCCTTCTCGCTTGACCGAGAGTCCGGGCTGGGCCTGCTCAAGGCCGCGGATGCCGCCGGCATCCGCCTCGGCACCGCCCCGGACACGTTCCTGGGCGCAGGGTTGCAGACGGCGCGCCGGATCATCGAGCGTGGCGACATCGGCACCCCGCTGACCGGCATGACCACGTTCCAGACCCCCGGCCCCGAGTCCTGGCACCCGAACCCGGCGTTCTTGTTCCAGCATGGCGCCGGCCCGCTCTTCGACATGGGCCCGTACTACCTGACCGCGCTGATTCAGACCTTCGGATCGGTCCGTAAGGTGGCCGCCGTCGGCTCCTCCGCCAAGGCCACCCGCGTGATCGGTTCCGGGCCCAAGGCAGGCGAGGAATTCGCCGTCGAGGTTCCCACGCATGTGTCCGCGATGGCGCAGTTCGAGGGCGGGCAGTCCAGCCACAGCGTGTTCTCCTTCGAATCGCCGCGCCTGCGGATGGGCTTCGTCGAAATCACGGGCTCGGAGGCTACGCTGTCCCTGCCGGATCCGAACTATTTCGACGGCGACCTGAAGCTCTGGCGTCCGGGCGCGGAAGAACCGGAGATCATCCCTGCCACCGGTCCGGCCAACGGCCGCGGCCTGGGTGTGCTGGACATGGCCCGCGCTTTGCGTGCCGGCACCGCACATCGGGCCACGGGCGATCTCGCTTACCACGTGCTGGACAGCATGGTCTCGATCGCTGAATCCGTGGAATCGGGCTCGTTCGTGGATGTCATCAGCAACGCCCCTGCTTCGGCTGCGGTCCCTGAGGACTGGGCACCCGAAACAGCCACTCTCTAAGAAATAGCGAGGAACAAGAACATGACCACCCCCGCCCACCCATCCGACCACCCTTCCCAGACGCGTCAACCACTGGGCGTGGCCGCCATTGGCTACGCCTTCATGGGTAAGGCCCACTCGAATGCGTGGCGGAACGTGGCCAGCTTCTTCGACGTCCCGGCCTTCGAGCAGAAAGTGCTCGTGGGCCGGGACGCCACCCAAGTGGCAGAGGCCGCAGCCAAGTACGGCTGGGCCGAGTCCGCCACCGACTGGCGTTCCGTGATTGAACGGGACGACATCCACATCATCGATATCTGCGCCCCAGGCTGGATGCACGCCGAAATCGCCATCGCCGCCCTCGAGGCGGGCAAGCACGTGCTCGTGGAGAAGCCACTCGCGAACACGTTAGCCGAAGCGGAGTTGATGACAGCGGCTGCTGCCAAGGCGCGCACCCGCGGCGTCCAATCCATGATCGGTTTCAACTACCGCCGGGTCCCCGCCCTCGCACTGGCCCGGGAACTCATTGCAGAAGGCCGGCTCGGCACCATCCGCCACGTCCGCGCCGCGTACCTGCAGGACTGGCTCTCCGACGCCGAGTCCCCCATGACCTGGCGCCTCCGTAAGGAAACGGCCGGTTCCGGCGCGCTGGGCGACATCGCTTCCCACGCCATCGACCAAGTCCTCTTCCTCCTGGGTGACGCCGTCACCGAGGTCTCCGGCCGCCTGCACACCTTCGTGGACCGCCGCCCCGGCGCTAATGGTCCGGAAGATGTCACGGTCGACGACGCCGCTTGGGCCACGCTGACCCTCGCCTCCGGAGCAA
>NZ_JAVTJB010000023.1:0-78140 GCF_031843805.1 Arthrobacter sp. WCS2018Hpa-7
TCGAACATGTCCACCGGGGACGGCTTACCGGTATCGATCTGGCAGAAATCACAGCGCCGGGTGCACTCGGACCCGCCGATCAGGAACGTCGCTTCCTTGTCTTCCCAGCACTCAAAAATGTTCGGGCAGCCGGCCTCTTCACACACCGTGTGCAGGCCTTCCTTCTTCACCAGGTTCTTGAGCTGGACAAACTCCGGCCCCATCTGGACCTTGGCCTTGATCCACTCGGGCTTGCGTTCAACCGGGACCGCCGAGTTACGCTGCTCAACGCGCAGCAACTTACGGCCTTCAGGTGCCAGGGTCACTGGAGTGCTCCTTCGTGGGTGGAAATGAGTGCTTCTTCATGCTTGCGGAATTCTTCCACGAAGCGGTCAACGATGTCGGCAGGGTTGATGGTCCGGCCGGCTTCCAGGGACATGGTGGTGACACTGGCGTCGGTAATTCCACAGGCAATGATCTGTGCGTAAGGCGCCAAGTCATTGCTGCAGTTAATGGCGACACCGTGCATGGTGACGCCGTCCAGGACGCGGATACCGATAGCGGCAATTTTGCGGTCTGGACCTTTCTCATCAGCAAGCATCCAGACGCCGGCCCGGCCTTTCACGGTCACTGCGTTGATGCCGTAGTCCGACATCACGGCGATCATGATGGCTTCGAGCCGCTCCACATAGTCGCGGATGCCGGCGCGGTTCTTAAGCTTGAGGACGGGATAGGCGATCAACTGTCCGGGTCCATGCCAGGTCAGCTTCCCGCCGCGGTCCACGGGAACAACGGGTGTCCCGTCGAAGGGTCGCTCGTGATCTTCCGTGAGTTTGCCGGCCGTGTAGACGGCAGCGTGTTCCAGGAGTAAAACGGTGCTGTTCTTCTCGCCCGCAACAACTTTGTTGTGGATCTCGCGCTGCAGGTCCCAGCCCTGCATGTAGTCAACGAAATCAGGGGCAAGACCCAGTTGTGAAAACTCAAGAGTCATGGGTTCAAGCTTAGACCCAGCGGGAGACTGGCCATGGTTTTGTGGCGAACCTCTCAGTCGCATCGCGTGGTGTTGTCGTCAGGGTGCTACCTGTGGATAACTTCTGCGGAAAATCCCGTATTCCGGTAGATCTTATCTATGGAAACTCTGGATCCGCCCGCCGCCATCATGCCGTCCGTTACGGGTTATGAGACATCCCGCCTCTTGGGCCAAGGCAGTACTTCTACCGTTTGGCTTGTCACCAGGAGCTGCGACGGGGCTCGGTTTGCCATTAAATGCGCCACTCCCGGCACGCCCGAAGGCCACGTGGCGCAATCCCTGATCTTTGAGGAGGTAGCGCGAGAGGTCAGGCTGTTGTCCGGCCTGAGGCACCAGCACCTGGTGGGGGTCCATGGCGTCGTTCCGCTGGAAGGCGATTCTGCGGGGACACCGGGTATCGTCATGGACTTTGCGGCGGGTGGCTCGCTGGCCAACCTGATGGCAGGGCGGGGAAGGCTTCGGGTGGGGGAAGCCGTCACCATCCTCACCCCGCTTGCCCAGGTATTGGACTATTTGCATGCCAACGGCACCGTGCATGGTGACGTAGCGCCCGGGAATGTCCTCTTCACGGCCGAGGGAAAGCCACTGCTCGCGGACCTGGGCATTGCCTCCATCGTGGGTGGTGTCCGGCCAAACCCTGGGGCCGGAACGCCTGGCTTCACCTGTCCCGGCGACGCAGCGTCCGGCAGCGGGACTGATTCATCGCAGGAACTGCAGCCCGCGCGTGATGTCTTTTCGCTTGCCGCCATCGGCTGGTACTGCCTGACGGGGGCGGCCCCGGAGGCTACCCGGCACCGGCCGCCGTTGTCTGTGGTGGTTCCGGATGTTCCGAGGTCCTTAGTGGCGGCGTTGGAGGCTGCCCTGGATGTGGATCCGCTGGTGCGGCCAACAGCCAGGGAACTGGCCATGGCGATCTTCAGGAGCGCGGCGCCCGAGCCGGTGGACTTGTCCGGCGCCGTACATTCCTCCGTCATACCTGAGCTGCTGACGCGCCGGCAGGCCTTGGGGCGTCCCACCCGCCGCATCCCCCGATGGGTTGGATCATGGCGGAGGTTCCTTTCGCTTGGATTACAACCTGGACTTCGCCCGGAGGGCCGTCGGCCCCGACGTCGTGGCCGTTGGTTCATGGCCAGTGCAGCCACACTGACTACCGGGCTGATGCTCGGCACCGCGGCATGGTTCCTGTGGCCGCAAAACCCGCAGCAACAGAGCATGGAGTTATCTGCACAGCCGCAGCAAGCAGCGGCGGAAACCGTCAATCCGGTCCCCGGACCAGGAACCACGGTGTCCGCCGACCTGCCGGAAGAGCTAGCCGAAGGGCTCCTGGCTGATGACCCGGCAGCGGCCGTAGGCACGCTGTCATCCGTACGTGACATGGCACTGGCGCAGGGAAGGCTCGAGTTGTTGGCCTTGGTCAATGCCGCTGGGTCACCCGCGGAAGCCTCTGACCGGTTACTGGCGGATCACCTCCGGAAAGCCGGAACGATGTATGCCGGGTTCTCGACGACATTATCTGCGGATGGTGTCTCCGGATCCGGGGAGGCCGGTGACGCAGTGGTCACGGTGACCGTGGCGACATCCGGCTATGAAGAACGCGATGCCTCAGAGGCCAAAGCCCGGCCACAGCCTGCGGGCCCGCCGCAGGAGCTTCGCGTTCACGTCGTTCGCGCTGACGGGCGATGGTGGATCTGGGAAATCCTTGCCCCAAGCCCCGGCCGGGAAAACGCCGGCCAGGAAAACGCCGCCCCGGACGACACCGGCCCAGCCACCATTGGCTGATCACTCAACCACCTGGTCAGCGTGCTTTGTCTGTCGTCAACCAGGCCATGGCGTCTGATAAGGATGGATGCTCCCACGTGAAACCAGCATTCGATAACCGGGCGGGTTCCATCCTCTGATTGGCCAGAACCAGCTCATCGGCAAGGCGCCCCAGCACCAAGCGCAAAGCGGGACGGGGGACACGCAGGAAAGCTGGCCGGTGGAAGGCTTTGGCCAGGGCGGCGACGATCGTGTTGACGTCCGCGCTTTCCGGGGCGCAAACATTCACCGCGCCATCAATGTCGGTTGTCAGGAGATGCGCCAATGCGGCCACCTCATCGGCCAGTGTGATCCATGGCCAGTACTGCCGCCCGTTCCCAAACGGCCCGCCCAGCCCGATCTTCACCAAGGGGAGGAGAGGTCCAAGCGCGCCGCCTGACGTGGTGAGTACTACGCCGGTCCTGGGAGTCACTACGCGTACACCGGAAGGTGCGGTCCTGGCAGTTCGTTCCCATTCGACGCACAAACTTCCCAGCACGCCATGCCCGGGCCCCGAATCCTCCCGTAGAACGCCCTCACGTGATGCACCGTAGTAGCCGGAGGCGGATTGGCTGATGAACGTAGCCGGTGGTGTGCCGAGTCTTCCCATGGCAGCGGTCAGGGTCCGGGTGGCTTGGAGCCGTGAATCCCGGAGTTCCTGGATGCGCTTCTTGGTCCAGGGGCGGTCCCCGATTCCGGCTCCGGAGAGGTTGATGACCGCCTCCGCGGCATCAAGGACGGCTTCGTCGAGATGCCCTGCGGCCGGGTCCCATGTCCACTCGCCGGGGTCCTTGGCGGGCCTGCGCACCAACCGGGTGACCTCGTGGCCGTGGCCGGCCAAGTGCTCCGTTAAAGCCGTTCCGATCATTCCCGACGCTCCGGACATCACGATTCTCATGACCCATCTCACCATGGGAAACGCGTGTGGCGGAAACGCCTGTCGGTGCGGCTGAGGGTGGGCGCCTCTTGACTATGATCGAACAATGACCTCCTCCAGCTACCTCCGTTTCCCGCATGTGCACGGCGATCTGGTCACTTTCGTGGCCGAAGACGACATCTGGGTCGCCGCCCTCTCCGGCGGGCGTGCCTGGCGGGTTTCTTCCCAGCAGTTGCCGGCAAGGAACCCCCGCTTCACTCCGGATGGAAAACGACTCGTGTGGACGGTGATTGTGGGTACGTCGCCGGAGGTTGTCACGGCAAACGTCGACGGCGGTGGCTACAGGCAGCTGACCTACTTCGGCCACAGCACCACTAAAGTCAAAGGCTTCACGCCGTCAGGAAACGTGGTGGTGACCAGCGCCTTCCAGCAGGCGGAAAGCCGCCACACACATGCCTACAGTCTCCCGCTTGACGGGGGCGCCGCCGTCGAACTTCCCTTTGGTCCCGTTGAGGCAGTTGCCTTCGGTCCCGAAATCGGGGACGAGAAGCCTGTGGTGGTGGCCAGCGTCCTTTCCCGTGAGCCTGCTTGGTGGAAGCGGTACAGGGGCGGCACGGCGGGCAAGCTGTGGATCGATGCCGACGGTAACGGTGAGTTCGAGCGACTGGTTCCGGAGGTCGACGGGAACCTCACCGACCCCCTCTGGGTCAAGGGACGTATCGCCTTCCTGTCGGACCACGAGGGGTACGGCAATCTCTACTCAGTTCTTCCGGACGGGTCGGGGCTGCGCCGCCACACGGATCACGAAGATTTCTATGTCCGGCACGCGAGCACGGATGGTGGCCGGGTGATCTTTGAATCGGCCGGCGAGCTGTGGATGGTTCCTTCACTCGATGCCGACGCCGACGCCGAGCCAAGCAAACTGGATATCACGCTGGGATCGGCGTCGCCGGCCCGCCGTCCCGCACCCCTCAAAGTCGCTGCACACCTCGGCGACGTCGTTCCCAACGCCTCGGGTACGGCCAGCGCCGTGGAGTCGCACGGCACGCTGCACTGGCTCCGGCACAAGGACGGGCCCTCGCGCGTGGTGGAGGCGACACCCGGCGTACGTGCCCGCCTGCCGCGTCCGCTGACGGCCGGCCGGATTGCTTACGTCGCTGACCATGGGTCTGTTGAAGCCCTGTACATCAAGCGCATCGCGTCTCCGTTGTCGGCACTGGTTGACGTACCCGACGCAGTTGTTCCGACGCCGGTTCCGGTCAACGAAGCCGATCCACTGCCCAAACCGGTAGCCGCGTCCAAGGTGTTGGGGCAGGGACGAACTGCGGCGCAAGCAACAGCCCCTGCCACGCCGCCAACTGGCACGGCAAGCGGCACTTCATCAGGTACGCCGGCCGAGCCGTCCGCTGACACTGTGAGTGCCGCGGACGCGCCGGCAGTCACTGACATGGCGGAAGACGCAGTTGACGTTCGGATCGATTTTCCGTCGCCCACGCGCACGAGTGCGCTGGAGGCAAGCCCGGATGGGCGATGGCTCGCAGTGGGAACCTCCTTTGGAGACGTCTATGTCGCTGATACCGCTCAGGGAACGTTGACCCTTGTTGTCAGCGTGGGTGAGGGCAGCATCGAACAACTGGCGTGGTCCGGGGATTCGCAGTGGCTGGCGTGGTCAGAGCCGGTCACATCCTTCGGTTCGCGGAGTAAGCTCCGCATCACCCGCCCGGGTGACGCTGAAGCGGGCATCATCGATCTCACCGACGGACGTTTCTGCGACGAATCGCCGCGGTTCACCCCTGACGGGAAGTTCCTCGCGTTCTTGTCGAATCGCAGCTTCGATCCCGTCTATGACGGGCACTCCTTCGACCTTTCTTTCCCGAGCCCCATCAAGCCGTATTTGGTTGCCTTGGCTGCGGACACGCCTTCACCTTTTGGCCCGTCTGTTGACGCACTTGAGGATGTGGCGACTGCCCCGGTAAAGTCCGACGACGGCGCCGCGCCTGCCGTGCGCGTCGACCCGGAGGGCCTGGCTCACCGCGTCATCGGTGTGCCCGTGCCGCAGGGAAACTACTCGCAGTTGGCTGTCGCGGACGGTGCCTTGTTGTGGCTCGATACTGAACTCTCGGGTGTGACTGGTGAAGGCAAGGGCTCCCTCGCAGATAAGAAGACCGCACCGTCATTGGTGCGCTACGAGCTCGCCAAGCGCAAGAAAACCACCTTGGTTGCCGCAGTGGACAGCTACAGGTTGTCGGGAGATCTCAATCGGGTGGTGTACATCCTGGACCAGCAGGTCACGTCGGTGCCGTCGGACACCAAGGTGGACGACGAATCCGGCGACCTGGTGAAGGTGGAACTTAACAGGGTCCGGGTCATCCTTGACCCGGTGGCTGCCTGGGGGCAGGCATTTGAGGAGGCCTGGCGTCTTCAGCGGGACTTCTTCTGGACCGCGGACATGGCGGGCCAGGATTGGGACTCCGTCTACAAACGCTACCGCCCTATGGTGGACCGGCTCGGTTCGCATGACGACCTCGTGGACCTGCTGTGGGAGATCCACGGTGAGCTGGGAACATCGCATGCCTACGTCAAGCCTGCCGCAGTGAGCGAGGCAGGGCGCAACGGCCAGGGCCGCTTGGGGGCTGAGCTTCACTTCGGCAGCAAAGGCTGGGAAATCACACGGATCCTGGCGGGCGAGTCCTCGGACCCGCTGGCCACGTCGCCTTTGACCCGACCGGGCGCCGACGCGAAGGCCGGTGACGTCCTGCTGGCGATTGACGGCGTCGAACTTTCAGCGGCTCTGACGCCCGCAATGCAGTTGGTGGGAGCGGCCGGCCGCACGGTGGAGCTGACCTTGCTGAACGGTGAGGGGCACGGAGGAGCCGCGGGGGCCCAGCGTCGCGTGGCTGTGGTCCCTGTCCGTGATGAAGAAAGGCTTCGGTACCAGGACTGGGTCCGGGCCAACCGCCGCACTGTGCGGGAGGCCTCGGACGGCAAGTTCGGCTACCTGCACGTCCCGGACATGATGGCCAACGGCTGGGCGCAGCTCCACCGCGATCTGGATACCGAAACTGCCTTGGACGGGCTGATTGTGGACGTGCGGCGCAACCGTGGCGGGCACACCTCCCAGCTGGTTGCCGAGCTCATCGGCCGGAAGGTCACTGGCTGGAGCATGCCGCGTGGGGAGAAGCCGCGGACGTACCCGGATCATGCACCGCGCGGTCCGGTGATCATCCTCGCAGACGAATTTGCGGGATCGGATGGGGACATCATCACCCAGGTGTCCAAGCTGAGGGGCATTGGCCCCGTGATCGGTACGCGGACGTGGGGAGGCGTGGTAGGCATCGACAACCGCTTCGCCTTGGCAGATGGCACCGGGGTGACGCAGCCCCGATACGCCACGTGGTTCAGCGGCGGAATCGGCTGGGATGTTGAAAACCGAGGTGTGGAGCCGGACATCGAAGTGCTGTTCCCGCCTCATGCCTATGCGGCCGGCACTGATCCGCAGTTGGAGTACGGCATTGGTGCCCTCAAGGAAATGATCCAGGAATTGCCCACTGACAGGCCTCCCCTCCGCGAGGGCTACCGCAAGGTCCGTCCGGAACCCTTGCCTTCACGTCCGCAAAAGGGCTAAGGGCAGAGGTAAACAGAGAAGAGCCCCGCCGTTTCCGTGAAGGAAGCGGCGGGGCTCTTCTCGTGGTTAGTGCTGCTGTTCAGCACACGGTGGTGCTACGCCGAAAGCGTGGCATCCAAGGTGATCTCGATGCTGGCCAGTGCACCCGAAACGGGGCAACCCGTCTTCGCGTCTTCGGAGATCCGGCGGAAGTCCTCTTCGGACAGGCCAGGAACCTTGGCGGTCATGGTCAGGTGGCTTCCGGTGATGCCGGTTCCGGGAACGAAGGTGACATCGGCCTTGGTGTTGACTTCCTCAGCGGTGAATCCTTCACCTGCGAGGGCGTGGCTGAAAGCCATGGAGAAGCATGCGGAGTGGGCCGCGGCGATCAGTTCTTCGGGGCTGGTCTTGCCGCCGGACTGTTCAGTACGTGCCTTCCAGGTGACATCGAACGTGCCCAGGCCTGAGCTGTCCAGCGTCGTGTTGCCGGCGCCCTCGATCAGGTTGCCGTTCCAAACCGTGTGTGCGGTGCGTGTTGCTGCCATGTCCACTCCTTGGGGTCGTTGTGAGTCGGCACCCAGCCCGAGGCGGGTGCCACCGGGTTCCATCCTAGGGATTTGCCGGTGGGACCGCACGGCCATTCCGCTGTCAGTGGATTGTGACCCCCTAGACTGGCGGGATGGAGACGGAAGTACAACCACCTGCAGGGAAGGGCCGAGGCCCGAGAATCGCGTCCATCATGATCAATGCAGTTGACGCTGCCCGATTGTCAGCCTTCTGGTCGGAACTGTTGGACATGCCGGTATCCGGCCGCCATGAGGGCTTCATCTGGCTGCGGCCCGCAGAACCAGGAGTTCCCCAGTTGGCGTTTCAAGAGGTCGCAGCGCCGACGGAGGGCCGCCGCAGACTGCATCTGGACCTCCACGACGCCGACCCTTCTGCTTTGCGGCACAAGGCGGAGTTGTTGGGAGCTTCCTTCGTGGAAGGCCACAGCATTGGCGACTTCCATTGGGATGTCATGCAAGACCCCGAAGGCAACGAATTCTGCATAGCCCAGGAATAGGCGCTTGCCTCACGGGCAAACTCCTACCACCTCCGCCACGAAAAAGCAGCCGTCCCTCTCCGCATGGTCGTGGAGTGGGACGGCTGCCGGCGTCAGGAAGGCGCCGGATCAGTTCCAGAGCGTGGCGATCGCGATGTTCACCAGGGCAAGACCGCCTACACCATGAGCCAATCCGGTGGAGACAGGCTCGCCCTTTTTGACCTTGCGGGAACCGATGACGGCCAGGACTGCCACGGCCACGCCAATGGCGAACTTGACCCCGAGCTTGAAGTAGTTGGGATCGGCATCAGGCAGCAAGGGGAACAAGCCCATCATGGCGATGCCGGTCAGGAGCTGCAGGAAAGCGCCATCACGCTGGCGGGGGTGGATGGTTGGCTCCTTGATGGTGGCGATCCAGTAGCCCACAATCATGGCTGCGCCGACGATGTGCAAGAACACCAGGATGTTGAAGAGAATACTCATGGTCCCAGCTTATCGAGTTGGTTCTACGTCTTGTAGCAAAGCCACGCGGAGGTGGATACAGCAAAGGGGCAGGTCACCGGATTTCCCGGTGACCTGCCCCTTCGCGCCAAAGGCGGACCTTTGTGGCGCTAAGCCCTAGAGGCCAAGGTCAGCTTCGAAAGCACCTTCCTCAAGGCGGGCCTTGAGGGTCTGCAGGAAGCGACCGGCGTCTGCGCCGTCCACCAAACGGTGGTCGTACGTCAGGGAGAGATACATCATGGAGCGGATGGCAATCGAATCATCGCCATTCTCGTCGGCGACCACCACGGCACGCTTGACGATCGCGCCGGTCCCGAGGATACCCACCTGCGGCTGGTTGATGATCGGGGTGTCGAACAGAGCGCCGACAGACCCGATGTTGGTGATGCTGAACGTACCGCCGGACAGCTCGTCCGGACCGATCTTGCCGTCGCGGGTGCGGCCTGCAACATCAGCGATCTTGCCGGCGAGGCCCGCAAGGTTCAGGTTGCCGGCGTCGGAGATGACCGGAACCAGGAGGCCCTTGTCGGTGTCGACGGCGATCGCCAGGTGCTCGGCGTTGTGGTAGGTGATTTCCTGCTTGGATTCGTCGTAGGCAGCGTTGAGCTTGGGGTGCTGCTTCAGGGCCTCAGCGACAGCTTTGGCGATGAACGGCAGGAAGGTGAGCTTGACGCCATTCTGGGCCAGGAACTGGTTCTTGGCCTTGAGACGGAGCTTGGCGATCTTGGTCATGTCGACCTCATGCACCTGCGTCAGCTGGGTGGAGACCTCAAGGGACTCGCGCATGCGGCGGGCGATGACCTGACGGATACGCGGCGCCTTCTCCGTGGTGCCACGCAGCGAGGACGCTACTACCGGAGCAGCAGCCTTGGCAGCAGGAGCCGCGGGAGCCGATGCTGCGGGAGCAGCGGCGGCCTGCTTGGCTTCGGCAGCGGCCAGGACATCCTGCTTACGGATGCGGCCACCGACGCCGGTGCCCGAGACGGAGGCAATGTCCACGCCATGCTGGTTGGCAAGCTTGCGGACCAGGGGAGTGACGTAACCGGATTCCGAAGAACCCTCAGCTGCGGGTGAAGCAGGAGCGGGAGCCGGTGCAGCAGCAGGTGCCGGTGCAGCAGCAGCCGGAGCGGCAGCAGGAGCGGGAGCAGCAGCAGGTGCGGGAGCGGCGGCGGGTGCGGGAGCAGCAGCCGGGGCCTCAGCAGCAGGTGCCGCCGCCGGGGCCGGAGCGGCCGCCGGTGCGGCTGCACCGGAACCGATGACGGCCAGGACGGAGCCAACCTCAGCGGTCTCATCCTCGTTGACGCGGATCTCCTGCAGGGTGCCTGCAACCGGCGACGGGATTTCGGTGTCGACTTTGTCGGTGGAAACCTCCAGGAGGGGTTCGTCCACCTCCACGGTGTCGCCGACAGCCTTGAGCCAGCGGGTGACGGTACCTTCGGTGACGCTCTCACCCAACGCGGGGAGGGTAACTTCGTGGCCTTCGCCGCCGGAAGCGGCGGGTGCCTCGGCAGCAGGAGCTTCCTCTGCTGCTGGTGCAGCCGGAGCCTCCTGGGTCGGTGCTGCCTGCTCCGCCGGGGCGGCAGGTGCTTCCTCGGCCGGTGCAGCCTCGGCAGCAGGAGCGGCCGAGCCGGAACCGTCGCCGATGCGGACCAAGGGGGCACCGACTTCAGCCGTCTCGTCTTCAGCGACGAGGATTTCTTCGATGACGCCTGAGATCGGAGAAGGGATTTCGGTGTCTACTTTGTCGGTTGAAACCTCGAGCAACGGCTCGTCGATCTCCACCCGGTCACCAACCTGCTTGAGCCAGCGGGTGACGGTTCCTTCGGTGACACTCTCACCGAGGGCGGGCAAGTTAACGGATTCAGACATGTCGTCCCCGTTCTCCTTATTGATCTTTGTGCGGATGAATTCTGCTGGTCCGGTTCAGGTGCATGCGGCATATCGCGCCGCATGCACCTGAACCGTGGGTCTTGGTAAGACTTAGCCGTGGAGAGCTTTGCCCGCGAGGGCAAGGTGGGCTTCGCCCAGGCTTTCGTTCTGGGTGGGGTGGGCGTGGACCAGCTGGGCCACGTCCTCCGGGTAGGCTTCCCAGTTCACGATCAGCTGGGCTTCACCGATCTGCTCACCCATGCGGGAGCCGATCATGTGGATGCCCACTACGGGGCCATCCTTCTGGCGCACGAGCTTGACGATGCCGCCGGTGCCGAGGATGGAGCTCTTGCCGTTTCCGGCCAGGTTGTATTCCTGGGTCTGCACCTGGTCGTCGCCGAACTTTTCCTTGGCGGCCTTTTCGGTGTAGCCGACCGTGGCGATTTCGGGCTCGCAGTAGGTGACCTTGGGGATGTTGATGTCCTCGACGATTGCCGGGTTCAGGCCGGCGATTTCCTCGGCGACGAAGATGCCCTGCTGGTAGCCGCGGTGTGCGAGCTGGACGCCGGGGACGATGTCGCCGACGGCGTAGATGTTGCCAACGCCGGTGTGGAGGCGTTCGTTGGTGATGACGAAGCCGCGGTCAATGCTGATGCCGGCTTCTTCGTAGCCCAGGTTGGCGGTGACGGGACCACGGCCAACTGCAACGAGCAGGAGGTCGGCTTCGAAGGTCTGGCCGTCAACCAAGGTGACCTTGACGCCGTCGTCGTTCTGCTCAACACCCTGGAAGAAGATGCCGGTGGTGAACTTGATGCCGCGCTTCTTGAAGGCACGCTCGAGGTTCTTGACGATGGATGCGTCTTCGTTCGGAACCAAGGAGGGGAGGCCCTCGATGATCGTGACGTCCACGCCGAACGACTTCCATACGGAAGCGAACTCGACGCCGATGACGCCGCCGCCGAGGACGATTGCGCTCTTGGGGATGTAGTCCATGGTCAACGCCTGGTCCGAGGTGATGACCTTGCCGCCGATTTCCAGGCCAGGCAGGGAGCGTGAGTAGGAACCGGTCGCCAGGACAATGTTCTTGCCCGTGTAGGGGGTGCCGTTGACAACTACCGTGTTGTTGCCCTGGAGCTTGCCTTCACCCTCGATGACGGTGATGCCCTTGGACTTGATGAGTCCTTGGAGGCCCTTGTACTTACCGGCGATGATGCCGTCTTTATAGGCGTTCACGGCCGGCATGTCGATGCTGTCCAGCGTGACGTTCACACCATACTTGGCGGAATCGCGTGCATGGTCGGCCAGTTCGGCCGAGTGCAGGAGTGCCTTGGTGGGGATACAACCGTTGTGCAGGCAGGTTCCGCCGAGCTTTGCCTTTTCCACAAGGCCAACGGTGAACCCAAGCTGAACGGCCCGCAGGGCAGTGGCGTAGCCGCCGCTGCCGCCACCGAGTACCAGGATGTCGAATTCTTGCGCAGTTGCCTGATCGGCCACTAAAACGCTCCCTCGCGTGAATGATGACACGGGACTGCGTGCCATCTGGTCTTTGGAACTTGTTCTGCCGTGATTATGCCAGCACCTAAGTTCTCTTGCATTTGTGACTATCGAGTTCACCTTAGCGAACCACCTACCCATGCTCCACCCTCTGCGGGTGTTTGTGGAGCGCTTGTGTCCAGACTCACGTTCACTTGTGACACAGCGCTACACGCCGCATAATTCCGGGGTTGCGCGGCCCTTGCAGGATGTCCTGCAAGGGCCGCCGCGGCCCGGAAGGGCGGGGGCTCGCCGCTTAGGCGGAGACTGCGAGCAGATCCTCGGCGTAGGCAACCAGGGTGCGGACGGTGCATCCGGTTCCCTGCTTAGGGGTGTAGCCGTACGGGCTGCCGTTGTTGAACGACGGGCCCGCAATGTCGACGTGCGCCCAAGGGATCTGCTGGCCGTCGCCGTTCTTGCCGACGAATTCCCGCAGGAAAACAGCCGCAGTCATCATTCCGCCGTTGCGCTCCCCAATGTTGGCAAGGTCTGCCACCTGGGAATCGAGGCTTGGGCGCAGTTCTTCGGGCAGCGGCATCGGCCAGACCAGCTCGCCTGCGCGGTCTGCCGCTGACTTCAAGGCAGCGGTGACGGAATCGGAGCCCATGACACCAGCCGTGCGCAGTCCCAGGGCGATGAGCTGGGCGCCGGTCAGCGTGGCAACGTCAATGATGGCGTCCGGCTTCTCCAAGCTGGCAGCGACGAGTCCGTCGGCCATGACCAAGCGCCCTTCGGCGTCGGTGTTGAGGACCTCGACGGTCTTCCCACCGTAGATGGTGAAGACGTCGGCAGGCCGTGCCGCAGCACCCGAGGGCATGTTCTCCGCAATGCAGAGCCACGCAGTCGCCTTGATGTTCAACCCAAGCGAAGCGATGGCCAGGACAGTGTTAAGAACGACGGCGGCGCCCGCCATATCGCTCTTCATGTCACCCATGCCGAGGGCCGGCTTGATGGAGATACCGCCGGTGTCGAACGTGATGCCCTTGCCCACGAGCGCAATCTTCTTGGTGGCCTTGGCCGGCGTGTATTCGACCTTCACAAGGCGTGGCTGGCGCGTTGAACCCTTGCCCACGCCAAGGATGCCGCCGAAGCCTTCCTTTTCCAGGCGCTTTTCATCCCAGACAGTGACCTTGACGGGCAGGCCTTTGGCGAGTTCCTTGGCGGATTCGGCAAAGGACTCCGGGTAGAGGTGGCTGGGAGGCTGGTTGACCAGGGTCCGGGTGGCGTTGACGGCGCGGGCCACAACAGCAGCACGGTCCAGTGCCGGCTGTGCGTCCTTGGGATCGACGTCGGAAAAAATCAGGGCCTTTGTTACAGGGGCCTTCAGCCCGTCCTTGCTGGAACGGTGCTCCGTGTAGGAGTAGGCGCCAAGGGAGGCACCTTCGGCGATTGCCGCGACGTCGGCGAGGCCGGTGGTTGGGAACGCCAACGTTACCGACGCAAGGCCGGCCAACTGCCGGACGGCAGACCCTGCGGCGCGACGCAGGGATTCTTCGGGGATGCTGCCGGATTCCGACACTTTGCCCACGCCGGCCAGGACCAAAATTCCCGAGCCGGTCTCCGGCAAGCCTGGGAGCCGGTGCGCCTGATCGGCAGCGCCGGTGATGCCCAACAGCTTGAGCGAGCCCGCAACGGACTCGGCTGCCTTTGCGCTCAGCGGATTCGGGAGCAGCACTGGCCCATCCGCGCCTTGCGCAACTCCAATCACAAGTGCGTCGCTGGGGGACTTTTTCAGGTCCTTGGCGATGATGCCCAGGATGATGTCAGTAGTCTTGACCACGAGGATGTTGCCTCACTTCTCTCTGCATTGCATGGCTGGGCCGCATGTTTGGCGGCCTGCCCCGGTACGCGTCCGACGTCATCTTCCGACGGCGGCCTTGGTCTTCACGGTCCAGTGTCGCAAGAGGATACCGGCCCGTTTCGATCGTAGTCTCTTGAGCGCTGCGGACAGCAATTAAATGAGAGCTGCGGCACATCCGGCGCAGGAATGTCCGCTCGAGGTGCAGCGTTGTAAGGGTTAATGGAACCCCCGCGCTACTCCCAAAGGCCTCGTTAAAGCCATGTGGCCGGCGCCTCCGGGACCTTCCCCTACTTTGTCATTGCGAAAGGAACACGCCGTGTTTGAACGGATATCCGGCTCCCTCCTGGACCCTGAATCGCTGTACGCGCGCAACATCGAGACCTTCCACAGCCCTGAGCTCCGCGGGTTGAACATGGTCATGGGATTCACTGGCTTTGCCGACGCCGGCCAGGTGGTCCGGCAGATCAACGCGGAACTGCTGGACGAGCTCGACGCCGAGGTCGTGGCCATGTTCGACGCCGACCAACTGATCGACTACCGTTCGCGGCGCCCCCACATCAGCTTCGTGGAAGATCACCTGCAGGATTACCAGGCTCCCAAGCTGGGTCTGTATAAGTTGACTGACGGCCTCGGTCAACCGTTCCTGTTGCTGGCCGGCTTCGAACCGGACCTCCAATGGGAGCGTTTCTCTCGGGCCGTCGTCGGGATTGTTGAAGAGCTGGACGTCAACCTGGTCACCTGGATCCACTCCATTCCCATGCCTGTTCCGCACACACGGCCCGTGGGAGTCACCGTTCATGGCAACCGCCCCGATCTCATCGAGGGTATTTCCAGCTGGAAGCCCACTGTGGACGTTCCGGCTGCAATCGGCCACGTCCTTGAACTCCGGCTGACGGAAGCGGAACGGAACGTTGCGGGCTATGTGATCCATGTTCCGCATTACTTGTCAGAAGCCGAATACCCTCCGGCGGCCGTGGCCGGCCTGGAGTACTTGGGGGCCGCAACATCGCTGATGTTGCCCACCGACCGGCTCCGTGAGTCCGGCCGGGACGTTGGTCGCCAGATCGCCGAACAGATCGAGGCCTCGGAAGAGGTCCAAGCGGTGGTCACCAATCTTGAGGCCCGTTACGACGAGAAATCCGAAGGCGTAGTCCGCCGCTCGCTGCTGGCAGACGAAAACGATGAGCTGCCCAATGCCGAGGACATCGGAGCGGCCGTCGAGGCCTATTTGGCCCGTAAGGACTCGCCTCAATAAATCATCTTTCAGGCGGTGACAGGCATAATTGAAGGGTGAATGCACCCCGCGCCTGGCTTATCTGGACGATCGGCGTGTTCGCCTATCTGGTGGCGGTGGCCCAACGAACGTCCTTTGGTGTTGCTGGATTGGAAGCTACTGAGCGGTTTAACGCCAGTGCTGCTGCCATCTCCTTCTTCACCGTGCTTCAACTCCTGGTCTATGCAGGGCTGCAGATTCCGGTGGGTGTCCTGGTGGACAGGTTCGGCTCACGGGCCATGATCGCCGGTGGAGCAGTCCTGATGGGGCTGGGCCAATTGCAGCTCGCGTTCGCGGACAGTGTGCCCGGGGGCGTGCTGGGCCGGGTCCTGGTGGGTGCCGGGGACGCCATGACCTTCATTTCGGTGATCCGCCTGGTGCCGTTGTGGTTCGCTCCTGCCAAGGTTCCCTTGGTTACCCAGCTCACCGGGATGTCCGGACAGTTGGGTCAGCTCTTCAGCGTGGTTCCGTTTGCCCTCCTCCTTCACACCGCAGGGTGGACCCCCGCATTCCTCACCCTGGCCGCCATGTCCGTGCTGGCTGTCGTGCTGGTTCTCGCGATGCTGCGGGACGCCCCTCCCGGGCATCCGCCCGAAGAGTCCGGCCAAGGCCTGAGGGCCACGGGAGTCTCCCTGTCGCGTGCTTGGAAACAGCCGGGAACCCGCCTGGGTCTGTGGAGCCATTTCACCGTGCAGTTCAGTGGAAACCTTTTCGCCATGACCTGGGGCTACCCGTTCCTGCTCTCGGCCCAGGGCCTGGATGCCGGAACTGTCTCCGCTTTGATGGCGCTCTTTGTGGCAACCGCCATCATTGCGGGTCCGGGATTTGGCCGCTTCGTCTCAAAACACCCCATGCGGCGTTCAGCGATGGTCCTCCTGATCACCTTGGCCACTGCTGTGGCGTGGGCTGCCGTACTCCTTCTTCCTGACCGCGCTCCGCTGTGGATGCTGGTGGTCCTGGTAGTAGTACTGGCGGTCGGAGGTCCGGGGTCCATGATCGGTTTTGACTTTGCGAGGACCTTCAACCCTTCACACCGGATCGGCACGGCAACCGGAATTGTGAATGTTGGTGGCTTCATTGCGGCACTTGTTGCCATCTACCTCATTGGCGTGGTTTTGGACGTCCTGAATGCCAGTGGTTTCTCGGGCGGAGATTTGTACGGCCTGGCACCATTCCGCATCGCACTCAGCGTGCAGTTCCTGCTGCTGGGCCTGGGAACGGTCCTTATCCTGGTGACGCGGCGTAAAGTCCGGCGCCAAATGGCCGCCCAGGGGATCCATGTACAGCCATTGGTGGCGACCCTGGCCAAGCAGCGCCGCGAGCGTATGGAACGAAGGCGCGCCTCGCGCAACACCGCCGCAGGGGATCATTAGAGCGGCTGCCGGCCCTCGCCTGGGCGGTCTTTTGACGAGCTTTTCCACATAGGCAAGGTGTGCTCTGTTTCGGTTGCCCGGAGGTAGGCAGGCTGGATGCATGACCACCAAGAGAACACTGAGTATCCACCGGCCTGAAGACATTCTTGGCTATATCCCGCACCTGCTGGGCTATTGGCCGGACGACAGCCTGGTTGCCATCACCGTGCAGGGGAAAATCCTGGGCGCCACGCTGCGGGTGGACTTACCGTCCGGCCACTCGCCCCGGGCACTTGCCGGCTTCGCCGAGCAGATACGCCATTACCTGGTCGCGGACGAAGCCGCCAATGGTGTGATGCTTGCTGTTTACACTGATGCCGGGTGGGCCGATGGCACCGTGCTCCAGCAGACGATGCCGCTGATTGAAGCATTGCAGCTGTCCCTCGACGAGGTTGATCTGTCGGTGCGGGACGCTTGGTTGATCGGCACCCAGTACTGGCGCAGCGCCTTCTGTTCGGACCATGGCTGTTGCCCGGATCCAGGACTTCCGGTCGCCCGTATCAAGGACAGCCAGCTGAGTGCTGAGCTCGTGTACCAGGGGAGTGTGGTCGGTCCGTCGCCAAGGAGCGTGACCGGACAACCTTCATTTGCCAGATCAGGACCGCTTGATCCGTCCGTGATGGAAGCGGAGTCCCGATTCGGGGAGCGCATCCTGGGCATGTGGCGCAGTGAGCGATGCCTGGAATCCGTCCTTGCTGTCTGGCATCATGTCCTCGCCACGTTTGAACATGGCGCTGCATTGCAGCCGGCGACTGATGCGCAACTCATCGGATTCCTCCGGACCACGCTGAAGGTTCCGGCTTGGCGGGACGCGGTGGTGGTGATGGCGGCCGCCGGCATGGACTCTGCAAAATCCGGCGCTGCTGCCTTTGGACTTTTCAGCGATGACGACGAGTCATGCGCGCCGCCGTTTGATGTTGGCGAACTCGGCGTTCCGGCATCCGCGGCCGCTCCGCCAACCATTGCGCCGAGTGGTTCACGTGGGCCGGGGGACGTCTTCACTTATGGGGATGTCCTGCTGGGAATGCGGCCGGATACGCCGTGCTGGAGCCTCGTTGATGCGTTGCACCATGTTCTCGCCGGGCTGTGCGTGGAAGACGAACCAGGTGAAGTGGCTGCCGCGGCGTTCACGCTTCAAGGGTGGATCTCGTGGTGCAAGGGCAGTGGCTCAATGGCCCACGCGTGCCTTGTCCGGGCTGAAGCGGCCCGGCCGGGTTATCGACTTGCCGAACTTCTGATGAAAGTCCTGCGCCAGGGCGCCGTTTGTCGTTGGGCGAGCCGGCCCGACTCGGCATGGCGGGGATCCAGGCAGGCGCATGTATAGGGGGCCTGTACCCGCGTGGTGGGAATCCATCAGGCGTGGGATTCGCAAAACCGTGAGACAATGGATGCCGAGACCCGGTTGGGTCCGCGTTTGAATGCCTGCTTTGGCCCGGAAACGGGAACAAAACAGCGTTGTCGGGAGTTCTATCTACAGACTCTGCAGACGGCGATCGCATTTGAAATTGATCGCGGACTTGACAGGGTCATAGTGGTGTTGCCCGTATGGTGATTCCACAGACCGCCGCTAGAAAGGTTTTCTGTGACTCCGTCTTCCGTCGAGAAGGAACCCGCCGCCCAGGCCGAATTGACTGCCGAGGAAAAGAAGGCGGCCACATCGGCAAAGCGCGCGGCGACACGCGCTGCCAACAAGGCTTCAGAGGGCGACTCTGACAAGCCCGCACCCAAGAAGCGTGGCCCCAAGCCCGGCGCGAAGGCCGCCGCTGAGGCCGCGAACAAGTCCGGCTCCGACTCCGAGGAAGCCACTGCCGAGGACGAAGACTTTGATCCCGCAGCAGCGGAGGAAGTCGAAGCCGGCGAAGATGACACCGAGGATGGCGCAGCTGCCGCCAAGGACAAGCCTGCCCCGTCCGGCTCGGGATTCGTCTACTCCGACGCCGACGACGACGACGCCCCGGTCCAGCAGGTCATGTCCGCAGGCGCGACTGCCGACCCCGTCAAGGACTACCTGAAGCAAATCGGCAAGGTCGCCCTGCTGAACGCCGAGCAGGAAGTGGACCTGGCACTTCGCATTGAAGCCGGCCTTTTTGCTGAGGAAAAGATCAACGCCGACAACGGATCCATGGATCCAAAGCTCAAGCGTGAGCTTGAGTTCGTCATCCACGACGGCAAGCGCGCCAAGAACCACCTGCTCGAGGCCAACCTGCGTCTCGTCGTTTCCTTGGCCAAGCGTTACACGGGCCGTGGCATGCTCTTCCTGGACTTGATCCAGGAAGGCAATCTGGGCCTTATCCGTGCCGTGGAGAAGTTCGACTACACCAAGGGCTTCAAGTTCTCCACATACGCCACTTGGTGGATCCGCCAGGCCATCACCCGCGCCATGGCTGACCAAGCCCGCACCATCCGTATTCCGGTGCACATGGTGGAAGTTATCAACAAGTTGGCACGAGTACAGCGCCAGATGCTCCAGGACCTCGGTCGCGAACCGACGCCTGAAGAACTGGCACTGGAGCTGGATATGACCCCTGAGAAGGTTGTAGAGGTCCAGAAGTACGGTCGCGAGCCGATCTCCCTCCACACCCCGCTCGGCGAGGATGGTGACTCCGAGTTTGGTGACCTGATCGAGGACTCGGAGGCTGTAGTTCCGGCCGACGCTGTCAGCTTCACCCTTCTCCAGGAGCAGTTGCACTCGGTGCTGGACACCCTGTCCGAGCGCGAAGCCGGTGTTGTGGCCATGCGATTCGGCCTGACCGACGGCCAGCCGAAGACTTTAGACGAAATCGGCAAGGTCTACGGAGTGACGCGTGAGCGCATCCGCCAGATCGAATCGAAGACAATGTCCAAGCTGCGGCACCCGTCCCGTTCGCAGGTCCTCCGGGACTACCTGGACTAAATCTACCCGCACTGCAAAAGCGGCCCAGTCGGATGACCGACCGGGCCGCTTTTTTGTTGACCGCCACGGGTATGAAGCACCACGCGGCCACAGCCGGAAAGCAGCAAGGCCCCTCCCTGGTGGGAGGGGCCTTGCTTTCTGATCATCGCGATACTTGGTGAAAATGGGAGTCCGCTGTGCGGGCTGCCCTGCCTAGTCGACGGGGACGGGTGCCTTCTCGTTGAGGCGCTCGGTCTCATCGTGCCAGTCGGAAGTCATGGGCCGGAGCGTAGCTTCAACTGCACGTGCGTGGTGGCCGCAGAAAAGAAGCTCACCACCGGAGGACTCGAGTACAACGCGGACATATGCTTGGGCTCCGCAACGATCGCACCGGTCAGCTGCGTTTAGCGTGCGGTCTGCAACTGCTGTTGTCATGTCGGCCTCCTTAGTAGTTCCGTACATCCATATAACCAGCATTCGACGCAGATCCATGGCAAGGATGGGTCACTTTCGCTGTCCGCGTATCACATGTGCGTAACGTAACCAGGCAGCTCGGCCCGGACTGGGAGTGGCAACCAGTGCGACTGGGCCGCCGGGGCTAGCCTAGTATGGGCAGTGTTTGCCTTGAATCACCGGCACATAACCGGCAATAACCAGCACAATAACGGCTGGGAAGTACCCGAGATACACCCTGAGATATACCCCGAAGGAGCACACCGCGAGTGGCACCGAGTTCTGAATACAACGCCCGGCACCTGTCTGTCCTTGAAGGTCTGGAAGCGGTCCGCAAACGCCCGGGCATGTACATCGGTTCCACCGACTCCCGCGGCCTCATGCACTGCCTGTGGGAAATCATCGACAACGCCGTTGATGAAGCGTTGGCGGGCTTCGGGCATGACATCAAGGTGATCCTGCACGCCGACAACTCTGTGGAAATCCACGATGACGGCCGCGGCATCCCGGTGGACGTTGAGCCCAAGACCGGCCTGTCCGGCGTCGAGGTCGTCTTCACCAAGCTGCACGCGGGCGGTAAGTTCGGCGGCGGTTCCTACACGGCATCCGGCGGTCTGCATGGCGTCGGCGCTTCTGTGGTCAATGCCTTGTCGAGCCGCCTGGACGTTCAGGTGGATCGCGGCAGCAAGACCTACCAAATGTCCTTCCGTCGGGGTGAGCCTGGCCGGTTCGTGGATTCGGGTTCCAAGCCGGGCCCCGAAGCGCAGTTCGAGCCGTTCGTTGAGAATTCCGTGCTGGACGTGGTGGGCAAGGCGAAGCGGGGCGTGACGGGAACCCGGGTCCGCTACTGGGCGGACCGGCAGATTTTCACCCCTGATGCCAAGTTCTCCTACGACGACCTCGCCGCGAGGGCCCGACAGACCTCATTCCTCGTGCCTGGGCTGAAGATTACGGTCCGCGATGACCGCAAGCTCCCCGGAACTCCAGGCGAGAACGGTGCACACGAGGAAGTGTTCCACCATGACGGCGGCATCTCGGAATTCGTTGAGTTCCTGGCTGCAGATGCCGGGGTGACGGACGTTTGGCGACTCCACGGCTCGGGTAAGTTCAAGGAAACCGTCCCGGTGTTGGACGAGAACGGGCATAGCAAGATCGCGGAAGTCGAACGTGATTGTGAGGTGGATATTGCCCTGCGCTGGGGCATCGGCTACGAAACCACCATGCGCAGCTTCGTCAACATCATCGCCACTCCCAAAGGCGGCACCCACCAGTCGGGCTTCGAGGCAGCGCTGCTGAAGACCTTCCGTAAGGCTGTGGAAACGAATGCCCGCAAGCTTAAGGCCGGCAACGACAAAATCGAGAAGGATGACATTCTCGCCGGGCTCACCGCTGTCTTGACTGTCCGGCTTGCGGAGCCGCAGTTCGAGGGCCAGACCAAGGAGATCCTGGGCACCTCGGCGGTACGGGCCATTGTTGCCAAAGTGGTGGAAAAGGAGATCACTGGCCGGTTGACCTCGGCCAACCGCAACGACAAAGCGCAGTCGGCGCTCCTGTTGGAAAAGATGGTCAGCGAGATGAAGTCGCGCATCTCGGCACGGGTTCACAAGGAAACGCAGCGTCGCAAGAATGCGTTGGAAACCTCCTCGATGCCCACCAAGCTGGCCGATTGCCGTACGGACGATGTTGCCCGTTCGGAGCTGTTCATCGTTGAAGGTGACTCCGCCCTGGGTACAGCCAAGCTCGCCAGGTCTTCCGATTTCCAGGCCTTGCTGCCCATCCGCGGAAAAATCCTGAACGTCCAAAAGGCTTCCGTGGGGGACATGCTGTCCAACGCCGAGTGCGCGGCGCTTATCCAAGTAGTGGGGGCCGGCTCGGGCCGCAGCTTCGACATTGAGGCAGCCCGCTACGGCAAGGTTATCCTCATGACCGACGCCGACGTGGACGGCGCCCATATCCGGACCTTGCTGCTGACACTGTTCTTCCGCTACATGCGCCCCATGGTGGAAGCGGGCCGCGTATTTGCAGCCGTACCGCCCCTGCACAGGGTGGAAGTGATCAACCCCGGCCAGAAGGCCAACGAGATGATCTACACCTACTCTGAGGCGGAGCTCCATGTCCTCCTGGCCAACCTCGCCAAGGAAGGCAAGCGCTACAAAGAGCCCATCCAGCGGTATAAGGGCCTTGGCGAAATGGATGCCCAGCAACTGGCTGAGACCACCATGGACCCGAGGCATAGGACCCTGCGGAAGGTTGGCATCGACAGTGCCCAGCGCGCTGAAGAGGTCTTTGACCTTCTCATGGGCTCAGATGTAGCGCCCCGCAAGGAGTTCATCATTGCCGGCGCCGCCACGCTGGACCGGGAACGCATCGACGCTTAGCCGGCCGCGGGCGGAGCCGTTGTTTCCTTGGTTCCTGGCGCGGCGAATGCCGTCAGCCCCACCAGCAGTGCCAAGGCTCCCAATCCCCAGGGAAGCCCTGCCGCCACGGCGATTCCGCCCACCAACAACGGACCACCGGCATCGCCGAGTTCCCGTCCAAGCTCAGCAGACCCCATGGTTCTGCCCAGCCGTTCGGAGGGGGTTGAGTCTGCCAGGTGCGCGAAGGCCAGCGGGGTGGAAACGCCTATCCCTGCCCCGATCAGGACGGCGGCAAGGTAGATCCAGGCCGCTCCGGGGATGAGCCCGGCCATCAGCGTGCCCCCTGCGATGCAGAGCAAGCCCGCCACCATGCCTGGCTTGTCGGCGAGGAGGCCTTGGTCCCGCAGCCTGCCGATGCGCGGTTGTATCAGCGACGAGGTAAGGGCCAAGACCGTCACAACTGCCACGCTTCCCGCGGTGCCAAGGCCTTCGCGTGCTGCCGAGGCAGGAAGGAAGCCGACGGCTGCGCCGAGGGCTCCGGTGGCCGCAGCAAGGACCATTGTGGGGCCCAGGAATGATCTCTCGGTGCTCTGGCGCCAGACATCGACAATGGTGTACCGGGGACGGGGCAGTGGTGCCAGTCGAGGCACCGCAACCGCAGCCCACAGGGCCACCATGAGGCCCAGGGCGGACAGGATCCCGAACAGGAGCGTAAACCCACCAGCGATGATGGCAACAGCTCCCAGCAGCGGTCCTATGGCGTAGCCGAGCCCCTTCCACGAACCGTATCGTCCGAAGTAACGTCCGGTGTTCTTCCCCGCAAGACGGGCCACGCTGGCCGATGACGCCGGTGAGAAAGCCGAAGCCGCCATGCCCTGTCCCAGTCGCGCCGCGGCGAGCATGGAAGGCTGGTCGGCCCATAACCCGATCAGTGAGGCCGCGGAGAAGGCCAAGAGCCCACCCACGATGACCGGTTTTGGACCAATGCGGTCACTCAAGGCGCCAAACACCGGCTTGAGGAACACTTCGGCGATGTCGTACAAGGCCAGCAGGAGGCCCAAGGCCAACAAGCTCAATCCAATGTCCGCGCTTTCCGCCCCGAGGCCGGCCGCGACAGCGTGCGCGCCGAAGGCGGTGGTGAATCCCGCCGCGTAGAGAGGCCAGCGCTGGGTCGCTCTGATGGGGAAGGGGGCGGTGTCAGTGGGATTCACGCTTCACAATGTAACAGCTGCTACATTCAACAGTGTGATTGAAGATCGATGGTTACTCATCCTGGTCCAGGTTCCTTCCCAGCCGTCCCGTCACCGTGTCGCTGTCTGGCGGGAACTGCGGCGTATGGGGGCCGTTCCGCTGTCGCCCGGTACCTGGGTGCTCCCTGCCCACCCGGCCTTTGACGAGGGACTCAAGAAGACCGGGGCGCTGGTGGCCAAGGGCGAGGGATCCTGGACCTTGGTAGACGCTTCGCCGCGTGAGGGCGGCGCCGAGACTTTCCGCAGTGCTTTCGAAGCTGCCCGGCTGGAGGAATGGGCGGAGTTCACAGCAGACTGTGGCAAGTTTGAGCAGGAGATAGCCAAGGAGATTTCGCGGCGTAAGTTTACGTTCGCCGAACTCGAAGAAGAGGAGCAAAGCCTGGAGCGCTTGCGGCGTTGGTACCGGGAGTTGAAGTCACGGGATGTCCTGCATTTGCCGCATGCCGGGCAAGCTGCTGCCCACCTGGCTCGCTGCGCGGAAGCACTGGAAGGCTACGCATCCCTGGTGTACGAGGCCACGCTGCCGGAGTAGCCTCCGCGTTCGCCGACTACTGGCCGGTATTTGTCCGCTCGGCCCAAGAGTCCACCGTTCAGCCCAAGAGACCGGGGACGATCAACAGCGCCGTGGGCACAGCCAACAGCAAGGCCGATGCCACCAGGACAAGGATGCGCAGGCCTCTGGTAAGTGGCGGCTGAGGTGAGAGGAGGCGGCTGACGCGTGACGCCGTCGTGCGTGGCGAGTCGGCGCCTCCGGTGGCACTGACGGCATTGCCTTCCACCACAGCCCCGCCGGCGTTGAGCGCCCCGGTTCCGA
This sequence comes from Arthrobacter sp. WCS2018Hpa-7, assembly GCF_031843805.1. Taxonomy (NCBI): domain Bacteria; kingdom Bacillati; phylum Actinomycetota; class Actinomycetes; order Micrococcales; family Micrococcaceae; genus Arthrobacter; species Arthrobacter sp. WCS2018Hpa-7. The sequence continues at coordinate 24,465 of NZ_JAVTJB010000023.1, forward strand.
TGGCAGGTTGGGAGGTTCCGCTGGCGACGATCGCAATGGCCTTGATCAGGGTGCCTTTGCTCTCGGTCCGCAAAGCGACGTCATCGGCCAGCATCTCGATCAGGGAGTTAACCGCCGTCTGGGCCAGTCGCGTGGTGGGAAACCACGGCAGGGCCTGGCGCCAGGCGGCGAAAGCCCACAGCAGGAGGTCATGGCGCTGGGACAGGTGTGCGTTCTCATGGATGAGGACGGCCCTGAGCTCAGCCGGCTCCAGGGCTGCCATCAGGCCGTCGGACAGCACCGTGACGGATCGTGCGCCACCGGGGAGGCAGTACGCCACGGGGGAGTCGTGGTTGATGACCACGGTGCCGGGGCCGTCGTCGGACGGTGAGGCAAGCAAGGCCAGCAATTCGCGGTGCCGCCGCCGCTGGCGCTCTATCTTGTAATAGGTCAGCAGCAGGGTGAAAACCAAGTGCGCGGTCAACAGGGCTGCCGCGGACAGTGCGAAGAGGTGCCAAAAGCCCAACGCTGTGGTGGGCTCGTTGTTGAAGACCATCCCGGCCAGGCTCTTGAGCCCGGCTATGAGGTTGTCGCCAATGGGTTCCAGGCCGTAGACCAGCATCGCGCCGATCATGGACAATCCACCGGCGAGGGCGATCGCCTGCCACAGGACCATGGCCGTGAACGGCGAGCGTGCCGGCCACTGGGCGCGGGACAGCAGCACCGGGACGGGCCATGCCAAAATCAATGCCAGGACCGCAAGCAGGTATGAGGTCCAGAACATAGTGGCTAATTGTAGCCGAGCAGTTTGCGCAGGGTAGCGGCTTCGCTTTCGGTGACGGAACCAATGAAGCGCGCCAGGACAGCCTCGCGGTCCGGAGCGGAGCCCAGGACTTCATGCATCAGTTCGGCGGTGTGGTCCGCGCGGCTGGAAACAGCTTGGTAGCGGTGCGGGCGCGTACCGCGTTCACGCTCCACCAGCCCCTTTTTTTCCAAGCGTGACAGCACGGTCAGAACCGTGGTCACAGCCAAATCCTTGCCCTGATGTCCCGCAGTGCCGTCTCCGGCCTCGGAATCCTGCGCCAGGAGATCGCGCAGGGTATTGGCAGTTGCAGCCTCCTGGCCTGCCCAGAGCAGATCCATCACTGCCCGTTCCAGTTCCCCAAGACTTGCCATCTATACGTCCCTACCTTCCGCTTCCCGGTGCAGGGTAACTGCTGCCGGGAGCGATGATCCAACATTCCACCATAAATCTACCGCTTTTCAGCTCTTCATTCTACGTGAGGTAGAACTCTCGGCGCGCCGCGGCCCGCGGAGAGCCCTTGCGCGTGGGTTACGCCACTTGAAGAATGGGTTTCGTCGCCCGCCATTTGTTCTACACTGTGTAGAAGAACAGTTTTCTACGCAACGTAGAAGTAACGTCATCGTACTTCGGTCCGCCGTACAAAGGACAGCCATGGACGCCTTGGAAATCGCACGCTGGCAATTCGGTATCACTACCGTCTACCACTTCATGATGGTGCCCCTCACTATCGGCCTGGGCCTGGTGGTGGCCATCATGCAGACCATCTGGTACCGCACGGGCAAGCCCGAATACCTGCGGATGACCAAGTTCTGGGGAAAGCTCTTCCTCATCAACTTCATCATGGGCGTGGCCACGGGCATCGTGCAGGAATTCCAGTTCGGTATGGCGTGGAGCGAGTACAGCCGGTTCGTCGGTGACGTGTTCGGCGCGCCGCTGGCTCTGGAGGCCCTGCTGGCCTTCTTTGTTGAATCAACGTTCCTGGGGCTGTGGATCTTCGGCTGGAAGCAACTCAAGCGCGGCGTGCACCTTGCCTGTTTGTGGATCGCCGTGATTGGTTCGGTTTTCTCCGCCTATTTCATCATCGTGGCGAACTCCTGGATGCAGCACCCCGTAGGGGTGGAGATGGTGGACGGGCGGCCAGTGATGACCGACGCCTGGGCAGTCTTCACCAACAACACCGCCCTGGTGGCTGTGCCGCACACGCTGTTCGGTGCGCTGGCAGTTGCCGGTGCCTTCCTCCTGGGCATCGCTTGGTACCACCTGTGGCGTCGCCGGCATGACGGCATTGACGTCGTGGGCAAGGACGGCAAGCTGGTTCCTGGGGAAGCTGCGATTCCGGGCCGGGACAAGTCCGACTACACCGTGTGGATGAAGAGCCTCCGGATCGGTGCCATTGTTGCCATGATTTCCTTTGCCGGCACCGCCATCACGGGCGACCTGCAGGGCAAGCTGATGTTTGAACAGCAGCCCATGAAAATGGCTGCCGCTGAAGCGGCCTGCCACGACGGCACGGGCTTCTCGGTCCTGAGTGTTGGCAACCTTGGCGCCACCAACTGCGATGACATTGTCGCCGTGATCGAGGTACCCGGCATCCTCTCCTTCCTGGCCAAGGGCGACTTCACAACAGAAGTGAAGGGCGTCAACAGCCTGCTGGGCGAGTACAAGGAAAAGTACGGAACCCACCTCCCGGACAACCCACTCTATGGCGACCGCGCGGGACAGGAAATCCAGTACGTGCCCGTGATGGAAGTGACCTACTGGGGCTTCCGCATGATGATCGGCTTCGGAGGGATCGCCGCTTTTGCCGCCCTGCTGGCTCTTTGGGTGACCCGCAAGGGCGTAGTACCGCAATCGAAGTGGCTCATGCGCCTCGCCGTCTTTGGCATCCTCGCACCCTTTGGCGCCAACGCAGCGGGCTGGATCTTCACTGAAATGGGCCGGCAACCGTTCGTGGTGGCGCCCAACCCGGATATGAACGGCATCGACCAAGTGTTCATGTTCACTGCTGCCGCCGTGTCACCGGGGGTCAGTGCCGGTGAGCTCCTGACCTCGCTGGTGGTCCTCACCGCCATCTACGCGGTATTGCTGGTGGTCGAAGTGAAGCTCCTGGTCAAGTACATCCGTGGCGGCGTGGCCTCCGCGATGCCGGAGTTGGCCCACCAGGCCAAGGACGCGGACGACGACGACAAGAACGACGCCGGTCCGGACAAGTCCGGCGACGACGTCCTGGCATTCGCCTACTAGAACAGGGGAGACTGACAATGGAACTGTTGCCAACCATATGGTTTGTGGCCATCGCGGTGCTCTGGACGGGCTACCTCTTCCTGGAGGGCTTTGACCTTGGCGTCGGCATGCTCATGAAGCTGTTTGCCCGCAACAACACGGACCGCCGTGTGCTGCTTAACACCATAGGCCCAGTGTGGGACGGCAACGAGGTATGGCTGCTCACTGCGGCCGGTGCCACGTTCGCGGCCTTCCCGCTCTGGTACGCCTCGCTGTTCTCAGCCCTCTACCTCCCGCTCCTGGCGGTCCTGGCCGCGCTGATCTTCCGGGCTGTCGCGTTCGAATACCGCGGCAAAGTGGACTCAGAACGCTGGCGGAACCGCTGGGACTGGGCGATCGCCGTCGGATCCTTCGTCGCAGCCTTCGGCATTGGTGCCGCCCTGGCGCTGACCACTACGGGCCTTCCGCTCAACGCCAACGGAGACCGCAGCGGCGGCCCGATGTCCTGGTTCAGCGGCTATGCGCTGCTGGGCGGTTTCGGTGTGGTGGCGTTCGCCCTGGTCCACGCCCTTGCCTTCCTGGCCCTCAAGACCGACGGCGATGTCCGGCACCGTGCCCGCCGCTGGTTTGTGCGGTTGGTGCCGTTCGCGGTGCTGCCGATGTTCGGCTGGATGCTGTCAGTACAATTCCTCAGCGGCAAGCCGTGGACCTGGGCGCTGGTGGCGGCCGGAGTCGTGGCTGTAATCCTGGCGTGGACGTTGGCCCGGGCAGGGGCAGAAGGACGGGCCTTCGGTGCCCTGGGTGCGTTCATTGTGTGCGCCACCGCTTCGATCTTCGGGGCAGCCTTCCCCGTGGTGATTCCTTCCACCCTTGATCCAGCGTTCAACTTGACCATCTCCAATGCATCATCCTCGGACTACACGCTGGGCCTGATGAGCATTGTGGCAGCCGTAGGACTGCCTTTGGTGATCGCTTACCAGTCCTGGACCTACTGGGTGTTCCGCAGGCGTGTCAGCGCGGCGCACATCCCTGAAGCGCACGGTTTCCTTCCGGCGATTGCTGCCAAGGTCCTGATCTCCAAGGACAGCCAGCCAGCCGCGGGCACCAAGGGAGACTAGCCGCCTCATGAAACCCGTGTTCCCCTCCGGCCCCGCCACCCGATCCGCGCTCTACGCCATAGGGCTCCTGTCCGCCCTCAAAGCGCTGTCCCTGGTGCTCATGGCCCAGGCCGTGGCGGGAATGCTGGCAGGACTCGCCTCCGGAACGGGGGACTGGAGCAGCGGACTTGTCTGGGGTGCTGTGGGAGCCGTCCTCAGGTCCGTCACGGTCTGGGGCCAGGGCATCGCCTCCAGACGGGCGGCCCTGGGTGTCAAGGAGGAGTTGAGGGCGCAGTTGCTGCGCCGCTCACTCGCCGGTGGTGCTTCATCGCCGGCAGAAGGAATGAACGACGGCGGCCTGGCGATCCTGGCGACGCGTGGCCTGGATGCGCTGGACGACTACTACACCCAGTACCTGCCAGCCTTGGTCAATTGCGCCACAGTACCGCTGTTGATCGGGGCCAGGATTCTCTTTGCCGACTGGATCAGTGCGGTAGTGATCGTCCTGACCGTTCCGCTGGTGCCATTGTTCATGGTCCTGATTGGCCGGCACACGGAGGACAACGTCAGGGACGCCCAGAGAACCCTCCGGAGACTCTCCGGCCACATCCTGGAACTGGCCAAAGGGCTACCGGTGCTGGTGGGCCTGGGCCGCGCCACCGAACAGCGCGCAGCCCTGGAAGACATTTCGGAGCAGTACCGGAGCCGGACCATGGGAACCCTCCGTACAGCGTTCATGTCAGCGTTGGCGCTCGAACTCATTGCCACGATCTCCGTTGCCGTTGTTGCCGTGTTCATCGGCGTCAGGTTGGTGGGCGGCGACATGGCCCTTGAAGCCGGACTTTTGGCGCTCATCCTCGCCCCGGACTGCTACCTGCCCCTGCGGGAGCTGGGTACTGCACACCACGCCAGCGACGACGGCCGGGCCGCCTTGGAAACCACCAATGCGGTGCTGGATGCCCCCGCGCACCAGCCCCTGCCGGACAAAGCACCCTCCAACAGCACGCCGTCCGGCGTTGTGGTTGACGCGTTGTCGGTGACCTACCGCGGGAGGTCCACAGCCGCCGTCGGGCCGATCAGCTTTACCGCCCCGCAGGGCAGCATTACAGCCCTCGACGGCGACAGCGGCGCCGGGAAAAGCACCGTCCTGGGCGTCCTCGCAGGTCTGATCGGCCCAGGGCCGGGAGCCGCCGTGACGGGAACCGTCACAGGGGCCGGGAAGGGGGCCGTTGCGTGGGTGCCGCAGCACCCCGTCATGGCAGCAGATACCGTCCACGAAGAACTGTCCCTGTACCTTGACGGGTACGACGGCGATGCCGCCCAAGCCGTCACACATGTCCTGTCGAAAGCAAAGGCAGCACACCTGGCAGCGAAGAACCCCGCCGAACTGAGCCCCGGCGAACTGCGCCGTGTTGCGCTCGCCCGCGGACTGGCCCGGGTGGAGACAGGCGCCACGGTGCTGCTTCTGGATGAGCCCACCGCGCACTTGGATCCCTACTCAGCCAGCGTGGTCCGCAACGCCATCGAGTCACTGCGAGGCAACGTCACGGTCATCCTGGTGGCCCACGACGCCGCCACCCGCGCGCTCGCGGACCACGTGGTACCCGTGGGAAACAAACGCTTCGAGGGCACTCCCATGGTTCGGTCCTTGCGCACTGGTGACAGCCTGGATGCTGCCTCCGGCGAACGCAGCCAAACATCCAGGATCGAGGACTTCACCCAGCCCGCCCCACAGGCCGGCAGCCTGAAGCGCCTCATGGGAATACTGAAGCCGGTGCAGTCGAAGTTTGCCGCTGCCGGCATCGTGGCCGTGCTGGCTGCCCTGTTCGCGGTGGCACTGTCCGGTTTGTCCGGGTGGCTCATCATCAGGGCCAGCGAACAACCCCCCATCCTCTACTTGCTCGGCGCGATTGTGGGCGTCAGGTTCTTCGGTATCGGCAGGGCAGTCCTGCGCTACTGCGAGCGGCTCCTGACCCACGACGCCGTGTTTGCCGCCATGACCCGCCTCCGCGGAGCACTGTGGGCGACACTGAGCCGCAAGGCACTGTCACTGAGGCGCCTTCTCCAGGGCGGCAACGTGCTTGGCGCAATCGTGGATGACGTCGATACCCTCCGGGACCTCCTGCCACGTGTGGCACTTCCGCCCGTCACCGCAGTGGGGGTCGGTGCAGCGGCGATCATCGCCACGGCCATCGTCCTGCCCGCTGCCCTGCCTGCCGTGGTGCTGGCGTCCCTGGTGGGACTTGCCGTCGCCCCGCTCCTTGCCGTCCTGGCTGACCGGAACGCTGCCAAGGCCGAACAGCACCTGCGCTCTGTGGTACTTCACGGCGTTGCCGCAGCCTTGGACGCCCGGGCAGAACTAACCGCCAACTCCGTAGCCGAGCCGGTCCTGAAGGATCTGCGGACCAAAGACCGCGACGCCACTCTCTCCGCCCAGCGCTCGGCATGGGCTGAAGGCCTCGGACAAGCCGTGATCGTCCTCGCCTGCTCGCTGGCAGCCTTGTGGGCAGGTGTCCTCAGCGCTCCTTCTGTTGCCAACGGTGTGGTTCCCCCCGAACTCGTAGCTGTGATTGTCCTGATGCAGCTGGCCTTGGTGGACGCTTTCAGTGGCATCGTGTCCGCGGTCCGCCAGGCTCCGGCGCTCGCGGCCGTGCTGGGCAGGGTCGCTGAAACCGGGGCGTTGGAGGCTCCCGCCGCCGACCCTTCCGAGGTAACGCGCACAGAGCTCGACGGCGGCCCGCGGCCGCTCCCGGACCGCGACGGTAAAGCGGGGCTTGAATTGACGGGCGCGACGGCTGCCTGGCCCGGGGGTCCCGCTGCCTTCGCCGGGATCACCGCAGAAGCCGGACCCGGCCGTTGGCTCGCCGTGACAGGACCTTCGGGTGCGGGAAAGACCACGCTGCTGTCCGTGCTGTTGGGCTTCCTGCCCCTCACCCAGGGGACGGCGAAACTGACGGGCACTGCCGCTTGGTGCCCCCAGGAAGCGCACCTGTTCGATTCCACCATCCGCGGCAACCTCCTGCTCAGCCGTCCGGCCGCGGGGAAGCCCAGCGAGGCCGAGATGCACAAGGCACTGGCCGACGTCGGACTTGATGTGGTGGTGGAGGCTTTGCCGGACGGGCTTGATGCCAGGATCGGGCCCGGCGGTTCGTTCCTCAGCGGAGGCGAACGGCAGCGGCTGGCAATGGCCAGGACTCTATTGACCGGAGCCTCGGTATTGCTGCTCGATGAACCCACCGCCCATCTGGATGCCGGTTCTGCACAGGAAATGATGGCCATTCTCCGCGGGGGCCTCAAGGACGTCACGGTTGTCCTGGTCACGCACAACCGTGACGACATTGATCCGGCAGATGCACGGCTGGAGCTGCCCGCGGGCCAGGCTGCGGCGACACCACATATGGGCGCGGCGGAACTGGTGGGAAAGCGTACCCCTCAGTAGCCTGTTGGCATGCCTTTCAACGCCGCAAGCCCTGCCGTGCCCGACGCCGACGCAACAGGCCTGCAGTGGCGGCCCGTCACTGTGGAGGACCTCGACAACTGGGCGGCCCTGATTGCCCGGACGGCCGCCGTCGAACATCCCGTCTGGTACGAAAAGCGCGGGGACCTGGCCCACATCCTGGAGTCCAGCAAGAACCCGCCGCAGACGAGCACCCTGTTGGGTTTCGACGCAGACGGCGCAGCACGCGCCTACGGACGCATTTCCAAGAACCCGGAGGGCGACAAAGCCAACGGAACGGCGTGCGTTGATCCCGAATGGCAGCAACGCGGGATCGGCTCCGCAGTCCTGGTGTGGCAGGAAGAGCAGGTGCGCAGGCGGTTCGACGCCGATCAAGCTGCCGGGCACACGGACGCGCCGCCGCGGCTCCGCATCCAGACAGAAGAACAGCACGAGCTTCAGGCGACGCTCCTGATGGGGCATGGTTATGCTGCCGTCCGCTGGTTCAATGAGATGCACCGGTCCCTTTCCCACGAACTGCCCCAAGTGCCCCTGGGTGCCGGCCTGGAACTCAGGACCCTGGATCCGACGCTCTTTGAACCCGTACGCCAAGCGCACAACGATGCTTTCAGGGACCACTGGGGGAGTGAACCCAGGGACGAAGAGTCCTGGCGCTTCACCATCGAGGAACCTACTGCGCGGCATGATCTCAGCGCCGTGGTCCTTGACTCAGGGACGGGGGAGGTGGCCGGATACCAGCTGACCAGCTTCGATCCCGATTCCGCAACCGACCGCGGCTTCACGGAGGGCTACACGGAGCTCCTGGGCGTAAGGCGCGCCTACAGGGGCCGTGGCATAGCCCAAGTACTGCTGGCGGATGCCATGCGCCGGTACACCGACGCCGGGATGGAGGTAGCGTCACTGGACGTGGACTCAGCCAACCCCACCGGGGCGCTGGAGCTTTACCTTCGGATGGGCTATGCGCCCGTTAACCGCAGCATGACGTGGGAGAAGATGCTCTAGCCCGTCCTAGCCGTCCACGTCATGCAGATGGTGGACGACATCGTGGAGGAAGTACTGGGAGAAGGTCAGCACGGTAAATGAGGACCCGTTGCTGCGCGTCCCGGTGCGCTGCCAGTCATCCTCGGTGACCCGGGCGAAGGACTCGGCGATCTCGCTGCCCTCCGCCTCCAGTTCATCAGCCACGCTTCGGGGATCGGTGGAACCGTACTCCCCATCGATGGCGGCCTGGTCCTGGTCCCAGTTGGCGAACCGGGCATCATCCTCGGTCAGCATCAGGTTCAGGCGTTGGTCGAACAGGCTGAAGACATCGCGTACGTGGCAGGCGTACTCCAGGTTGGACCACGTGTGGTCGTCCGGGCGGACGGCCGCATCTTCACGACGGAGGACAGCCCTCCACCGGGGGAGCATGTTCAAGACCGTACCCGGCACTGTGGAGGGAGTAACGGTGGCGGGGTCGAAACCGCATTCAGGGCAGGGCCGGGAGAGCACCCAGGTCCAGTCTTTTTCGTCAGGAATGATCGGCATGCCGCCAGTCTAAGCCGATGCATGCCAACCCCGTTGTGGACCGCGAAATATGGTGTCGTTTTCGCATGACGCAGCGACCCGCCGAAGAGTAGAGTTCGTTCCGGGGGGAGAGCCGGAAAGAGAAAGACATGCTCAAGGATCAGCAGGTTGGTGCCGTCCTACCGGCACAGGACCTAGCCCGGGCCCGCGCGTACTACAGCGAAAAACTCGGACAGGAACCCGAAAATCCGGACGCCGACGACAACCTCCAGTACAGGTGCGGCGATGGAACGGGATTCTTCGTTTACCAGACATCCAATGCCGGGTCCGCGAAGAACACCCAGATGGGCTGGACCGTCGATGACGTCAAGGCCACCGTGCAGGAACTGCGCGGCAAGGGTGTCACGTTTGAGGACTACGACTTCCCTGGATTGACAACCGAGGACGGCGTTGCCACGATGCCTGACGGCAGCGCTGCGGCGTGGTTCCTGGACAGTGAAGGAAACATCCTCAGCATCAACCAAACCGGCTAGCCCATGCGGTGGCTCATGGCCACGGCATCACAAAGGCCGGAGGTATATTCCCCCGGCCTTTGCCGTGCCTGGCGGAAAGCCCCTGCGGCTATTCTGCCGCTTCAGCCCATGCCATGCTCGGTCCGAGGGCCTCCACCGGCTGCGACAACGGCACGCCGGAGCCATCCCTGCGGCCGTGCTCGTGCGGGAGGGACCGAGCCACGCCGGCCGCCGACGACGCCTTGGCGGGGCCATGTCCCGCCCAGGCCAGCAGCAGGGTGTCTTCGCCCTTGAGGAAGCGATGCACCCGGACGCCACCGGTAGCCCGGCCCTTGGCGGGATACTCCTCGAAGGCGGTCACCTTCGCGGTGCCGGGGGCCGTGCCCGGCAAGGCGCCATTGGTACCGGCAATGGTGACGACGACGGCGGCGGGATCGTTGGCGCGTACGGTGCCGAAGTGGATCACATCATCGCCGGCGGCCAGCTTGATGCCGGCCATACCGCCCGCGGTGCGGCCCTGCGGCCGCACGTTGGACGCACTGAACCGGAGCAACTGTGCCTGCCGCGTCACGAAGACGAGATCGACGTCGTCCTCCTGTGCCGGTTCCACAGCGAGGACCGAATCCTTATCCTTCAGTGCGATGATTTCCCAGTCCTCGCGGTTCAACGGGTAGTCCGGTTGGACCCGCTTGACGATGCCCTGAACGGTGCCAATAGCGAGGATGGCATCCAAGGGAACGAACGCCACCAGTGTCTCGCCCTTGACCAACGTGATGAAGTCCTTCGCCGGTACGCCGCCGGCAAGGTTGGGCAGGCCGGACGTCGGGGGGAGGACGGGCATGTCCATGACCTGCAGGCGCAGCATGCGCCCCTGCGATGTCACCGCGCCGATCTCGCCCCGGGGAGTGGTCTTGACCACCGAACGGAAGACATCGTGCTTGGCCCGGGGTCCCGCTTCGGCCAACGGCTCTTGGTTGGACGTCCTGGCGATCTGGCCTGAGACGCTGAGCAGGGCCCAGCAGGGGTCATCAGGAATCTCCAGGGGCAACGCCGCGGCCTTGCCCTTTGGGCCGGGAGTGGAGGCCGCGAGGGCTGCAGCCACGGTGGGGGAGACGGCTTCGGATTCCAGCAACACCGTGCGCCTGGGTGTGCCGTACTTCTCGGAGATGACCCCCAATTCGCCGGAGACAAGGTCGCGGAGCAACTCATCGGAGGCCAGAATGGCCTCAAGTGCCTCGATTTCGCGGCGGAGCTCGTCCTGTTCCTTTTCCAGTTCGAGCCGGGAGTACTTAGTCAGCTGCCGCAGGCGCAGTTCCAGGATGTAGTTGGCCTGGATCTCGGTGAGGTCGTAGATGGACATCAACCGCTCGCGGGCGGCAGAGGCTTCGTCGGAGGAACGGATGATCTGGATGACCTCGTCGATGTCAACGATCGCGATCAGCAAGCCCTCCACCAAGTGGAGGCGGTCCTTCTTCTTGCCCAGGCGGAAGGACGTACGGCGGCGCACCACGGTGAGCCTGTGCTCGACGTACACCTGCAGCAACTGCAGGAGCCCCAGCGTCTGCGGCTGCCCGTCCACCAACGTGACGTTGTTGATCCCGAAGGAATCTTCCATGGGTGAGTAGCGGTACAGCTGCTGGAGGACGGCGTTGGGGTTGAAGCCGTTCTTGAGCTCGATGACCAAGCGCAAGCCGTGGTTGCGGTCCGTGAGGTCCACGACATCGCTGATGCCGGTCAGCTTCTTGGCGTTGACGGCGTCCTTGATCTTCTCGATCACCTTTTCCGGGCCCACCATGTAAGGCAGTTCAGTGACCACCAGGCCGGTCCGGCGGGCGGACAACTGTTCCACCTCGACCTTGGCGCGGGTCTTGAAGGAACCGCGGCCCGTGGCGTAGGCATCACGGATTCCGTCAAGCCCGACGATCCGGCCACCTGTGGGAAGGTCGGGACCCGGGATGAACCTCACGATGTCATCCAGCGTGGCACTCGGGTTGGCGATCAGGTGGCGTGCAGCGGCGACGACCTCGACGAGGTTGTGTGGAGGCATGTTCGTTGCCATGCCCACCGCGATGCCCGTGGTGCCATTGACCAACAGGTTGGGGAAGGCTGCAGGGAGGACATCCGGCTGGGTCAGTTGGTTGTCGTAATTGGGGACGAAGTCCACCACGTCTTCGTCAAGGTGATCCGTCATGGTCAGCGCGGCCGCTGCCAGTCGTGCCTCGGTGTACCGCGGTGCTGCCGGTCCGTCGTCGAGCGATCCGAAGTTGCCGTGGCCATCGATCAACGGCAGGCGGAGGGAAAAGTCCTGCGCCATGCGCACCATGGCGTCATAAATCGCGGTGTCGCCGTGGGGGTGGAGCTTGCCCATGACTTCGCCCACCACGCGGGCGCTCTTAACGTGTCCGCGATCCGGGCGAAGGCCCATGTCGGACATCATGTACAGGATGCGCCGTTGAACGGGCTTCAGTCCGTCGCGGGCGTCCGGGAGCGCACGCGAATAAATCACTGAGTAGGCGTACTCCAGGAAGGAGCCCTCCATCTCCGAAGTGACGTCGATGTCCACGATGTTCTCGGTGAAATCGCCGAGGGGTTCGGCTGTCCGTGCTGATTTTTGGCTGCGGGCCATGGGGTCGGTGAATCCTTGAAGTTGTACTGCGGATGTTTTAGCTAGGCTAAGCCTATGGTGGATCAGCCCGGCGTCGGCATTTATCCGGAATATTGGGAGGCTGATGTCGTCCTGCGCGACGGCGGAACCGCCCACCTTCGCCCTATCCGGCCCGAGGATGCCGATGCCCTCCAGGCCTTCCATGCGGGCCAATCGCAGGCGTCGATCTACATGCGGTTCTTTTCCTTCAAGCCCCGGCTCTCGGGCAAGGAAGTGCGGCGGTTCACCGAAGTGGACCACATCAACCGGGTGGCCTTCGTGATCACCATCGGCGGCGAGATCATGGGCATCGGCCGCTACGACCGCCTGGATGACCCTGACGAAGCCGAAGTGGCGTTCAATATCTCCGACGCCCATCAGGGCCGCGGGATCGGCTCGATCCTCCTGGAGCACCTGGCCGTTGCTGCCCGCGAGAACGGCATCCGGCGTTTCACCGCCGAAGTCCTGCCGGACAACAGGAAAATGTTGATGGTCTTTGCCGACGCCGGCTACGACCTCACCCGCCAATTCGACGACGGCGTCGTGAGTGTTGAATTCAACATCGATCCCACGGAGAAGTCGCGGGCCGTCATGGAATCCCGTGAGCACCGCGCCGAGGCCCGCAGCGTGCGCGACTTGTTGTCGCCGTCGTCGGTGGCTGTCATCGGTGCCAGCCGTAAATGGGGGACCGTTGGCTACCAATTGCTCGAACACATCATTGAAGGCGGGTTCAAGGGCCCGGTCTACGCCGTAAATCCGGAAGCTTTCGAACTTGCCGGCATGGTTTCGTTCGGGAAGCTGTCCGAAATACCGGGACCTGTGCAGTTGGCCATCATCGCCGTTCCGTACGAGGAAGTTCCGAAGGTGGTGGACGACTGCGCTGCTGCCGGCGTCAAGGGCATCGTGGTGGCAACTGCAGGCTTTGCCGATGACGGTGAGCAGGGCCTGGCGCGGCAGCACGAACTGGTGCGACGGGCCCGGGCCAACGGGATGCGGGTGATCGGCCCGGAGTCCCTCGGAATACTGAACACCCACCCGGCCGTATCCCTCAACGCCTCCATGGCACCCACCATGCCGCCGCGGGGAAGTTTGGGCCTGTTCAGCCAATCTGCTGCTGTGGGTGTTGCTGTTTATGCAGCCGCCAGCCGTCGCAGGCTCGGGTTGTCCTCCTTCCTCTCGGCGGGAAACCGTGCCGACGTTTCCGGCAACGATGCCATGCAGTATTGGGAGGACGACGCCGACACTTCCGCAGTGGGCCTGTATCTGGAATCCATCGGCAATCCCCGTAAGTTTTCCCGCTTGGCCCGCCGGTTGTCGCGGAGCAAACCGGTGATCGTCGCCAAGTCCGACGTGACGGGCCTGAGCCTGCCGCCCGGACACGAAGTGCGGACCACCCAAGCCCCGGCTGCAGCAGTGGACGCCATGATGCGCCAGGCCGGAGTCATCCGCGTGGAAACCATTGAGCAGCTCGTGGACATCGCCCAGATTGTGTCCTCCCAGGCGCTGCCCCAGGGCCCCGGCGTTGCCGTCTATTCCAATTCGGTGGCCTTGGGCAAAGTGGTTTCCGACAGTGCTGGTCCGCTCGGCTTGGAGGTGAACCGGCTGGTCACGGACGTTGACCTCGACGCCGGTATGTCGCTTGCGCTCCCGGCACTTCGGGCCAGCCTCATGGAAAGTTTGGCCGACCCCTCCGTCCACGCCGTGATTGCCGCGCTTCTTCCTGCGAGGGGACTCACCGTAGAGGCGCTGGCCGGTGTCCTGGCAGAATGCGCTGCGGAGGCAGGGAAGCCCGTTGTTGCCGCGTTTACCGGAATCCTGGACCCGTCCGTCCACGTGGAGGGGATGGTGGGTTCCGCCGGGAAACCCGTGCTCCCGTGCTATTCCAATGCGGGCGCCGCCGTGGCTGCCCTCGCGGCCATCGTTGGCTACGCGCAGTGGCGCGACAGGGACCAGGGCTTGTTCGTTGAACCGGATGGCTGCGACGTGGAAGGAACCCGGGAAACATTGACGGCGATGCTGGCCGGTGTCACCGGCGAAAAAATCAGGAAGCTCGACGCCGGTGCTGCCGCGGCGCTGCTTGCCGGCTACGGCATCGCTGTGGTGCCCACGTTGGGATTCGGTACGCCGGACGAAGCCGTGCAGGCGGCTGAGACGGTGGGTTGGCCTGTGGTCCTGAAGACCACAGACCCAGCCCTCCGGCACCGGCTGGACCTTGGCGGCGTACGGTTGGACATCCAGGACGCGGAATCGCTGCGCCTCAATGTTGCACAGATGCGGCGGGCTTTGGAACCGTACGGATCGCCGTCCCTTGAGGTCCAGGCCATGGCTCCTGTGGGACAGGCCTGTACGTTCCGGGCCATTGAGGATCCGTTGCTGGGGCCCGTGCTCTCCTTTGGATTGGCCGGCGATGCCGTGAACCTGCTGGACGACTGGGCCCACCGGGTACCGCCGCTCTCAGCTGCGGACTTGCACGACGTCATCCGCTCCCCGCGGGCCTCCAGGAAACTCTTCGGTTACCAGGGGCTGCCTGCGGTGGATGTGGCTGCCTTGGAGGACATAGCTGCCAGGCTTGCCAGGCTGAAGGACGACCACCCGGGAATTGCGCTGGTGGAATTCAACCCCGTCCTGGCCGGCCCCTCAGGAGCCACGATCCTGGGTGCCGACGTCTGGATTGGCAACGCCGCACAGCGAACTGACAGCGCGCGGCGTGCAATGCGAAGTTAGCCACAGGGCGGGACGCACGGTTAGGAAGTCACCAAGCGATCTGTGAAAATGGGGGAATGAGCACCCAGTCTCCGACGCCTCAATCACGCCCGTCCAACACCGGGCACCACACCGCGCATAACCACAGCTCGCAGGGGCAGAGCCTGGACCAGGCGCTGCAGCAGGCGGGGTTTTATCCACGGCTGGTTGCCGACGTCGTCGATGACGCCTTGGACGGCCGGGAGTGCCTTTCCCATTTGGTGCATTTGGAGACGCACTTCGACCGCGCCGAGGTCCGCAGGCACATCACTGTACTGGTGCTCACCGAAGACATGCTGGTGATTACCCATGTTGACGACCAGCAGCTTGATGAAGCCGGCGAGCAAATTGTTGCGCAGATCTCCACGGAATCCGTCCCAGTGGCCCAAATCCGCTCTGTGGTCCTCAGCTACATGTACTCCCAGCCCCAGGACTACAAGCCCTCCGATCCTGTACGGGAGCTCACTGTCTCCATTGCCTGGTCCGGAGGCCAGCGTTTAGACATGGGGCCGGCGAGTTGCGGAGACCCCCAGTGCGAGGCAGACCACGGGTACAGCGGAACCATTGCCCAGGAAGATATTGTGCTGCGCATCAGCGCCGAAGCCGATGGTCTGCAGGCCGTCCAGGACGCCAAGCTCTTTGCCCGCGCCCTGCGTGCCGTTAACACAGGAAATCCGGCTCCCGTCCAGCACACGGCCATCCCGGCTCCACGGCCACGTTCGGGTGTCTTCAGCAACCGTCTGAGCCGCGGACACCAGCGTTGAGGGAAGCCGCACAGACCTCGTCACCGGTGACCCACGACACAGCCGATCTTCCCTCCGCCCCGCTGTTCGGGAGCAAATCGATCGCGGAAGTCTTCACGAGTTCTGCAGCAGCTCTCGGAGTGCCCGGGTTCGCCAACCACCTACAGGTACCGGCATCCCAACGAGTCTGCGTTGTCCTCGCAGATGGCTTGGGCCGCAACCTGCTCAAACAGAAGGCCTCCCACACGCCTTTCCTCCGCTCCGTTCTGGCCGAAGGGCAGGGCAACGTCCCGCAGTGGATCGACTCAGCATTTCCCAGCACCACGGCAGCCTCCCTGGCGAGCCTGGGCACCGGCTTGCCCGCCGGACAACATGGCATGGTGGGATACGACGTCCTGGATCCTGCGCAGGACAAGGTAGTGAACCTCCTGGGCAACTGGGATTCACAAGTGGATCCGGTGGAATGGCAGCCCCACGCCACCGTCTTTGAACGCCTGGCCCCGGAACTGGATGTGGTGACAGTGAGCCTGCCGCAATTCGGTAATTCGCCCATGACGCAGGCCGCCCTGCGGGGAAGCCGGTTTGTTGGCGGCACCACGCTGCATGCACGGACGGCCGCGGCGGCGGAGGCCATGTCCGGTGGCGGACGTTCCCTGATGTACTTCTACCTCAATGAGCTGGATAAAGCGGGCCACCGCTATGGCTGCCAGTCGGACCGTTGGGAGCATCAACTCGAAGAACTGGATTCCGCGGTCAAACGGCTCTCCTCGACGCTCCCGGCAGGTACCACCATCCTGTTGACCGGTGACCACGGCATGGTGGACGTTCCGGAGTCCCAGAGGCTCGACTACTCCGCGGATGAATCCTTGGTGGCAGGAGTAAGGCACACTGCCGGGGAGCCGCGCATGGTCCACCTGTACCTTGAGCCGGACGCCACAGTTGAGCATCGCGATGCCCTGCTTGCAGCCTGGCGGAATCGTTTCGGTGAGCGGATCTGGGCTTTCACGCGGAACCAGGCCGTGGACGCCGGATTGTTCGGTGCTGTCCGACCGGAGGTTGCACCGCGCATCGGCGATGTCATGATTGCAGCCCGCGACACCCTGGCACTGTATGACACCCGCCGTGCCCGCCCCGCTTCCCTGGAGGTGGTGGGCCAGCACGGATCGCTGACCAAAGCCGAGCGCGAAGTTCCCCTGGTATGTTTCGCTGCTGCCGGCAAGAAGGGTAAACGTGGCTGAACTGGTCTTCTTCTCCGGCACCATGGACTGCGGCAAGTCCACCCTGGCCCTCCAGATGGACCACAACCACCGCGCGAGGGGCCGCGGAGGTGTTCGCTTTAGCTGCAACGACCGCGCCGGGTACTCCACCATCTCCAGCAGGTTGGGACTCCACATCGACGCCGTGGAGGTTGAGGGCAGCACTGACTTCTGGGACGAAGTGGTGGTCCGCCGCACCAGCGGACTTCGCGTGGACTACCTTATTTGCGATGAAGCGCAGTTCTATACACCCGCCCAAGTGGAGCAGTTGGCGCGCGTGGTGGATGAGATGGAGGTGGACGTCTTCGCCTTTGGCATCACGTCGGACTTCCGCACCAGGCTGTTCCCTGGCTCGCAGCGCCTCATTGAGCTGGCCGATAAGGTCCAGGTGCTGCAAGTGGAAGCTTTGTGTTGGTGTGGGCGCCGGGCAACCCAGAATGCCCGGACGGTGAACGGCATCATGGTGGTGGAAGGCGAACAAGTGATGGTGGGTGACGTAGCACCCTCCACCGGAGGCGACAAGGCTGTGGTGGGCTACGAGACATTGTGCCGCCGCCACTACATGCGGCGGGTCACAGCGCATGGTGCCAACCTGATGGCAGGGGCGGACCAGCCGCTCCCTTTCGACATTGACGCCTGCCTCTGGCCGGGCGCCGGGGGGCTCCGCCTCAGCTAGGTCGTGGAACTAGTCTCCGCGGGCTCCAAAGACGATTTCATCCCAGCTGGGAATACTGGACCGCTTTGGCCGTGACGGCTGGCGCTCGGCAGGGGCATCGGCGTCCTTGCGGACCCCGGAGTCCTCGGGGTTCTTGGCATCATCGGCAGGCGTTTCGCTGCCCCGGGGATCTTCAGGAGATTCCTCGCGTGGAGAGTCCTCTGCCTTTCGAGGAGCGCTGCTGCCACCAAGGAGCTCGTCAAGACCGGCGGGTTTGCGCCCTGTGAGGGAAGTGACGGGGCGCAGCGGGCTGGCTACCACCGTGATTTCCCGTGTTTCCGTGCTGACGCCCTGGTGAAGCTTCAGCGAATCGTCATCATCTTCATCGTGGGGCTCGAAGTGCCGCGGTGCCAGGCTCAGCCGCGACAGCATGGAGGGGCGTCCGTCCTTGCGTGCGGGTTCCTCCGCGACCACCGTGGCCGGTTCGGGCTCTGCAGCGGCGGTTTCTTCGAGGTCCTCGTGCTCGCTCCCGGACCGTGGGTGGGCGGCGGGAACGTTGCTCAGCAGCACCGCCAAGGCGTCGTCTCCGTCTTCGTCCACGCCCAAGCGTTGCCCCCGACGCGAACGGAGCATTTCCAGCAGGCTGTCCGACTCCTTGGCAGATGCACGGGCGGCTGTCTCAGCATCGGTTTCGAAATCGAAGGGCCGGTCCGAGACGGCAGCAAGCCTGCGTGCCGGGACAGGTCCATCCAGTGGCTCCAGTTCGCTGAGTTGCTGGGCCCAGCGGTTGGCGTTCTGAAGGGACTTGCGCTGTGGGCTGAAGGTCCACATGGCGGGAGGTTCCTCGCCGATGCTGCCGTGGGTGCCCGGTACCGTTTCGAAGCGTGCGACGACGGTCCAAGAACCGTCTGTACGGCGCCACGAGTCCCATTCCGCTGTGGCGGAATCGATGCCGTGGGCAGCGAGCCTGTGGTCTACCATTTCACCCAGCGTGGCCGGGTTGTCGCCGAAAGCTGATCGGTAGGCGTCGTGGCCGGGAGCGGGTGCAGCGACCTCGATGTTGCGTGCTTGCCTGACGACGTACTCACGCTCAGCGAGGACGGGTCCTTCGTAGCGTTGGACGTTGGCGAGGGGCAGTCCGGACAGCTCGGCCACTTCGGCCGCGGTTGCTCCACTGCGGATCCTTGACTGGATGTCGCGCGGGGACATGGCAATGGCTGTGTTGGCGGCGCGGGCCGCCACTTGGGCAGGGGTCCGGCTCGCCGCTGCCCTCAAGGCTTCGTCGATCGGAAGCTGGAACATCGCACCGCCGGGGCCGCTCAAAAGCAGATGCCCGCCGTCGTCGTGGACGCCTACCAGTCGTAGATCCTGCATAACACCCTCCACCACATGGCATAACTGACATTCGAAACTCTGCCACCCGCCGGGGTCTTTTCCTACTAGGAGCGAGGGCGTGCCGTGATATTCCGGTGAAACAGGCCTGGTGATGAGTTTTCCCGGTGCTCATTGGCAACGACGGGGGCTATGGACTTTAGCGGGCCGGGAGAGGACAATCTGGCCGATATCGGGCACAAATCCGAGGCGTGCGGCGTTGCACCCTCACACCGGCGGCGATGGCCGCCGGACCGGCGAGAATCCACTGCAGGTATGGAGGAGGACTAGGAAGGACCATGGCCACCGATTACGATGCCCCTCGAAAGACCGAGGAAGACGTCAGCGAGGACTCCCTGGAAGAGCTCAAGACGCACCAGTCGGGGAAGCAATCTTCCGCCGTGGACGTCGATGAGTCGGACCTTGCCGACGGCTTTGAGTTGCCGGGTGCTGATCTGTCAGGTGAAGAACTCCTGATTCAGGTCATGCCACCCCAACCGGACGAGTTCACCTGTTCCAACTGCTTCCTGGTGAAGCACAGGTCCCAGATCGCCGCAGAGCGTGGCGGACACTTGTACTGCAGGGAGTGCGAAAGCTAGGTGCGTCAGTCTGCAGGGTGTTCCTGCAGAACGTTGTCAGTCCCGCGGGGCGGTGAGCGCCGACACCAGCTCGTCAGGCCTGCGGGAAGAGGCAAGCCAGTACGGAGTCCGGTCCGCGGGGTCCGTGATGTCAATCTTGACCACGGGGTCGATCCAGCCACGGAAGCACATGTAGGCAAGTCCGTTGAGCCGGGGGCCCCGCTCGGCGGTGGCTTCGGCTTTGGTGAAGGCCTGGACGGAACCCACGAACTTCCGGTCGATGCTCGCCCGGCCAACCCGGACGGTGGTGGGGGTAACCGTAATGGTGGGTGTTGAGAGCACCAACATGATGGTCATGATGGCAAGCAGGACCAGGGCGGCGATGATGCCCGTTGCTGCGCTGATGGGGCCGAACATCAGGATGCCGGCGCCGGACAGGCCAACCACCACAACCCAGATCCACACTGACGGCCACAGTTTCTCGGAGTAGAGGATCTCTGATGACGACGGGGTGTTCCGGGCAGGCACGGGGGAGGACTGGTCAGGCGTAGGCATGCCTCCAGCTTATCGGGCGATGCGGCGCCGCTGCGTCCACCGTCAGGTGACGGCGGCCGGCACGCCGGGTGCGCGGGTTCCTGCTCCCAGTAGAATGGACCACTGTGAGCAATGAGACCGCAGTATTCAGTACAGACACCGCCCCCGGAACCGGCAACGGCAGTGAAACCCCCGCGGCCTACGGAGCCCCCACCCTCGAAGTGCAGCTGAAAATGCTCGACGCCGGGTTGGAAGCGCCGTCGTACGCGCACCCGGGAGACGCCGGAGCCGACCTCCGGGCACGCGAGGACGTTCATCTCGCCCCCGGCGAGCGGAAACTTGTTCCCACGGGCGTTTCGATAGCGTTGCCGAATGGATTCGTGGCTCTGATCCACCCGCGTTCGGGACTGGCCACCAAGCACGGGCTGACCGTCGTCAACGCTCCAGGCACTGTGGATGCAGGCTACCGGGGTGAGATCGCAGTGACGCTCCTGAACACCGACCAAAACCACGCCATTGACCTCAAGCGCGGCGATAGAATTGCACAAATGGTGATTCAGCGCGTTGAGTGCGCGCGGTTCGTGGCCGTTGACCAGCTGTCCGATTCCGTTCGTGGAACCGGCGGGTTCGGTTCCACGGGCGGCTTCAACGCACCGAAGGCCTAAGCAAACCACTGGACCTCCCTACGTCGGGGCATCGCCTTGGCGAGGTTAACGTGGTTCAACGTGGGTGCGGTTTACTTGGGGATAGACCACTACTAAGGAGAAAACCCAATGCTTTTTGGGCGCGGCAAAAAGTCCAAGGACGAGCGGTCGGAAACCACCGGCACCGTCGAGGAATCCGGTGCTGAGGCACAAAGTCCTGAATCAGATCAGCCTGGCACGCCCGGTGATTTCCGGCTTGCCAAAGGCCCCTTGGATATAGACGAGGTCGAGGACCGTGACGGTTACGTGGACCTCGGTGCGCTCCTCATCGCTCCTGCCGAAGGTCTCCAGTTGAGGCTCGAGGTTGAAGAGGCCACCCAGCGCGTGGTGGCCGTGACCATGGACCTGGATGGTTCCAGCCTGCAGCTCCAGGCGTTTGCGGCACCGCGTTCTGAGGGCTTGTGGGACGAGATCCGGGAACAGATCACTCAGTCCGTGGCCAGTCAGGGCGGGGAAACCGAAGAGGTTTCCGGGGCGTTTGGTACCGAGCTGGTGGCCAAGTTGCCAGCTGAAGCGGCCGATGGCAGCCGCGGCTTCCGTGCCGCGCGCTTCATGGGCGTGGATGGACCGCGCTGGTTCCTCCGCGGAGTCCTTGGTGGTCAGGCTGCCTTGGAACGTGACGCCGCAGCAGGGCTGGAAGAACTGTTCCGCCGGGTAGTGGTGGTGCGCGGCGACAACCCGATGCCTCCGCGCGAACTGCTGCAGCTGCGCCTGCCCAAGGACGCTGCCGTGCCGGGACAGGCTGGCGCTCCGCAGGGTGCTCCGGCCATGGAACAGCCCGAACGAGGGCCGGAGATCACGCAGATTGGCTGACACTTCGGGCGGGGGAGGGCTGGCAGGCCAGCGTCCCCGGACGCAGGGAGTCCGTGATCTTCCTGCCCGGGGAAGGGCGGTGTGCACGGGCTTCATCGAGTCGGTCACGCATCAGCCGCCCAGCGATCAGCCTTTTTTCTCCGCTGTTGTCGTCGACGCCCTGGGCCCTGGATCACATCAGGCCGTCAGCGCAGGCGGAGTCCGGAAGCCCTACGACCGTCTTCGCGTCATTTGGCTCGGCAGGACACGCGTCCCCGGCATCGAGGCCGGTGTGCAGCTTCGCCTGAACGGCATGGTGACCCAGCATGACGGTTTGCCGGCCATGTTCAATCCACGCTACGAAATACTTTCCCGTCAGGAGCATCTATGACCGTGGCCAACGGATCAGAACCCAAGGAAACCGGGGGCGCAGTTCCCGATCACCGGACCTCACCGGCGGCTGGTTCCGCAAAGCCGTCGGCGGAAGCCTCCGGCGTGTCCGATCTCGCTGCCGGCTACGCCGAAAAAGCCGGCCTTCACCGGAACAGCGCTGGGCATGTGGACATGCTGAAGTCCGCCGGTGGGTGGCAGGGAATCGCTGAGAGCATTCTTCCCGGGCTGGTTTTCCTGGTGGTTTTCACCGTGACGCGGGATCTGACCCCTGCGTTGGTGGCGGCTTTGGCTGCCGCCGCGGTGTTCACCGTTGTCCGGTTGATCCAACGGCGTCCCCTGACCCAGGCATTGGCCGGAGTGGTGGGCGTCGGGATCTCCGCGTGGCTGGCGAATACCACGGGCAAGGCAGAGGACTTCTACGTCCTGGGCTTCTTCACCAACATCGCCTACATCGTGGCCATGGTGCTCTCCATTGCCCTCAAATGGCCTGTGGCGGGCCTTCTCTTTGGCTTCGTTCGCAATGAGGGTCTCGAGTGGCGGAAGGATCCCGAACGGCTCCGGGCTTACAAGCTGGGTACGTGGATCGTAGTGGCGGTGCTTGCACTGCGCCTGGTGGTGCAGGTCCCGTTGTACTTTATGGGTGAGGCCGGCCTGACAGCGTTGGCGACCACCAGGCTCCTGATGGGCGCCCCGCTGTACATCCTGGGCCTCTGGATTGCCTGGCTGCTCACCAAGCCTGCACCTCAGCCGTCGAAGCCATCGTCCTCAGAGGACTGATCAGCGGCTCCGGACGTTCCCTCACGGGGTTCGCCGCCGTCGTCGGAACCTGGCGACAACAGTGACCGGAGGCCGTCTTCGGCCGCGATGGTGGTGACGAAGAACAGCTCGTCGCCGCCATCGAGGACATCATCCCGGGTTGGGGTGATCGGCGCTTGGTCACGCAGGATGGCTACCAACGTGGCGTCCTCCGGCCAGTCGATCCCGCCCACAGTGCTGCCGATGACATGGGAGTCATGCGGGACGGTGAATTCGACGATCGAGGCCACTCCGGTCTGCAGCGTCAGCAGGCGGACGATGTCGCCGATTTCCACGGCCTCTTCCACCAGCGCCGTCATGAGCTGCGGGGTGTTGACCGCGACGTCGACTCCCCAGGAATCATTGAACATCCAGTCGTTCTTGGGGTTGTTCACACGGCCCACGGTGCGTCCCACACCAAACTCGGTCTTGGCCAGCAGGGACACCACAAGGTTGACTTTGTCGTCCCCTGTGGCTGAAACCACGACGTCGGCATCCTCAAGTTTTGCATCCTGCAGGGTGCTGAGTTCGCAGGCATCGCCCACCAACCAGCGGGCGCCGCGCAACCCGCTGCGGCCAATGACCTCGGGCTTGAGGTCGATCAGCAGTATCTGGTGCTTATGGGCCAGAAGTTCGCGCGCAATGGACGAGCCGACGCTTCCTGCGCCAACAATGACAACTTTCACTACGACTCCTTGGCGGGTGCTTTGGCGAGGATCCGGCTGATCTCGGACGTACTGTCCAGGCTCAGCATCGCGTGGACCGTGTCGCCTTCCTGGTAAGCCGTACCGGCCTGGGGGAGCACGCCCTCACCAAACCGGGTGAGGAAGGCGATGCGGATGCCCGAGGCGGCCTCGATCGAAGCGAGGCTGTGGCCGATCCAGTCTTCGTGCAGGTCCACTTCGGCCAGCACGAGCCGGCCTGAAGGCTCGCGGTAGTCTCCGGCCAAATGCTGCTCCGGCAGAATGCGGCGGAGGACCTGGTCGGCGCTCCAGCGGACGGCTGCCACCGTGGGGATGCCCAGCCGTTGGTAGATTTCGGCGCGTCCGGGATCGTAGATCCGTGCCACGACGTGGGCAACGTGGAAGGTCTCGCGGGCTACCCGGGTGGCCAGGATGTTCGAGTTGTCGCCACTGGAGACGGCGGCGAAGGCGTAGGCCTCTTCCACGCCGGCCTGCTTGAGGGTGTCCCGGTCGAAACCCACCCCGGTGACCTTGCGGCCGGTAAAGGTGTTGCGCAACCGGCGGAAGGCCCGCTCGTCCTGGTCGATGATGGCGACCGAATGGCCGGCATCCTCCAAAGTGTGTGCCAGGGTTGCGCCAACACGGCCGCAACCCATGATCACGAAGTGAGCCACCATGTCTCCTTTATCTGTGCTGTCCGTCCCGCTCGGTATGACTTTACCGGTGCGGCGTGGCTGCGCCCGCGACAACCGTCATGACATCGATGGGGATTCAGAGTAGCTTTGCGGAGTGCTGACAATTTTGAATGCCGCGAAGCGGGTTTTGGTGGGCCGGCCAGTCAGGAACGACCGGCTGTCCCACACCTTGTTGCCCAAACGCATCGCTTTGCCGATCTTCGCCTCGGATGCGCTGTCTTCGGTAGCCTATGCCCCTGACGAAATCCTGCTGACCCTCGCGCTGGCGGGAGTCAGCGCCGTGGCTTTCTCCCCGCTTGTCGGCCTCGCGGTCATGGTGGTTTTGCTCACAGTGGTGGCGTCCTACCGGCAAAACGTCCACGCTTACCCGTCCGGTGGCGGCGACTATGAGATTGCCAGCGTCAACCTGGGCAAATATGCCGGGCTCACGGTGGCATCGGCCCTGCTGGTGGACTACGTGCTGACTGTGGCGGTGTCCATGTCCTCGGCGGCAACCTACCTCACTACGGCCATTCCGTCGTTGCACGGACAACAGGCACTCATCGCCACCATCGGAGTGGTCATCCTTGCGCTGGTCAACCTCCGCGGGGTCAAGGAAGCCGGGACGCTCTTCGCCGTCCCCACCTACATCTTCATGGCTTCCATCCTGGGCATGACCGCGGTAGGCATCTTCCAAGCAGCTACCGGGACACTGGGTGAGGCGCCCTCCGCCAACTTCACCATCGTCCCGGAGCCGGGCTTCGACGAGGGACTGGTAGGACTTGCCGGAGCTTTCCTGCTGCTGCGGGCCTTTTCCTCGGGGGCCGCGGCGCTCACAGGTGTTGAGGCCATCAGCAACGGCGTGCCCAATTTCCGCAAGCCAAAGAGCAAGAACGCAGCCAGTACCCTCCTGCTGCTGGGCGTCATAGCGGCCTCCATGCTGGCCGGAATCCTCTACCTCGCCAACGCCACCAAGGTGCACATTGTCCTGGACCCTGCGCGCGAGTTCCTGGTGGACGGCAAACCCCTTCCGGAGGATTACATCCAGACGCCCGCCATCAGCCAGATCGCGGACACCATCTTCGGCTCGGGCTCCATCCTTTTCTATGTCGTGGTGGCTGCCACGGGTGTGATCCTCGTGTTTGCGTCCAACACCGCGTTCAACGGCTTTCCGGTGCTTGGCTCCATCCTGGCCCAGGACGGTTACCTTCCCCGCCAGCTCCGAACCAGGGGTGACCGCCTTGCTTTCAGCAACGGCGTCCTGGCTCTGGCGGCCGGCGCCCTGGTGCTGATCCTTGCGTTCAATGCCGATGTCACAAAGCTGATCCAGCTTTATATCGTGGGCGTCTTCATCTCGTTCACGGCCAGCCAGCTCGGGATGATCCGCCACTGGGGCCGGGAGCTGAAGCTTGCCAGGGACAAGGCTGTCCGCCGCCGCATCTTCAAGTCGCGCACCATCAACATGCTGGGCTTCGGCATGACCGCCTTGGTCTTGGTGATCGTGTTGATCACCAAGTTCGAGCAAGGTGCCTGGATCGCTTTGCTTGCGATGTTTGTCCTCTTCCTCATCATGTGGAGCATCCGTGCCCACTATGACAATGTGGCCAGGGAACTG
Source organism: Arthrobacter sp. WCS2018Hpa-7 (assembly GCF_031843805.1). Lineage (NCBI taxonomy): Bacteria > Bacillati > Actinomycetota > Actinomycetes > Micrococcales > Micrococcaceae > Arthrobacter > Arthrobacter sp. WCS2018Hpa-7. The sequence continues at coordinate 50,223 of NZ_JAVTJB010000023.1, forward strand.
GCCGTGGACGAGGACTCGTCCCCGCGGGCGTTGCCCACCCGTGTCCATGCGGTGCTGCTTGTCTCGCACGTCCGCAAGCCTGTCCTGAGGGCGCTGGCCTATGCCAGGGCGTCGAGGCCCTCACGCCTTGATGCAATTACCGTAGACATCAACACCGAGGAGACCGAGCACACCGTCCGGGATTGGGAGAAACTGGAAATTCCGGTGCCCCTGACCGTCCTGGCCAGCCCGTACCGCGAGACCGTGACGCCCATCATGGACTACATCAAGAACATGCGCCGTGACTCGCCGCGGGACCTGATCGTGGTTTACATCCCCGAATATGTCGTGGGCAAATGGTGGGAACAACTGGTCCATAACCAGACAGCACTCAGAATCAAGACGAGGCTCCACTTTGAACCTGGAGTCATGGTTGCCAGCGTTCCGTGGCAGCTGAAATCCTCCGAAGAAGCAAAGGCACTGCAGGATACCTAAATGACCTCCCACAGCAATTCCTCCCACACCGATCACCCCGTCAATGACAACCAGGGGGCGTCCGGTACTGAACTTGTCGTTGACATTGGTCCCATCGCGCACGGAGGGCACTTCGTCGCGCGGCATGATGGCCGCGTCATCTTCGTCCGGCACGCCATCCCGGGGGAGAAGGTCCGTATCCGGTTGACTGACTCCGGTGACTCGTCGCGCTTCTGGCGGGCCGACGTCGTCGAAGTCCTTGAAGCCTCGCCGCACCGGGTCCCGCACTTCTGGAGGGCAGCGGATTCGCAGGCCTCCTGGCGCCGCGGCGGGCCGCCGGTTGGCGGAGCCGAGCTCGGGCATATTTCGCTGGAGCACCAGCGCGCCCTGAAAGCCGAGGTGCTCGCCGAACAACTCAAGCGGCTGGCCGGACTGGACCTCGCCACCGAGGTGGAAGCCGTGGGGGACCATCACGATGACGGCCTCGGCTGGCGCACACGCGCCGGCTTTGCCGTGACCTCCAAGGGGCGGTTGGGCATGCATGCCCACCGCTCGGACGTGGTGCTTCCCATCAAGGAGATGCCGTTGGCGCTCCCCGGACTGAACGACCTGAAGCTGTGGGACCTTGACCTCTCGGGCATCGCCCGCGTCGAGGTTGCCGTCCCGGCCAATGGTTCCAGGCCCCTGATACTACTGGCGCCGGAGGAGGGGACGAGCCCCAAGAGGGTGCACAGCATTTTGTCTCAGTTGCCGCATGACGTGTCCGTCGCCAGCTTCGACCCCAGCAAGGGCGGGGTCCTGCAGCTCCGGGGGAGGACCTGGGTGCAGGAGACCGCGGCGGGCCATGATTACCGGGTCACCGGCGAGGGTTTCTGGCAGATCCACAAAGACGCACCGGAAACGCTGGTGGGCGCTGTGACGGACTATCTTTCGCGCGGCGGGCACTTGCAGCCCGGCGCCGCAGTTGCCGATCTCTACGCCGGTGCCGGGCTGTTCACGGCACCGCTGGCCGATGCAGTGGGTGTCACTGGCTCGGTGCTTTCAGTGGAGGGTGCCCCCGGCACAAGCCGCGATGCCCGCAAGAACCTGCACGGGCAACCGCAGGTGGAAATTGTCCAAGGGCGGGTGGAACGCGTGTTGCACCAGAGTGCGCGGAGCTTCGATTCCCTGGTGCTGGATCCGCCGCGGGCGGGAGCCGGAAAGGCTGTCATCAAGCAATTGATGGCCACGGGTCCCCGCGCAATCGCCTATGTGTCCTGCGATCCTGCTTCCTTTGCGCGTGATCTGGGTTACTTCCATCAGGGAGGCTGGCGCCTCGAGTCACTGCGGGCCTTCGATCTCTACCCCCATACCCATCACCTCGAAACAGTGGGCCTGATCGTCCCTTCCGCCTAGCCGGAGTGTCGCCCGCCCGCCGGAGTGCGGCGGGCGGCGCCGGGTTTGGTCGGCAGCCTGCCACTCTTGGCACGGATGCCACTACGATGGGCGTAGTACCCCGCTTCGCAGGAATCATCACCGCGGACCGGGGTGATCACGAGAGATGCCGCCCGGCTAAGTAAGGTGCGCCTAACTGGCTAGCGGCCAACCACGCGACAAAGATGAAACTGTTGCGAGAGGAGTCCTGCCATGAGCACTGTGGACAGCTTCGGTTCCAAAGGCGTACTGAATGTAGCCGGCACCGATTATGAAATTTTCCGGTTGAACTCCGTAGAGGGCGCAGACAGCCTTCCGTTCAGCCTTAAGGTATTGCTTGAAAACCTCCTGCGGACTGAGGATGGCGCCAATATAACGGCGGACCATGTCCGCGCCCTGGCCGGTTGGGATCCCAATGCGGAGCCCGACACGGAAATCCAGTTCACCCCGGCCCGCGTCATTATGCAGGACTTCACCGGCGTTCCCTGCGTTGTTGACCTCGCCACCATGCGCGAAGCTGTCAAGGAACTTGGCGGCGATCCCAAGCGCGTCAACCCCTTGGCACCTGCAGAAATGGTCATCGACCACTCCGTCCAGATCGACGCCTTCGGTAACTCCGGCGCACTGGAGCGCAACATGGAGATCGAATACCAGCGCAATGGTGAGCGCTACCAGTTCCTTCGCTGGGGCCAGACCGCGTTCGACGACTTCAAGGTTGTCCCCCCGGGAACCGGCATCGTCCACCAGGTCAACATCGAGTACCTGGCACGCACCGTCATGACCCGCGAGGTAGATGGCGTTCTCCGCGCTTACCCCGATACCTGTGTGGGCACTGACTCGCACACCACCATGGTCAACGGCCTGGGCATCCTGGGTTGGGGCGTTGGCGGCATCGAAGCCGAGGCAGCAATGCTCGGCCAGCCCGTCTCCATGCTGATCCCGCGCGTTGTGGGCTTCAAGCTCAAGGGCAGCATCCCGGCCGGCGCTACCGCCACCGACGTCGTCCTGACCATCACCGAAATGCTGCGCAAGCACGGTGTTGTCGGCAAGTTCGTCGAGTTCTACGGTGAAGGCGTTGCCGCCGTGCCGTTGGCCAACCGCGCCACCATCGGCAACATGAGCCCGGAATTCGGTTCCACGGCTGCCATGTTCCCCATCGATGACGTCACCCTGGACTACCTGCGCCTGACCGGTCGTTCCGAAGCGAATGTCGCCCTTGTGGAGGCATACAGCAAGGAACAGGGCCTGTGGCACGACGCCTCACGCGAACTGCGCTTCTCCGAGTTCCTCGAGCTCGACCTGTCCACGGTTGTTCCTTCGATTTCCGGCCCCAAGCGTCCCCAGGACCGCATTGAGCTCACGGATGCCAAGGAGCAGTTCCGTAAGGACATCCACAACTATGTCTCCATTGAAGACGGCAGCGTGGACGAGTCCCTGGATGAGTCCTTCCCCGCTTCCGATTCGCCGTCCTTCACGCACGCCGATTCGCACACCACGGAGACGGCACGCGTTGCGTCCGCCGCCAATGGTGCGCACGGCCGCCCGTCCTCGCCCGTTCACGTCAAGACCGCCGACGGACGCGAGTTCGAGCTGGACCACGGTGCAGTGTCGATCGCATCGATCACATCCTGCACCAACACGTCCAACCCGTCCGTCATGCTGGCTGCTGCCCTCCTGGCACGCAACGCCGTGGACAAGGGCTTGACGTCCAAGCCGTGGGTCAAGACCTCTGTAGCCCCCGGCTCCAAGGTGGTCACGGACTACTACGAGAAATCCGGCCTCACCCCGTACCTGGAGAAGCTCGGCTTCTACATTGTGGGCTACGGCTGCGCCACCTGCATCGGCAACTCCGGCCCGCTGGAGCCGGAAATCTCCGAGGCCATCCAGGCCAACGACCTCTCCGTGACGGCGGTCCTCTCCGGTAACCGCAACTTCGAAGGCCGCATCAACCCGGACGTGAAGATGAACTACCTGGCCTCCCCGCCGCTGGTCATCGCTTATGCACTTGCCGGTTCTATGGACTTCGACTTCGAAACCGATGCCCTGGGCACCGACTCCGAAGGCAACGAAGTCTTCCTGAAGGACATCTGGCCGAACCCCACCGAGGTGCAGGAAGTCATCGACTCCTCCATCGACGAGGCAATGTTCGCCAAGGGTTACGAGGGCGTTTTCGACGGCGACGACCGTTGGAAGGCACTCGACACCCCCGCCGGTGACACCTTCGCTTGGGCCGAGGATTCCACCTACGTACGGAAGCCCCCATACTTCGAGGGCATGAAGGCCCAGCCGGATCCTGTCCAGGATATTTCCGGTGCCCGCGTGCTCCTGAAGCTTGGCGACTCCGTCACCACGGACCACATCTCGCCGGCCGGTTCCTTCAAGTCGGACACTCCGGCAGGCCAGTACCTCCTGGCCAACGGTGTGGAGCGCAAGGACTTCAACTCCTACGGTTCACGCCGTGGCAACCACGAAGTCATGATCCGCGGTACCTTCGCCAACATCCGCATCAAGAACCAGCTCTTGGACGGCGTTGAGGGTGGCTTCACCCGCGACTTCAGCCAGGAAGATGCACCGCAGGCCTACGTTTACGATGCCGCTCAGAACTACCAGGCTGCGGGAACGCCGCTGGTGGTCCTGGCAGGCAAGGAATACGGCTCCGGTTCATCTCGTGACTGGGCAGCAAAGGGCACGGCGCTCCTCGGCGTCAAGGCCGTCGTCGCTGAAAGCTATGAGCGCATCCACCGCTCCAACCTGATCGGCATGGGCGTTCTTCCGCTGCAGTACCCGGCTGGCGAGTCCGCAGCAACGTTGGGCCTGACCGGTACGGAAACCTTCGCAGTGGAGGGTGTGACCGAGCTGAACAACGGCACAACCCCGAAGACGCTGAAGGTCACAGCCACGGCTGAGGACGGCACCAGCAAGTCCTTCGACGCAGTCCTGCGTATCGATACCCCGGGTGAAGCGGACTACTACCGCAACGGTGGCATCCTGCAGTACGTTCTGCGCCAAATCACCGCAAAGTAGGTCCAGCTGCTTTCCAGCTGAATCCGACGCAAGACAGCCCCGGCCGGTCGCCTGACCAGCCGGGGCTGTTGCCGTCCCGGTATCGATGCCACGCAGTGCGCCAGCGTGGGGAAACACGCGGGTCCCGGGCACGCGCTAAAGTTAACAAGCACGTCATTCACCCTAAGGAGGGCCGTTGGGACTTTTGGAAGCCGTCAAGGATCCACAGGACCTGGCCAAACTGTCCGGCACCGAGCTGGAACAACTGGCCGGCGAAATCAGGGAATTCCTGATCACCAACGTAGCTGCGACAGGTGGACACCTGGGCCCCAACCTTGGCGTCGTTGAACTCACCTTGGCCGTCCACCGGATTTTTGAGTCCCCGCGGGACAGTATTGTCTTCGATACCGGGCATCAGTCCTATGTGCACAAGCTGCTTACCGGCCGTCAGGATTTCAGCACCCTCCGCCAGCAGGGTGGACTCTCCGGATATCCAGAGCGCGCTGAATCAGAGCATGACATTGTGGAGAGCTCCCATGCCTCGTCTTCCCTGTCCTGGGCCGACGGCATTTCACGGGCCCGCCAACTCACCGGCGAAGGTGACCGGTTCGTCGTCGCCGTTGTGGGAGATGGCGCACTCACCGGTGGCATGACGTGGGAAGCCATCAACAACATCGCCGCTGACAAACGTCGCCGTGTGGTCATTGTGGTCAATGACAACGGCCGTTCCTACGCACCCACTGTAGGCGGCTTTGCCGACTACCTCGCTTCGCTGCGCCCCACCATCGACTCCCTGCGCACCACCCCGGCGTATGAGCGGATGCTGGACTGGTGGAAGAAGAAGCTCCAGAACGGCGGACCCGCCGGGCAGTTCACTTACAAGAGCCTGCACGCCATGAAGAAGGGCATCAAGGATTGGTGGGCCCCCCAGGGCATGTTCGAGGACCTGGGCATGAAGTACATCGGTCCGGTGGACGGGCACAGCCTTCAGGCCATGGAAAATGCGCTGAACACCGCCAAGGCCTACGGAGGTCCGGTGATCGTCCACGCCATGACCGAGAAGGGCCACGGCTACGCTCCGGCCTTGGCCAACGAGGCAGACCAATTCCACGCCGTGGGAATCATCGACCCCGAAACGGGCGAGTCCACGGAGATGCCCGGCGCCAGGTCATGGACCTCGGTGTTCGCTGAGGAGATCGCGGACATTGCCGATGAACGCGAGGACATCGTGGGCATTACAGGCGCCATGCTGATTCCGGTGGGCCTGCACAAGTTTGCCGAGAGGCACCCGGAACGCGTCATCGACGTCGGCATCGCTGAGCAGCACGCCCTCACGTCGGCTGCAGGCATGGCCTTCGGCGGCCTTCATCCCGTGGTGGCGGTGTATGCCACCTTCCTCAACCGGGCCTTTGACCAGCTCCTCATGGATGTTGCCCTGCATAAGGCCGGCGTCACGATTGTCCTGGACCGGGCCGGAGTCACCGGCCCGGACGGCCCCAGCCACCACGGCATGTGGGACATGGCCATGGTCCAGATCGTGCCGGGACTCCATTTGGCGGCGCCCCGCGATGCCACCAGGCTCCGCGAAGAACTGAGGGAGGCTGTCGCGATTGACGATGCCCCCACGGTGGTGCGGTTCTCGAAGGGCAGCGTTGGTTCCGAGGTTGAAGCGATTGAACGACTTCACGACGGCGTTGACATCCTCGCCCGCCGACCCGATGGTTCGACCGAAAACGATGTCCTCATTGTCAGCGTGGGGGCCATGTCTGAGCTTGCGCTGGATGTAGCCGGCCGACTGGGCGCCCAAGGCATCAGTTCCACGGTGGTGGACCCCCGTTGGGTCCTTCCGGTCCGTAAATCGATCATTGCCCTCGCTGCCCGCCATCGCCTGGTCATCTGCATTGAAGACGGCGTGCGCGCTGGTGGCGTTGGCTCCCGCATCCGGCAGGAAATGCGTGCTGCGGGGGTGGACACGGCCCTTAATGAAGTCGGTTTGCCGGTGGAGTTCCTCGTCCACGGCACCCGGAGCCAGGTCCTGGAGCGCGTTGGACTCACCGCCCAGAAGATAACGCACGACGTCGTAGCCCAGGTTTTGGGGACCAAGGTCCCCTTCGCGAGGCCCCTGCCTGGCCAGGAACACCCCACCACCGGCAGTCTGCCCACGTTGTGATGGACAACCGCGGACCGGGCGCACTGCAGCCCGGCGACCTCGTGGTGTCGAGGAACAGGAAATGGAACGGCAAAGCCCACTGGGTGGTGCCTGGCAGGTATCTTGGCGAAGACATTCACGGCTGGTGGATTTTCCAGGGCGCGGGGGAGTTCTGTTCCCGTCCCGGGGCAGCCTTCTACACGGCTTCGGACGCTGTCCTGCTGGTCCCGAGGACCGGTGAGTTCGTGGCGACCTTCTACGACGATACGTACCCGGGCGACTTCCGGATCTACGTTGACCTCGCCACGGCCCACAGTTGGAACACCATCAGGCCCGGTGTCACGGAGTTCCATATGATCGACATGGACCTGGACGTGATCCGCTCCACCCTGCACGGTGTGTTTGTTGACGATGAAGACGAGTTTGAGCAGCACCGGGTGGCCATGGGCTATCCGGACGAAACAGTGGCCGCTATGCGCATGGAATGCGCAGCCCTTTTGGAGGCTGTAGCGGCCATGAAAGAACCGTTCGATGTCGCTGGTGCCAGCACCAGCGCCGAATGGTTCAGGAAAGGACGGGCATGAGCGGCATTATTCGTACGTACAAGCGGGACGTTGAGGGAGTTCTGCACTTCCGGGAAGCCTGGTACGACGACGAGGACCAGCAATTCGTGATCAATCACGGCGTTGTGGGTCATCAGAGCAAAACCGACGAAACCGGCGTGGAGGACGAATCCTCGGTGGAGGGTTTGATGTCGGCCTTCGCTGCGCAGTGCGAGGAAGACGGATACGCGGAGATTCCCGAGTCCGGGCAGTTCTGGGTTGTTGCCCAGATTGCCCTCAAGACCACGGATGGCACCGAGCGGGACCGTCATCTTGAACGGAAGGCCAAGGCCGCACTGACAGGCGAACTGGCATGGCGTGGATTGGGCGTCGTGGACCGGTCCGAAATTGGGAACGGCCACCTGAACATCTTCTGCCTCTGCCCGGACGTCAACAAGGCCGTGAACGCCATCAAGATCTGTGTTCGTGGTGAGGACCTGGACTTTACCAAGCTCACCATCGCCGCGGCGCCCCACAGCGAGCCCGACGCCTTCCGGGTGAAGCACTCGCCCAAGCAGGGCGTGGGCTTTACTCTCTAAGTAGCACCCCAACGCACCAAGGAGGGACTTCCATGGCGTCCAAGAGCAACTGGCCCGGACATACACCCCTGCCCAAGGGGCTCGCGGCACCGGCGAGACGGGCTTTGGCGCACGAGGGAATTGAGACCCTGGAGCAGTTGGCGGAATTCGGAGAGGTAAAAATCTCCAAGCTCCACGGCATGGGACCGGTGGCCATCGCCCAGCTTGAGGACGCCATGGAGGAATCGGGAATCTCCTACAGCGGCGGCTAGGCTGATTTCATGACTGAATACCGACGCCTTGGCCATTCCGGATTGACCGTCTCAGCCGTTGGGCTGGGCTGCAACAATCTAGGGCGCGCCAATACACCCACCGAGTCCCAGGAGGGCACGGACGCCGTTGTCCAGGCTGCGCTTGATGCCGGAGTGACCTTCTTTGACGTTGCCGATGTCTACGGACGCGAGCCGGGCCTGAGCGAGGCCATGCTGGGCAAGGCGCTCAAAGGCCGGCGTGACGACGTCGTCATTGGCACCAAGTTCGGCATGGACATGAAGGGTGTCAACGGGAACGATTTCGGAGCCCGTGGTTCGCGCCGCTACATCGTGAAGGCCGTCGAAGCATCGCTCCGCCGACTGGATACCGAGTGGATCGATCTCTACCAGTTCCACACTCCTGATCCCCTGACACCCATCGAAGAGACGCTCTCCGCGTTGGATGATTTGGTGGCAAGTGGCAAGGTCCGCTACATCGGACATTCGAATTTTGCGGGCTGGCAGATCGCCGAAGCGGAGTACGTCGGTCGCCAACTGGGGGGTGCACGCTTCATCTCGACGCAAAATCATTACAACCTGCTGGATCGCCGTGCTGAACTCGAAGTCCTGCCTGCCGCCGGGGCTTTCTCCTTGGGTGTGCTCCCGTACTTTCCGCTTGCCAACGGGCTGCTCACCGGAAAGTACTCTGCCGGCAAAGCGCCGGAGGGTACCCGCCTGAGCCACACACGCACCAACCTGGTGCATGACGCCGACTGGGATCAGCTGGGTCGCTTTGGCCAGTTCGCCAAGGAGCGGGACATCACTGAATTGCAGCTGGCCTTCTCCTGGCTTGCCGCGCAGCCCGGCGTCGGCAGCGTCATCGCAGGTGCCACCCGTCCGGAGCAGATCCGCCAGAACGCCGAAGCCGTTTGCTGGGTTCCCACACTGGATGACCGGGCCGAACTGGATGAGATCTTCCCGCAAGCACCCAAGGTTGCCCTCTTCTAGCCGTCTCTCACATAACAGCCCTTAAACCGGAGCGCTCTCTCACCTTGGTGAGAGAGCGCTCCGGTTTAGCCCGCGGGAGGTGAAAGAGGGACGGGTCAGGCAGGTGCCGAGGCGATCCCCGGTGCCAGGAACCTCTTGCCGTTGACCCGCTCCGAAGCGCCCACACGATCCAGGTACGGAGTGATGCCTCCGAGGAACATCGGCCAGCCGGCGCCCATGATGACGCATAGGTCGATGTCTTCCGGTCCGGCGACGACGCCCTCGGCGAGCATGAGCCCGATTTCCTCCGCCAGGGCATCCTGCGTGCGTCGAAGGACTTCGGCACTGGTGGACGGGGTGTCGCCGAAGGACATGATGGCCAAGGTCTCAGCCGGGATGACAGGCGTTCCATCGGGGCTTGGGACCCACAGGGATTTTACTCCGTTGTCGATGAGCTTCTGCAGGTTCTGCGAGACGGGGAACCTGTCGCCGAACGCTGTGTGCAGGGACTCCTGCACGTGCTGGGCGACCGGCAGGCCCACCATGGACGCCAGGGTAAACGGTGACATTGGCAGCCCCATGGGACGCAGGGCACTGTCAGCGACGTCGGCAGGTGTTCCTTCGTCGAACGCTGCGATGACTTCACCCATGAGGCGGAGCAGGATGCGGTTGACCACAAAGGCAGCGGCATCCTTGACCAGCACGGCGGTCTTCTTGAGACCCTTGGCGAGTTCGAACGCAGTGGCCAGTACGGCGTCGTCCGTTTTGGGTGCCCGGACTATCTCCAGCAGCGGCATGACAGCAACCGGGTTGAAGAAGTGGAAGCCCACCAGGCGTTCCGGGTGCAACAGGTCCTCGGCCATGGCAGTGACGGAGAGTGACGACGTGTTGGTGGCCAGGATGCATTCGGGAGAAACGATCGCTTCAACCTCTGCGAAGACTTGCTTCTTGATGTGCAGTTCTTCGAAAACTGCCTCGATGACGAAGTCGGCGTCGGCGAAGGCTTCTTTGGAGACGGAGCCTGTGATTAGCGCTTTGGTCCTGTTGGCGGCGTCGGGCTTGATCCGCTTCTTCGCCAACATCTTGTCCACCTCGGCATGGACGTAGGCGACGCCCTTGTCTACCCGTGCCTGATCGATGTCGGTCATGACGACGGGGACTTTCAATTGCCGGGCGAAGAGCAAGGCCAACTGGCTTGCCATGAGCCCTGCGCCAACCACACCGATCTTGGTGACCGGGCGGGCCAGCTTGCGGTCAGGGGCACCCGCAGGACGCTTTGAGCGCTTCTGGACGAGGTCAAGGAAGGCGTACACGGTGGAGCGGAACTCGTCGGTTTGCATGAGCCCTGCGAGGGTCTCACACTCGAGTTCTGCCGATTCCGACTGTGTCATGGTGCGGTTGGCCTCCATGACGTCCAGGACCTTTGCCGGGGCAGGGGAGGCGTTGGAGGTCTTGGACTCCACAAAAGCCCGTCCAGCGGAGACTGCCGACGCCCAACGCCCAGCGACTGCGTCGTCCGCGGCATCTACGGAGTTCTTCCGCTCAGGCGTGACATCGCCGGAAATGACCCGTGCTGCCCAGGCGAGCGACTGTTCCACGAAGTCGGCCGGCTCGAAGATGGCATCGGCCACTCCCAGCTCGAATGCTTGCGGTCCAGTGAGTGTCCGGTTGTTGCTGAGGGGATTCTCGATCATCACCTTGACGGCGTTCTCGGGGCCGATGAGGCGCGGCAGGATATAGACGCCGCCCCACCCCGGCACGAGGCCGATGAACGCTTCGGGCAGGGCCAAGGCACCGGCACCTGTGGAGACGGTGCGGTACGTGGACTGCAGGGCGATTTCGAGTCCGCCGCCCAGGGCAAGGCCGTTGATGAAGGCGAAGCTTGGCACGCCCAGGTTTGCCAGGGTGCTGTACACGGCGTGGCCAAGCTGTGCCATCCAAAGCCCGTGCTCGCGCTCTTTGAGCGTTTTCACGGCCGAGAGGTCGGCGCCGGCCACCAGGAAGTACGGCTTGCCTGTGACACCGACGCCCTCGATTTCACCCCGTGAAGCGCGTTCCTTGAGGTGGTCCAGGACGCCGCCCAATTCAACTAGCGTGTTGGGGCCCAGCGTGGTGGGCTTGGAGTGGTCCAAGCCATTGTCCAGGGTGATCAGCGCGAAGGTTCCTGCGCCACCCGGCAGCTGAATATCCTGCACGTAGGAGTGGGTGACCACTTCGTCAGGGAAAAGGGCGGCGAGCTTCTGGAATTCGGCGGCGCTCATGCGGCGGCTCCTTCGGTGGTGGCGGTGTCAGCGGTGGAGGAAGCGTAGTGGGCGTGGTGCGGGTTCTCCCAGATCACTGTGGCACCCATGCCAAGGCCGATGCACATAGTGGTGATGCCGTAACGCACGGTGGGATCTTCCTCGAATTGCCGGGCCAGCTGGTTCATCAGCCGGACGCCGGAGGAAGCAAGCGGATGTCCGACGGCGATCGCCCCGCCGTAGCGGTTGACGCGGGAGTCGTCGTCCGCGATGCCGAAGTGGTCCAGGAAGCTCAATACCTGGACAGCAAAAGCCTCATTGATCTCAAAGAGCCCTATGTCCTCGATTCCCAGTCCGGCGTTCTTGAGCGCCTTTTCCGTTGCCGGAACGGGACCGATGCCCATCACTTCCGGTTCGACGCCGGCGAAGGCGTAGGAGACGAGGCGCATCTTGACTGACAGGCCCAGTTCCTCCGCAGCGTCAGCAGAGGCGAGCACGGCAGCCGTGGCGCCGTCATTGAGTCCTGCGGCATTGCCGGCAGTGACGCGGCCATGGGCCCGGAAAGGGGTCCGCAGTTCGGCAAGGTCGGCCACCGTGGTTCCGGGGCGCGGGGGTTCGTCCGTGGTGTGGAGCGCCCAGCCCTGGCCCGGCTTCATGGTGGCCACGGGGACGAGGTCGTGCTGGATTTGCTCGTTGGAGTACGCGGCGGCGAGCTTGGCTTGTGAAGCCGCTGCGTAGGCGTCCGTGCGGTCCTTGGTGATGGCAGGGAAGCGGTCGTGCAGGTTTTCGGCCGTGTTGCCCATGTTCAGGGCAGCCGGGTCCACCAGCCGCTCGGACATGAACCGCGGATTGGGGTCGGCTCCGGCGCCCATGGGGTGGTTGCCCATGTGTTCCACTCCGCCTGCAATGACGACGTCGTAGGCGCCGAACCCGATGCCGCTCGCCGTCGTGGTTACCGCCGTCATGGCACCTGCGCACATGCGGTCGATGGCGAAGCCGGGAACGGTGCGGGGGAGTCCGGCCAACAATGCGGCGGTGCGCCCGATGGTGAGGCCTTGGTCGCCGGTCTGGGTGGTGGCGGCAATAGCCACCTCGTCCACTCGGTCCGCAGGCAGCGACGGGTTGCGCCGCATCAGTTCGCGGATGCACTTCACCACGAGGTCATCGGCCCTGGTACCCGCGTAAATTCCCTTGTCGCCGGCCTTGCCGAAGGGGGTGCGGACTCCGTCCACGAAGACGACGTCGCGGACGTTCCTCTGGGCACTGCGTGATGGACTCATGTATTAACTCCTCGTTGAGACATGGTGCCGGCCCGCATCGCGGGTGCTCCGGTTGGCATTAACGCTATGTTACTCGTCGGTAACTTACGGTGCAAGGTGTGTCAACCTCCTGCCGAATGAACCTGGAGACGCGAAAGGCCCGCCGCCGCGAACCGGAGTTCGGGGTGACGGGCCCGGCAGTCTGGACAGGCTCAGGCGGAGTCCGTTGACTGTTGGGTTTCCTGGGGCTGCCGATTGTCCTTCGCTTTGGATTCTTTGGCCGGAAGGGGTTTGGGGTTCAAGCATGCCTCCGTGAGGATCGGTGCGGCAAAGGAGACCTGCCATTCGCGGGCGCCCAACGCACGCAATTCGGCAGCTACCGCTTCCAGGGAAACGTCCGACGGCGGCCGCCAGGTAATGCGCCTCAGGAAGTCCGGTGTCAGCAGGTTCTCTACCGGCAGGTTGAGTTCGTCAGCCTTGGCCTGCAGGGCGGGTCGTGCCGTCGCCAGGCGTGCTGCAGCCTCAGGATCGCGGTCCACCCACACCCGCGGCGGTGGTGGAGCGTTGGTGGGCAGGTGCAAGGGCGGTACATCGGTCAGGGTGCGGGCGCTGGTGATGCATCGAAGCCAGCGTGGTGCCTCGCGTTGGGCGGAGCGGCCATGGAAACCCTTGGTGGCCAGGAGTTGGGGGACAGTGGTGGGCATGGCTTTCGCGGCTGCCACCAGGGCCGAATCGGGAATCAGGCGCCCCGGCGCCACATCGCGTTTACGTGCCAGCTGATCGCGCTCCTCCCAGAGTTCGCGGACTGCCGCCAATTGACGGCGGTCCCGGATCTGGTGCAGACCGGACGTCTTCCGCCAAGGATCCACCCGGGGCGGGGAAATACCGGCGGCAAGGATGCCGGCGAATTCCTGCTTGGCATACTCCAGCTTGCCGTCGGCCTCCAGCAGTTCGATGAGCTCTTCACGCAATTCCGCAAGAACTTCGACGTCGAGCGCTGCGTACCGGAGCCAGGGCTCGGGCAGTGGGCGGGTGGACCAGTCGGCTGCAGAGTGTTCCTTGGCCAGGCCGAATCCGAGAAGTTGCTCGATGACGGCTGCCAGGCCCACCCTGGGAAGCCCGGCAAGGCGTGCTGCAAGTTCGGTGTCGAATAGTTTGTCCGGCCACATGCCGAGTTCGGACAGGCAGGGAAGGTCCTGGGTGGCTGCATGCAGGATCCATTCGACGCCCCGGAGCGCCTCGTTGATGATGTCCAGGTTGTCGAAAGGTTCGGGGTCGATCAGCCAGGTTCCCGCTCCCTCGCGGCGGATCTGCACCAGGAAGGCGCGTTGGCCGTAACGGAAGCCGGAGGCGCGCTCTGCGTCCACCCCGGCGGGTCCTGTTCCAGCGGCGATGGCGGCGGCGCAGCGCTCAAGTCCGGCGGGAGTATCGATGACCAGGGGGACGCCTTCGCGTGGCGTATCGAGATCGATGACTTCGGGGACGTGGCTGTCAAAGCCGTCTACCTTGATGTGGGTGGTGGGATCAGCAACCGGATCGCCGGCTGTGGTTTTATCCAGATTTTCAGGGGTCATGGTGGCTTAAGCTTACCGATTCACGCCGGGTTCACGCCGGGACGCAGTACTGGCCGTGTATTGGCCGCCTTCGGCGACGTGTCATCAGTGGTCAATTCAGCCTCCTGTTGGGAAGTCCAGTAACGCCCGGGGGAAGGGGAGGAAGCCCCGCGAAAGTGCAGACCATGTCGGACCAGGCCTCCAAGTGCGCCTGGACGTCAGCGCTGGCTGGAGTCCAGGAAGCGCGAAGTTCAATATCTATGGTGTCCGGGCGTTCGGACAGTGTGCCGAAGCTCTCGGAGAGGATCCTTGTTGCGGTGCCGCCCGCCGCGCGATACGGGGCTGAATGGTTCTCCAAGGCGTCCACCAACCAAGTCCAAGCGACTGAGCCAAGCATGGAGTCGTTGCCCATCTCTGCGTCCATTTGGGCCCGGATGTAGGTGACAATCCGGAACTCACCTTCCCACACCGGTGAACCATCCGGATCGTAGAGGAGGATGAAACGGCCAGTGGCCAGTTCGTCGTCGTCCTCGCTCGCCGGCGTGTTCGCCTGGCTCGCTGCGAAGGCCTTGGCCGCCGGCCCGTGAACGGGTACGCGACGCGTAGCCGCAGTGGGGCTGAAAACTTCCGCACCCAAAGCCACCGCGTACGGGGCCAGCCGGGCGGGCGCAGGGATCTCATCCAGCCGCAATTCACTGCGGCATTGGGCTTTTCGTAGTGTTCCCAAGGCGACGAGAAAGTCCGAGGGAACCTGTGCGAGGGCGTTCACCCTCGCAGGTTATGCTTCCGGGGCGGCGAATCCCAGCAGGCTCGCCGCCCCGGATGCGCGGCGGTTACAGGGAGGCCAGCTCCCGCTCGATGGCCGCAACGAAGGCGTCGATGTCTTCCTCTGTGGTGTCAAAGGAGCACATCCACCGGACCTCGCCCCTGGCGGCGTCCCAATCGTAGAAGGCGAAGGACTTGCGCAGGCGGTCAGCTACACCGGCCGGGAGGATGGCAAAGACCCCGTTGGACTGCGTCGCCTGGGTGGGCTCCACGCCGTCGATCGCTTCAACGGCCGTCCGCAGGCGGGCGGCCATGGCATTGGCGTGGGCGGCGGAACGCAACCACAGGCCATCCTCCAGCAGGGCAATGAACTGGGCTGAAATGAAGCGCATCTTCGAGGCGAGCTGCATGTTCATCTTGCGAAGGAATTTCAGGCCATCGGCGGCCTCCGGGTTCAGCGCCACCACGACCTCGCCAAAAAGAAGCCCGTTCTTGGTGCCGCCGAAGGACAGGATGTCCACGCCGGCGTCGCGGGTAAAGGCGCGGAGTGGGACGTCCAGGTGAGCGGCGGCGTTCGCCAGCCTTGCGCCGTCCATGTGAAGCTTCATGCCCTTGGAATGGGCGTGGTCGGCGATGGCCCGCACTTCATCCGGTGTATAGCAGGTACCGAGTTCAGTGGTTTGGGTGATGGAGACAACCAGCGGCTGGGCGCGGTGCTCATCGCCCCAGCCCCACGCTTCACGATCAATGAGCTCCGGGGTGAGCTTGCCGTCCTCGGTGGGAACCTGAAGGAGCTTGATCCCGCCCACCCGCTCGGGTGCACCATTCTCATCCATGTTGATGTGTGCTGTGGAGGCGCAGATCACCGCTCCCCACCGGGGAAGGAGGGATTGCAGGGCAAGGACGTTGGCGCCGGTGCCGTTGAAAACCGGGAAAGTCTCGATGCCCGGGCCGAACTGCTGCTCCAGCACCTCCTGCAGCCGTGCGGTGTACACATCTTCGCCGTAGGAGACCTGATGCCCGCCATTGGCGGTTGCCAGTGCGGCGAGGATCTGCGGGTGCACGCCGGAGTAGTTGTCGGAGGCAAATCCACGAACCGATGGGTCATGGAGTTGGCTGTGCCCGACCATTCCGTCGGCGCTGTTGGCGCGGTGGATGGCCTCTGTTGTGCTCGTCACTTGTTCATTCACGCTTTCAAGTCTATTTGGCCAGCAGGATGCGCTGGCCGTTGAGGTTTGCAGCCGGTTCCTCGAACAGGCCGACGACGGCGGCCGCCAGGTCCTCGACGTCCGTGTAGCCGGGGAACCTCCTGTCCGGATGCGCGGCACGCATGGCAGAATCCACCAGGGCTTTGACCACGAAGATGACGGCTGCGCTGTGTTGGGCTTCTGACTGCTGCTGATGGTCCGGCGGGCTGTCGGCCTGTGCACGGCGGAACCCATCAGCCACTGCCAGGGTCCAGGCTTCAGCGGCAGCCTTTGCCGCGGCGTAACTGGCGGCAGCGGCAGTGGGGACTGACGCGGTAGTGGAGGAGATCATCGCGAGCCGGCCGTGCGGGGATGCCTCGAGCTGGCTGTAGAACACGCGGGAGACGTTGCGCAGGGTAGTGATCGCGCCCCGTTCCATGGCATCCCAATCCTCATCGGTTTGGTCTTCAATGCCCTTCGCGCCGCGCCAGCCACCCACCAAATGGATGACTCCGTCCACTTTTTCAACGCCGTGGCCGGAGAGCCCGTCCGCGAGGTCGCGAACCGCATCATACGAAGCGAGATCGCACACCACGGGTGTCACTTTGTTGCCGGCCTCATTCGCCGCGGCCTTGATCCGAACGTCGTCCGACCCCACAGTGAAAACCCGGTGACCGGCGGCCCCCAATGCCCGCGCCGCAGCTATGCCGGACGCGCTGCTACCGCCGGTCACAAGGATGTTCAGAGGGGGCATCAGGCGGCCGTCGCGCCGGTGATGCCTGTGGTGGATTCGATCACGGGGCGCATTTTCTTCTCCAGTGCTTCGTAGAACATGGACAGCGGGAACTCGTCGTCAAGGACTTGGTCGGTGAGCCCGCGGGGAGGGCCGTCCAACGGCAAGGCATCCGGACCCTTGGCCCACACCGACGCCGGGTGGGCAGTTACCGTGCCGGAAATGAGCTCGTATGCGGCCAGCCAGTGGGCGGCCTTTGGGCGGTCGATGGAGCGCCAGTAGAGTTCTTCGATCCTGGCTCCGAGTTCAACCACTACTGCAGCGGCATCCTCCCAGTCAATGGAGAGCTTGCTGTCCGTCCAGTGAAGGACGTGATGCTGGTGCATCCACGCGAACAGGAGTTGACCGCCGAGTCCGTCATAGTTGCGGACGCGGCTGCCGGTGATCGCGAAGCGGAAGATCCGGTCAAAGATCACGGCGTACTGAACGAGTTTCGCGTGCTTGCGTGCGTCTGGATCTGCGTTCTCATCCTTTTCGATGAGGACGGACTCGCGGAACGCGGTCAAATCGCAGCGCAACTCTTCCAGCGAGTAGAGGAAGAACGGCATCCGCTGCTTGATCATGAACGGATCAAAAGGCAGATCGCCCCGCATGTGGGTGCGGTCGTGGATGAGGTCCCACATGACGAACGTGCGCTGGGTGAGTTCCTGGTCCTCGATCAACTGGGCTGCATCCGCGGGAAGCTCCAAGGACGTGGTTGCTGCTGCTGCCTTGAGGACGCGGCGGAAGCGCGCGGCTTCGCGGTCGGCGAAGATGGCGCCCCAGGTGAAGGTGGGGGTTTCGCGCACTGCAACGGTTTCGGGGAAGAGCACCGCGGAGTTGGTGTCGTACCCGGGAGTGAAATCGATGAACCGGATGGGGACGAAGAGCTTGTTGGAGTACTCGCCTGCTTCCAGGCCGCCGATGAACTCCGGCCAGATGACCTCGATCAACACCGCTTCGACCAGCCTGTTGGTGCTGCCGTTCTGCGTGTACATGGGGAAGACCACCAGGTGTTGGAGGCCGTCAACGCGAAGTTCCTGGGGCTGGAACGCCTGCAGTGAATCCAGGAAGTCCGGTACGCCGAAGCCGCCCTGTACCCACCGGCCGAAGTCCTCCACCAGCAACTCCAGGTACCGGGCGTCGTGGGGGAACAGCGGAGCCAAAGCTGAGGTGGCTTCGCAGATCGTTGCTACGAGCGCTGCTGCCTCGCCGTGGGCAGAAGGATCGGCGATGGAACCGTCCTGTTCCTGGTGTGCTTGGAGTGCTGTGGCAGCGGCCTTCAGCGATGTCCACTCTGCGTTGTCGGCGGTGACGCGCGGGAGGGTGGAGGTGGCGGTTGTTGTCATGGAGCTGGGCCCTTTCCGAAGTAGTGATTGCTTCTGGGCCGAGCGTAGCAAGCGCACAGCGTTGCTAATCGTAAAAAGACCTGAGCATAAGTAACTCTTGCCCATTGGGTGTTCCTGCACTGGTCAAGGTCCAGCGCCCCTCGCTTCTGCCGGAGAGCATCTCCGGACGGACCATGCCAAGGGCCGGCCCGTCCGGACCCTGTCAGCTCTCGTCCGGCTTTATCAGCCGAAGCGAAACAGAGTTGATGCAGAACCGCTGATCCGTGGGCGTGCCGTAGCCCTCGCCCTCGAAGACGTGCCCCAAATGCGAATCACAGTTGGCGCAACGGACCTCCACCCGCTCCATCCCCATGGTGCGGTCATGAAGATAGCGGACCGTGCCTTCAGCCAGGGGAGCCCAGAACGACGGCCAACCGCAGTGGGAATCGAACTTCTCCTTGCTGGTAAACAACTGGCTGCCACAAGCACGGCACTGATAGACGCCCTCCGTGTGGATGTCCCAGTACTCGCCGGTGTACGGCCGCTCGGTTCCCGCCTGCCGGAGAACGCGGTATTCCTCGGGGGTCAACTCCTCGCGCCACTGGGCATCGCTCTTCTCCTCAGGCGCAGAAGTTGTCTTGCTGGTGTTCTCGGGAGTGTTCATGTCTTGTGCAACGCTCACGAGTCGCCGATAAATCCCGAACCCGCGTACAGGTGGAGTACCGGAAGTCCCAATTGATCCTGGGCTTTGTTGGCCCAGTCGGTGTGGAACGTATCAGCGATGGCATGGGGGCGCGTGACCACCACGGCCTGGGCGGCATCGAGTGCGCGCACCTTGGCGACCAAGCCGGCCACAGCACCGCCGTCGACGACTTCACCCGTGACGCCGCCACCCAAGCCGGCCAACGCCGCCAAGGAGGCAGCGAGCGTCTCCGACGCTTCAGCACGCTCCTCCTCTGGATCCGGCGACTGCGCTGTCAGTTCGCGGAACGCCTTGGCAATATCGAGCAACGAAAGATTTTCCAGGAAGTCCACCAGGAGATGTCGCTCGGTATTGGCGGGTACCAGGACAACAAGGGGTGCGTCGCCGCCGTCCACCAGTTTTGCGATGTTGACGCGGTCGTCGGGGCCAAGGGGCTCTTCAGTCAGGATGACTATGGGATCACTCATGGCTACAGCGTAGTCCTGCCTAACCGGAGTCCGCAGGCTTTGGCGCCGATTACGGGCACAGGTGCGCCGCGCGCTCCGCACCTGCACCTGGCAACGCCAAGGAGCAGCAACAATGGAAGCATGGCATCGACAAACCGGACAGCGAGCGACGCTGCAGAGAACAAAATGTCCCTCCGCACCAAATGGGCCATTGGCGGTTTCCTCGCCGGCGGCACCCTCGCCGGTCTGCTGGGCGCCGGGTCCTCTGCGCTCGCCGTCTACTTTGCCCGCCGCGTCATCACCCCGGCAGCCCGTCACCAGGACCAGGAGGTCCTCGCCGTCATCCGGGGAGACAAGGGGCCGCAGGTCATCCTCGCCGCTACCCCGGACGCCACCATAGACGGCGTGTTCAGCCTGTTCTTCGCCGGCGGCCACGGACACGCGCGGATTGGCCGGATCGTGTCCTATTCTCCGGCAGAGCAGACGGTCCTCCGCGAGGTTGAAGAGGTCTACAGCGGCAATCTGGCAGAGGCCCGCCGTGGCTGGTGGAGCGGAGCCACCTACCCGGACCCGGCATCGATCGGCCTTGCGGCCGAGGATGTGGAGATAGAGGTCGACGGCGGGCTGGCGCCGGCGTGGTTGGTCCGCGCCGATGCTTCCGCTCCAGCTCCGGTCTGGGCGATCATGGTGCACGGACGTGGCGCCACACGGCTCGAGGGCCTCCGGGCTGTTCGTATGGCGCGGAGCCTGGGACTGGACAGCCTGCTCATCTCCTACCGCAACGACGGCCTCGCCCCTTCGGCCCTTGACGGGCGCTACGGCCTGGGATCCACTGAATGGCGGGACGTGGAGGCTGCCATCGACTACGCCTTGGAGCATGGGGCGGAGGAGATCGTGCTCTTCGGGTGGTCCATGGGCGGGGCGATCAGCCTTCAGACCGCCGATCTCTCCAGGCACCGCCACCTTATCCGGGCCCTGGTGCTGGATGCTCCAGTGATCAACTGGGTCAATGTCATGGCACACCATGCCCAAATGAACAGGATTCCCTACACTGTGGGGCGGTATGGGCAGTTGATGCTCGGTCACCCGCTGGGGCGCAGACTGACCGGCCTCGCGGCCCCAGTTGACCTCAAGGCCATGGATTGGGAAGCCCGCGCCATTGAACTGCGAACGCCCACGCTGATAATCCACAGTGTTGACGACGACTACGTTCCGTTCGGGCCGTCCGCCAGCCTCGCCGAGAAGAACCCGGAGATGGTGACCTTTGAACCCTTCAGCGGCGCGCGGCACACCAAGGAATGGAACGTGGACCCGGAACGGTGGGAACGCGTGGCGCATGCGTGGCTGCAGCGACAGTTGGCTCCCCGGAACAATCCTGGACAGGCCGCGGCTGAAGGGACGCTGGATGGTGCGGGCCCTGCTGGCAGGCCCCGGCCGGCTGGCGGGTAAGGGCTCAACGGCTAGGGTCGGCGCCTGGTGTCAGCCTTTGGCTGGTCGGGAGGTCCCGATGACCGCAACGGCGGCCTTGGTCAGCCGGATCAGGTCTGCCGGAGCAAGTTCGATGTCCAGCCCGCGACGGCCCCCGGATACCAGGATGGCGGCAAAGCCCAGGGCTGATTCGTCCAGGACCGTGGGGGAGGGCAGCCGCTGCCCAAGAGGAGATATACCTCCCAGTACATAACCGGTGCGGCGCTCAGCGGCCTTGGGGTCGGCCATGGCCGCTTTCTTGGCTCCCATGGCTGCAGCAACCGATTTCAGGTCCAGGTTGCCTGACACGGGGACAACGGCTACCGCCAGTTTGCCTTCGACCTCCACCATGAGTGTCTTGAAGACCCTCTCCGGTTCGATGCCCAGGACCTCTGCTGCTTCCATGCCATAACTGGCCGCGGCTGGATCATGGGAGTACGGGTGAAGCACAAAAGGAACGCCGGCCGCAGCAAGAGCTGCAGTTGCCGGCGTTCCCTGTGAAGCCATCTTCTTGGCCATACCGTGTGGTGACGCCTTTCAGTGCTCTGGCGGACTCAGTGCTCCAGCCGGCTGGCGGCTGCAACTTTGCGCTTGATGCGGCCGAGCATGGCAGTCATTCCCCGCATACGCAGGGGAGTGATGGCACGTGTCAGGCCCAACAGTTCGGGCATGTCGTCCGGAACAGCAAGGATCTCTTCGGCGGTGAGACCGTCGAGGCCCTCGTGCAGGACGCCGGCGAAGCCGCGGGTGGTCGGCGCCTCCTGGGGAGCCTTGAAGAAGAGCCGGTACTTAGGGGCACCGGCAGGATCCTTCTCAGACTCGATCGTCAGGAACAGCGGAGACTGGCATTCCACAACCTGCTCCAGCAACTCAGGGTGATCCTTCAAGCGCTCCGGAAGCTCCGGAAGACCCCTGGAGAACTCAAGCAGGAGTTGCAGACGGTCAGGCTCCGTCAGTGCCTGGAAGTCATCGACGATTTCCGCCAGAGCGGTAGGCAAAGTGTACGTACTCATCTCTTCCAGCTTACGCACAACCGCGGGGATTGCGCTCTGTATGCCGCAACACTACGGGGTCCTCCGGACAGTGGTGGATTCACGCAAAGACTAGTTGCGTGCGAAGGCTGCCGGTACGGAACCGCGCTCTGCACCCTTGACGATGGGAACGCGTACGGCGTTGCCCCACTCTGTCCAGGAGCCGTCGTAGTTGCGCACAGTATCGAACCCCAGCAAGTACTTGAGCGCAAACCAGGTGTGGCTTGAGCGCTCACCGATCCGGCAGTAGGCCACGACGTCGTCGCCGGCTGCGAGCCCGGCCTCACCCAGGTACAGGGCTTCGAGTTCTTCGCGGCTGCGGTAGGTTCCGTCTTCTGCAGCTGCGCGGGCCCACGGAATGGATGCGGCCGTGGGGATGTGGCCGCCACGGAGTGCGCCCTCTTCCGGGTAGGCCGGCATGTGGGTGCGCTGTCCCGTGTATTCCTCGGGGGAGCGCACGTCGATCAAGGGGTTTCCCAGGTGCGCCAGGACATCTTCCTTGAACGCGCGGATGGGAGCGTCGTTGCGCTCTACTTCCGGGTATTCGCCGACGACGGGCTGTGAAGTTTCGGTGGTCAGCTCGCGGCCTTCGGCGATCCACTTGTCGCGGCCGCCATCCAGGAGGCGAACGTCCTCATGGCCGAAGAGAGTGAATACCCAGAGGGCGTAGGCAGCCCACCAGTTGGACTTGTCGCCGTAGATGACAACGGTGCTGTCACGGGAAATTCCCTTTGTCGCTGCGAGGGCGGCAAAAGCGGGGCCGTCGACGTAGTCGCGGGTGACCTCATCGTTCAAATCGGTGTGCCAGTCGATTTTCACGGCTCCCGGGATGTGGCCGGTCTCGTACAGGAGGACGTCCTCATCGGACTCAACCACGACCAGTTTGCCGTCGGCTATAGCGCCGTCGGCAAGCGCGGATGCGAGCCATTCGGTGGAGACAAGGCGTTCGGGGTTCGCGTACGACGCGAACTTTTCGTTCTGTTCAACGGGGTAGGACATGGTGATGGCCTTTCACTGACAACGGACGGGAGCCAGGCCGCGGGAGGTGGTGCAGGTGCCAGCCCGGCTGCTCCCAACACTAACCACGGGGCGCCGGGAATGCTTCCCTGCGGTCACACGATGAAACATGGGCTTGGTCACGTGTCCCGCCGGGACCGCCCGATGCCGGTATTCTTGCTGGGGACCTAATACCGAATGAACGGACCACCGTGGTACAGATCGAACAACTGGCTGCCCGCACACCGGCAGTCTCCGTGGAGGAACTCCTCAAGGGTTTCTACCCCTCTCCGCGATTCGGAGAGGTATCGTTCGACAGCTACCGTCCCGACCCCTCGCAGCCGAGCCAGGCCAACGCCGTGAAGCTCCTCTCGGCCTTCGCCGACGGGGTGGGATCAGAAGACAACGGCGGCATGTTCAAGAAACTCTTCGCCAAGAAGGCGCCCGCCACCCGGGCAGGAATCTACCTTGACGGCGGCTTCGGCGTCGGCAAGACCCACCTCCTGGCTTCCTTGTGGCACAGGTCGCCCGGACCCAAGGCCTTCGGTACGTTCGTGGAATACACCAACCTGGTTGGTGCGCTCTCATTCCGCAAGACCGTGGAGGCACTGAGCAGCTACAAGCTGGTCTGCATCGACGAATTTGAACTCGATGATCCCGGCGACACCGTGTTGATGTCCCGCCTGATGCGTGAACTGGCCGACGCCGGCGTCAAGCTCGCGGCCACCTCCAACACCCTGCCTGGTTCGCTGGGTGAGGGACGCTTTGCCGCCGTCGATTTCCAACGCGAGATCCAGGTTCTCGCGGACCAGTTCGATGTCGTGAGGATCGACGGCGAGGACTTCCGGCACCGTGGATTGCCCGCAGCTCCGGCGCCGCTGAAGACCGAAGAACTCAAGCACCGCATGAAAGCCGAATTTGCCGGCAAGACCGTGGCTGTGGACGACTTCCGCACGCTGGTCAACCATCTGGCCGCGGTTCACCCCAGCCGCTACCGTCAGCTCATCTCCGGCGTCGAGGCCGTGGTGTGGAGCGACGTCGAAACCATCACGGAACAGGCAGTAGCCCTCCGCTTCGTAGTGCTGGCTGACAGGCTTTATGACAAGGATGTGCCCATCCTGGCCAGCGGCGTCCCCTTCGACAAACTCTTTACCGAAGAGATGATGACCGGCGGTTACACCAAGAAGTACTTCCGTGCTGTCTCCAGGCTGACCGCCCTTGCCCGTGAGGCGCAAAACCACGAGCCCGCCTGATTCACGCTTTGTGAACAGGCTCGCGGCTCTTGAGCACCCATCGCACCAGGATGCCTCCGGCCAACGCCCAGAACGCTGCGCCGACTCCGGCGAAGCTGAGGCCTGACGCTGCCAGCAGAAAAGTAATGCAAGCTGGAATGCGTTCCTCCGCCACAGCCAGTGCTGAGGAGATGGAGGCTGCCAGGGTTCCAAGGAGTGCGAGGCCGGCGACGGCTTCCAGAAGTCCTGAAGGGGCTGCGGCCACCAACGTCACCAGCGCCGCGGAAGCCGCGGCCAGGACAAGGTAGGCCAGTCCGGAGACGAACGCTGCGATCCAACGCCTGCCGTGGTCCTTGCCTGCTTCCTCTCCCGCGGCCAGTGCTGCGCTGAGCGCGGCGAGGTTGATCGCGTGGCCGCCGAAGGGTGCACCGACAATAGTGCCCGCGCCAGTGACCAGCATCGAGGGACGCCATGGAGTGGTGTACCCGAACGACTTCAGGACTGCGACGCCGGGAATGTTCTGCGACGCCATGGTGACGATGAACAAAGGCAATGCCAGCCCTACGGCAGCCTCCACGGAGAAAGCAGGAGTTGTCCACTCAAGCTTTGGCACGAGGCTGTGAAGGGGTACCTGAACGCCGTTGGAGACTATGTGGATCCCGATGACGGCGAGGGCAACCAGCAACGACGCCGGGACAGACCAGCGCGGTGCAAACTTCATCAGCACAACCCAGCACAGGACCACCGGAGCAATGAGGAGCGGGGCCGAACCCAACGACTTGAAGGGCGCCAGGCACAGGGGGAGCAGGACACCGGCAAGCATGGCTTGCGCCAGCGCGGTGGGGATCCTGGCCATGAGGCGCCCCAATACCGGCAACAATCCCGTCAGGACGATCAGTACCCCGACCATCAGGAACGCACCCACGGCAGCCGGCCAACCGCCGTCGACCATTCCTGCGGAGGCGAGCAGCGCAGCCCCGGGCGTGGACCACGCGAGCGTCACCGGCATCCTGGACTGCCAGGACAGCCACAGGATCCCGAGGCCGAAGGTCAGGGTGAGCGCCAGGAGCCCGCTGGATGCCTGGGCCTGGTTGGCCCCCACCGCTTGCAGGCCCGCCAGGACTACCGCGAACGATGAAGTGAAACCCACCAATGCTGTCACTATGCCGGCGGTGATCGGCGGGCCCAGTGTCTCCCGGCTGGAATTGTGGTGAGTGGTGGGTGGGGAGACGGAAGGCATGAAGTCCAACGTACCCGACCAGCCGGGGCGGCCGTCACCTGATTTCCAACTCAGGCGGCTCAGCGATCTGTCGGTTAAACGCCAAGGGCACCGGTGTCGCCTCTCGGCGGGACCGGTGCCCCCTTGACGTATCTGGTACGGCGGCTCAGGCAGCTATGGCTGCTTCGGCTCATCCGTGACGGGAGCCTGTCCAGGCTGACCGTCGTTCTTAGCCACGAAGTCGGAAGCGGCGTTCTGGACTTTGTCGACGTGACCGGCATACTTGCCGCCCGTCTTCTCGTCCACAAAATCCCCGGCCTTTTCGATGCCATTCTTGATGGCTTCTTCGTTGCCTTGAATGAGACCCTGAGCCTTGCCCTTCAGGTCGTCAATTAAACCCACGGGCACCTCCCTTCCATCGCGGAGCCAGTTCGCTCCTCCGCGTCCGACCCTAACACCACTTGCCTGGGGTGCCAAGGGTTCCGGACGGGGCTGTGGACAAACTATGCCAACGGCTTACTTTGCACCTTGTGGCGCGGGCTGTCCGGGTTCATGAGTGAGTGCCTGCGACCGTACGCGAAGTAGATCACCAGGCCGATGACCAGCCACGCTCCAAACCGGACCCAGGTTTCCCAATGCAGCTGGAACATCAAGAATCCGGAGGCCAGGACACCGAAAGCGGGGACGATCGGCATGAAGGGCAACCTGAAGGTCCGCGGAGCGTTCGGCTTGGTGTAGCGGAAGACAATCACGGAAACGCAGACCACCACGAAGGCGGCCAGGATACCGATGTTGGTGAGGTCGGCGACTTCCTTGATGGGGAAGACGCCGGCAAGGAAGGCCGAGGCAACGCCGGCGATCCACGTCACACGCTGTGGCGTGCCGTGCCGGTCCGTCTTGGCGAACCAACCGGGCAGCAGGCCGTCGCGGCTCATGGAGAACCACACGCGGGTGACGCCCAACAGGAAGGTCAGCATGACGGTCAGGATGGACAGCACGGCGAACACAGAGATGATGGTGGCAATGACGGGCAGCCCGACTCCCTGGAACGCCGAAGCGAAGCCGGCCGTGGGGTTGATGTCCTTGTAGTTCTGCATGCCGGTCAGGACCAGCGTGGCAGCTACGTACAGGAGCATGGCGATGATCAAGGACAGGATGATGGCCTTGGGCATGTGCTTCTTGCCGTCCTTGGCCTCTTCGGCCGCTGTGCTCATGGCGTCATAGCCGAAGACAGCGAAGAAGACCGTTGCGGCGCCGGCGATGACCGGACCGAAGCCGCTGGGCATGAAGGGGTTGTAGTTTTCGGTGTTGACGTAGAAAATGCCCAATCCGATGATGAACAGGATCAGGATGACCTTGATGGCCACCGCTACAAGTTCGAACCGGCCAAAGGCCTTGGTTCCACGGCTCAGGATCCACGTGACCAGAAGACAGACCAGGATCGCCGGGAGGTTGATGATGCCGCCCTTGCCCTCGTCGGCAGTGGACGTCATCCAGGTTGGCATGTGGATTCCGATGCCGGAGAGGAACGCGTCAAAGTAGCCGGAGATGCCGATGGCCACCACTGCCACGATCGCGATGTATTCCAGCAGCAGATCCCAGCCGATGAACCAGCCAATGATCTCGCCAAGGGCCACATAGCCGTAGGTGTACGCCGAACCGGCGCGGGGTATCATCCCAGCGAATTCAGCGTAGGAAAGCGCGGCTGCGCCGGAAGCCAGACCGGCGATCAGGAAGGAAATCAGCACTGCCGGGCCCACGCCCGGAGTTCCCTCGCTGCCATGGGCTACCAGCCCGGCAAGGGAGAAAATCCCGACGCCGATAATTCCGCCGACGCCGATGGCCGTCAGTTGCCAGAGGCCAAGACTCTTGAATAGTCCGCTTTGCTTGTTTTCTTCCTCAATGTCGTCGATCGGCTTGCGTCTCAGGACGGACTTGGAAGTCGTCTGTTGATTCATGGGGGTACTCCTGCCAGTTGGCGTGGAACGGTGATGAGCTCGCAGTACATTATGCGAGCCGAATCACATTAGATAAAGCGAATTCTTCTGAGGGGTATCAGTTACTTCACGTAATGAGTCGGCGATAAGCCAAAATTGGGCACAAAAAAAGCAGCTCCGGGGAGCTGCTTTTCTTTTCTGGAGCGGACGACGAGATTCGAACTCGCGACATCCACCTTGGCAAGGTGGTGCTCTACCAGCTGAGCTACGTCCGCACATGTTGTCTTCCGGGCTGATGCCTGGCCTTCAACAACAAACAAGTTGCCTTGTTTTGGTGGGCGATACTGGGATCGAACCAGTGACCTCTTCCGTGTCAGGGAAGCGCGCTACCGCTGCGCCAATCGCCC
>NZ_JAVTJB010000024.1:0-75629 GCF_031843805.1 Arthrobacter sp. WCS2018Hpa-7
AGGACGTTGTTCTCATCGAGCCCGTTACCCATGGGCATGGCCTGGGCTACGGCGACGAGTTCGGTGCAGACGGCGTCGTACTGGGATTCGTGGACGTAGAGGCGTTTGAGGGCGGCGCAGGTTTGGCCGGTGTTGATGAACGCTCCCCAGAACAGACCTTCAGCGATTGCTTTGGGATCGGAGTCGGGGAGGACGATGCCGGCGTCGTTGCCGCCAAGTTCCAGGGTGAGCCGTTTGACGGTGTCTGCGGAGGAGCGAATGATGGCTTTGCCTGTGGCGGTGGAGCCGGTGAACATGACCTTGCCGATGGCCGGGTGCTCGGCCAGGCGTGCGCCGACGTCGCGGCCGCCGGAGACCACGGAGAGCAGGCCTTCGGGGAGTTCTTCGTTGATGATCGCGGCCAGTGCCAATACGGACAGGGGGGTGTATTCGGACGGTTTGACCACCACGGCGTTGCCCATGCGCAGTGCCGGTGCGATCTGCCAGACGGTGATGAGCATGGGCCAGTTCCACGGGCCGATGGCGCCGACGACGCCGATGGGCCGGTAGTGCAGTTCGGCGCGGGTTTCGCCGTCGTCCACCACGGTTTCCGGATCCAGGGGCGTGGCAGCGGTGGCGCGGAGCCAGGCGGCGCAGGCGCCGACTTCGAAGCGGGCGTTCGGGCCGTTCAGTGGCTTGCCTTGCTCGCGGGAGAGGAGTTGGGCGAGTTCTTCGGCGGAGCGTTCGACGGCGTCGGCGGCCTTCATGAGCGCAGCGGACCGGGCGTCGTGGCCCAAGGCAGCCCAAGCCGGCTGTGCTGCGGTAGCGGCGGTGATGGCGGCTTCGAGGTCTTCGACGGTGTGAACAGGTGCTTCACCCACAGCCTCGCCCGTCGCGGGGTCAAAAATGGTGCGTGACTGAAGGGGAGCGGAGGGCACATCCAAGGTTGCTGAACTGACGGTCATTTGATGATCCTTCGGTGAGTTGGTTCGCTCGGGCCTGGGACGGGCGCTGTGGCGGAAGAGGTGGCTCTCTCTGGAAATGAGCCGGTGCAGTCATGCAAGGGGACGCTCACATGATGTGACTGAACACACAGTAGACCCGGGATGCATCTTTTTTCCACACTTGTCGAAAAAAACTTTTTTTGCCGAGCCATCGCTTGTGGTGGTAGTCACATTCAGCGTATTCTCTACAACCATAGAAAAAAACTCTTTCCCAGTCGTTGAAAACGAGGAACCATGAGCACTCCACTTCTGCAGGCCACTCAACTCCATCCGATGGCAAGTGCCAGCGAGGTCGCGGCACTCCAAGCCCTGTTGAGGTCAAACGATCTCTTGGGTCCGCAGAAGCGCATCGCTTACTTGGGGCTGGTGGATCCTTCCCGGGGTGCCACTGAGCAGGACCGCCGCTTCCGCGTCTTCATTCATGACATTTCCGGCGGAGCCCCCAGTGACGTCCTGGTCTCCGTGACCCGCGGCGAGATCCTGACCGCGAAGGAACTGGACACCGAGGTTTGCGGCGAACTTCCCGTCCTTGAAGAGGAATTCGAAGTAGTGGAGACGCTCCTCTCCACCGACGAACGGTGGCTTGCCGCACTCGCTGTGCGCAATTTGGACGTCGCCAAAGTCCGCGTAGCCCCTCTGTCCGCCGGTTACTTTGAATATGAAGAGGAACGGGGCCGCCGCATCCTCCGCGGTCTGGCGTTCGTACAGGACTTCCCCGAAGACAGCGCCTGGGCGCATCCCGTGGACGGACTGGTGGGCTACGTGGACGTGGTCAACAAGGAAGTCACCCAGGTGATCGACCTCGGCGCCATGCCGATCCCGGCAGAGCACGGAAACTACACAGATCCTGATCTCACAGGTCCGCTGCGCGAAACCCAAAAGCCCATCAGCATTACCCAGCCCGAAGGCCCGAGCTTTAGCGTCACCGGCGGCAACCATGTTGAGTGGGAAAAGTGGAGCGTGGACGTCGGCTTCGATGTCAGGGAGGGAGTTGTCCTCCACAACCTCGCCTTCCAGGACGGCGACACAAAGCGCCCCATCATCAACCGTGCCTCCATCGCAGAAATGGTGGTTCCCTACGGCGACCCTTCGCCCATCAGGTCCTGGCAGAACTACTTCGACACCGGCGAATACCTGGTGGGTCAGTACGCCAACTCCCTGGAACTGGGCTGTGACTGCCTGGGGGACATCACTTACCTCAGCCCCGTCATCAGTGACGCTTTCGGCAACCCCCGCGAAATCCGCAACGGCATCTGCATGCACGAGGAAGACTGGGGCATCCTCTCCAAGCACTCGGACCTCTGGACGGGCATCAACTACACCCGCCGCAACCGCCGCCTGGTGATCTCCTTCTTCACCACCATCGGCAACTACGATTACGGCTTCTACTGGTACCTCTACCTGGACGGCACCATCGAGTTCGAGGCCAAAGCCACCGGCGTCGTCTTCACCAGCGCTTTCCCGGAAGGCGGCTCGGACAACATTTCCCAGCTCGCCCCGGGCCTCGGTGCACCCTTCCACCAACACCTCTTCAGCGCCCGGCTGGACATGGCCATTGACGGCTTCACCAACCAGGTGGAGGAAGAAGACGTGGTCCGCCAAGCGATGGGTGAAGGCAATGAACGTGGCAACGCGTTCTCCCGCAAGCGCACACTCTTGACCAAAGAATCAGAAGCCGTCCGCGAGGCCGACGCCCGCGCAGGCAGGACGTGGATCATCTCCAACCCGGAGTCCAGGAATCGTCTCGGCGAGCCAGTTGGTTACAAGCTCCACGCCGAGAACCAGCCCACGCTGCTGGCCGATCCCGGCTCGTCCATCGCCAAGCGGGCGGCGTTCGCCACCAAGGACCTGTGGGTCACCCGCTATTCCGAGGAGGAGCGCTACCCTACGGGCGACTTCGTGAACCAGCATTCCGGCGGTGCGGGCTTGCCGGCCTACGTTGCCCAGGACCGCGAGATCGACGGCCAGGACATTGTGGTGTGGCATACCTTCGGCCTGACGCACTTCCCGCGCGTGGAAGATTGGCCGATCATGCCTGTGGATACGGTTGGCTTCAAGCTCCGCCCGGAAGGCTTCTTCGACCGCAGCCCGGTCCTGGACGTCCCGGCCAACGCCTCAGGTTCGAGTTGCCACAGCGAGGCCGGCGGGGCCGGCGGCGAACATGGCGAGCCCGCCGGGCACTGCCACTGAACCGCATCGGAACAAAGAAATGACAACAATGGCAGGACGGGTCCGGGTCTCCGGGCCTGTCCTGCACCCCCGCATCTGCGCGGCCCTCACGGCTGTCTCTTGCCTGGTGCATCTGTGGCTCGCCGCCGCCGGACACCATCCGGCGTGGCTGGGCATCCTCATGATCGGCCTGGCGGCAGTCTGCGTCCCGTGCACAGTCCACATCTGGAGGCACAGCCGGGTCGGAGCGCTGCATCAAGTGACCGTTTCGGCGTTGGCCATGGTTGGACTCCACGCTGTCCTGCTGTTGGGAACGGGCGGTTCCGGCCACGCCCACGGCGGGGGACCGGCGTCGAACGCTGTTGTGTCATCCGGCGCTGCCGGACTTTTGCTGGTGATCGGACTGGAAATCACGACGGCGTTACTCGCCGCCACGCTGGTGGCCCGGCTTCGGCGCCGGGTAGCGATGGTGTCAGGAGCCAACGGTCCACTGGACCAACCTTGTATTTGAAACCCCTGGTGCCACAATGGACCCATGGCCGCAGCGTGGTCACTTCGTGAGGGGTTCCGCAGCGGGCCTGACCCGGATGCCCTGCGCCGTCCCTTCTTCTACGCGGCACTGCTGGTCTTCGCAGTAGTAGTCCTGGCCGAGGTGGGGATGTCGCTCCTGCTGGGCCAGGCCGCCGTCGAGCCCGTATCCGCAGCCGAAGCCACCAAGCTGGGTGTTCCGCTTCCGGTATTCAGCAGTTTGCAGCGGCCGGACGCCGATCCGCCCGGTGCCGGGATTGGTTTTCTGGCTTTCCTGGATGGGCTGCTGCTGTTCACCGTGGTGATGCTGGGGCTCAGCCTGATCATGGACCTGCGAACGTACGGGCGGGTTCAGGGAATTGCCACGCTGATCGTGACGCTGCTGTGGGTCATCGCTGCCTTCCTCACTGCGATGCTGGCTCTGGCGAAGTTGTTCCTCATGATCGGGCTCTTCGTGGCCGCACCCTTTGGGACCATCGCGTACTTGGCCTTGTGGGGGAGCTTTCCCAAAGGCCAGGCCGCAGCCATCCTTGGCCTGTTGTTGCTGCTCAAGATCGTCTTCGCCGTGCTGCTGATCCTGAGCCAGCCGAAGTTCCTCAAGGTCACTGGCTTGGTGGTACTGCTGGTGATTTCGGTGCTGCTGCAGGTTGTTCTGGGGATCATTCACGGCTTCCTGCCTGGACCGCTGGTGTCCATCGGTGATCAGTTCTGGGCGCTGATCACCGTGGTGGTGGCGCTGGTGTGGGCGTTGATTATGCTGATCGCCTCCATCCCGGCGATCATCAACGCCCTGCGTGTCAGCGGCTCGGCGGGGGACTGAGGACCTACGGAACGAGCGAAAGCCGCGTCAGCTTGTCCGGGTTGGAAACCTGGCGCAGCTCGCGGATGGCCCCGTCCGCTCTGCAATGGATGGTCACGATGTCAGCCCGCCCGTTGTGCCTGAGCACGAGGGCCGCTTCGCCGTTCACCTCGACGATTTCTGCCCGAACCGGGCGGACAGGATCGAAAACCACCGCCTTACCGAGCACGCCTGTAAAGAAGCGCGCGATCCTTGCTGCCCCGAACAGCGGGTTCATGGCGCTCTTGACCTTGCCTCCGCCGTCGGCCCACAGCACCGCATCCCGGTCCAGCATGGCCACCACGGTCTCAAGCTCGCCCTGTTCAATCGCGTGCACCAGCTTGTCCAACGCCGCACGGTCTTTAGCCCGGGGCGCCGGGGCGTCCGGATCAATGTCCAAGCGGCGTTCAGCGCGCGAAATCATTTGGCGTACCGCGGCGGGGGTCTTTTCCAGGATCTCCGCGATCTCCGGGGCCGACATCCCGAAAGCGCGGTGCAGCACCAGCGCCGCCCGCGCTTCCGGCGCCAGTTGCTCAGCCAGATGCAACAAGGTCAAGGACAGGAGCTCGCGGTTGGCCAGCGTTTCCTCCGGGAGCCGAGACGTGTCCACCGGCTCGGGCAGCCAAGGGCCAATGTATTCCTCCCTCGCTGCGGCGAGTTGGCGGACGCGATCCACGGATCGCCGCACGCACACGGTGGTCAGCCACGCAGGCCAGGAATCCACCCGGGACTCCGCCTTCCCCTCCTGCCGTACGGCGTCGATCGCCACTTCGGAGACGACGTCCTCTGCATGGCCGAAATCGCCCAACATCCGGTAGGCAATCCCCAGCAGGCGATTCCGTTCGCTCTGCCACGCCACCGTGGCCGACACCCCAAGAGTCATGCTGCCAACGCTACCGCTCAGACCAGCGGGTTCTTCTCATCCAATGGCGGTTCCATTTGCGTGCTGATGGCAATCCGGTTCCAGACGTTGATGGTGGAGATGGCCAGGAGCAGGCCGCCCATCTGGCTGTCGTCGAAATGGGTGGCTGCCGCGTTCCAGATTTCGTCTGTCACGGTGTCGGGACCGAGCTGCGTCACAGCGTCCGTGAGTGCCAGCACGGCCTGCTCGCGTGCATCGAAGAAAACTTTGGAATGTTGCCAGGCCGCCACGGCATGCAGCTTGCGGGCCGGAATCCCACGTTTCCGGCCGTCCGTGGCATGCATGTCAACGCAGAAGCCGCACCCGTTGAGGATGGAGGCGCGAAGCTTGATGAGTTCGTACAGATCAGGATCCACCGATTTGCGGGCGTAGCCCTCCAGTCCGATGACGGCGGCGTAGCCGAGCTTGTTGCTGCGTCCGATGTTGATGCGGGTCATGGTGTTTCCCTTCAGTGATGGAGCCTTACATCAGGGATGTCGGATCCGACGCCGAAAGTGTGACACCTCGTGGAGCAGGCGTGGGCCGGCAGCAACCGTTATTGGGCTTGTGGTTGCTGGGTGGCCACCGTGTCGCCTATGGCAAATGAGACGGGTTTACTGATTGCGTTGTCGAGTGAGGCGGTCACACTGGCCTGCCCGTTACGCAAACCGGTAACGAGGCCACTCGCGTCCACTCTTGCCGCGAGCGGGGGAATGGCACGCCACGCTACTGGAGCAGCAGCGCTCGTTGTTCCATCACTGAACTTGACCGTCGCGGTGAGTTGCCGCTGCTGACCAATAGTGAGTCCGTGCGGTCCTGCGGGAGAGACGGCTATTGCTGTCGCCACAGGTTCGATGGTGACGGATGCCGTAGCTTGCCACTCCTTGCCGTTGGCGTCGACGCACAGCGCGATTATCGTCGTCGATCCATGACCAGTGCCTGTGACTGAACCCGACGTATTCACGCTCGCGATCTTGGAATCCTTCGAAGACCACGTCACCGTCGTGGGGGGTGCCCGCGTCCCATTCGAAGCAGTGATGAAGGCCGTCAGTGGTTGTGTTTGGGTGTGCTTGACACGCAGCGTGGCAGGGTTAACAACGCACCCCGCGGGGGGATCGGTGGGGGTGCCCGGACCAGTGATCGTGATGGCAGCCGTTGCCCGCAAGTTGCCTTCCGTGGCAGTGATGGTGGCGGCACCCTGGCTGACACCTGTGACCAGCCCGTTTCCGTCGACGGTAGCAATGCCTTTGTTGAGGGAGTCCCAGATAGCCGGATCATTGCGGTTCCCTATTGAACCGTCGCTGAAGGTGCCGTGGGCCATGAGCTGGGTGGTTTCACCCGCAGGAACTGTTCTGCTGCCAGGAACTACGACAAGGCTGACGAGGCTTAGGCCAGGGTCCGGATCGACGACCTGAAATTCCAGTAAGCCGGAGACCCCACTATGAGCCGCTGTTATTTGCGCAGCACCTGTCGTGGCCGCCGTGGCAACCCCGGTCTCGGAAACGGCAAGAATCTCCGGCATGTCTGAATTCCACGACAGACCGTCGCCCAGTTCCTTTGTCTCGCCGTTGCTGTAAGTTCCCGAGGCTTTGAGATTCACTGTGGCATCAGGATGGAGGCGCTGGCTTGGAGCCGTGATGGTGATTGATTGCAGAATAGGCGGTGGCGGCGGCGCGGATCTCATCATCACTGCTGCCACAAAGGCCGCCATTAAAGCCAACGACACCACCACGGCTATCACCCAGGCCCGGATGATCCGGCGGCGAACGGTGGACATCCCTTCGGCCAGGGCAAGACCCAGATCTGCGGGATGTGTT
Organism: Arthrobacter sp. WCS2018Hpa-7; assembly: GCF_031843805.1. Lineage (NCBI taxonomy): Bacteria > Bacillati > Actinomycetota > Actinomycetes > Micrococcales > Micrococcaceae > Arthrobacter > Arthrobacter sp. WCS2018Hpa-7. Next base: position 7,237 of record NZ_JAVTJB010000024.1, read on the forward strand.
TGTGCGTGCAACGAGGCCTCGGCCAGCAACCGTTCCCGCAGCACGTCCCTCATGGCCGGCCCTCCTCCAAGGCCAGGCGACCGGTCGTTGCCTCGGCGTGCGCCAAGGATTTACCGACGCTCTCTGCCGGACGCCCCGTCATGCCCGCAATTTCACCAACAGTCAGGTTGGCAAACTCGTGGAGCACAATGGCTATCCGCTCCTCGTAGGGAAGCCTGGATAGCGGGTTCCGGTTCCGCCGGGGTGGTTTTCGTGTCCGGTCGCCATCTGATTGGAGCCACTTTTCATGCTTACGGAGGAGCTCCACAAAAACGCATAACGTGTAGACGCGCAGTTGGGGAGTCACCGGTCCTTTCCACGCGCTGGACGCCAGGGACCAGGAGGCCTCGAGCAGTTTCCGCGCCGTCTCCGGGTTATCGCACAGCAGATGGGCGCAATACTCCATGTCCCCTTTCTGCCGTTCGAAGACGCTGCGGAGCTCACTTTCGCGATCCCTCAGTGCTGGGGCGATCTTGAGAGTGGGGATAGGGCCGAGTTCGATCTCCCTCACCATCGGCATGAAGACGCCAGCGACGAGCAGCACAATACCGGCGCCCACGGCCAAAGGGAGCAATACGTCAGGGACGGCTTCGGGAAGGACATCCTCAGGGGAAAGGAGCATCACCACTGCGGCAATAATCACCGCGATTCCCAGACCTGCCAGCACAACCCGCAGCGGAGTCAAGGCGCTTCGGATGTGTCGCTTGGGCTGTTCGCACATGCTGTACCAGCTTAGGAAGGTGCGCGGTGTCTATCAGAGTGATTTTACGTCTATCGATTGGATTATTGAACACGCAGCCGCTGTTTTCTGCGGTTTTATTCCTCGTGTACAGGGTCTTCCACCCGGTTCCGGTACGCGGCCAGGTACGTGGAGATGCGACGGACTGCTTCTTCGATGTCTCCGACGTCGGGGAGGATCACGAACCGGAAATGGTCCGGCGTGGGCCAGTTGAAAGCAGTGCCGTGCGAGACCAGGATCTTCTGCTCTTGCAGGAGCTGGAGGACAAATTTCTCATCAGAGGCGATGGGGTAGATTTCCGGGTCCAAACGCGGGAACAAGTACATGGCCCCGGCTGCGGGGACACAGCTGACGCCCGGAATCGCAGTCAGGAGTTTCCATGCCAAGTCCCGCTGCTCGCGCAGGCGTCCACCGGGACGGATGAGGGCTTCGATGCTTTGGTACCCGCCCAGACAGGTTTGGATGGCGTGCTGTGCAGGAACATTGGCGCACAACCGCAGTGAGGCGAGCAGTTCCAGCGATTCGCGGTAGGCCGCCGTCGCCGTCAAAGGTCCAGTGACGGCAACCCAGCCGGCCCGGTAGCCGGGCATGCGGTACGCCTTGGACAGCCCACTGAACGTCAGGACGCACACGTCCTCAGCTACAGCGGCCGTGTGGATATGGGGAGCATCGACGTAACGGATTTTCTCGTAGATCTCATCCGAGAACAGGACCAGATCGTGTTTCCGCGCGAGTGATGCGAACTGCTCCAGGATGTGCCGGGGGTAGACGGCGCCCGTGGGGTTGTTCGGGTTGATGATGACAATCCCACGCGTACGTGGGGTGATCTTCTCTTCGACGTCGGCCATGTCCGGCCACCAGTTCTCCTCCTCATCGCAGAGGTAGTGCACGGCCTGGCCGCCGGTCAGCGTCACGGCAGCGGTCCACAGCGGGTAGTCAGGGGCAGGGATGAGAATCTCATCGCCATTTTCCATGAAGGCCTGCAGGGTCATGGAAATCAACTCGCTGACGCCGTTGCCGATGAAGACATCCTCGACGCCGATGGTCATCAGCCCGCGGGTTTGGTAGTACTGCGAGATGGCGGTGCGGGCGGAGAAGATGCCCTTGGAATCGCTGTAGCCCTGCGCGCCGCGGAGGTGGTGGATCATGTCCACCACAACAGACTCCGGGGCCTCCAAACCGAACGGCGCGGTGTCCCCAAGGTTCATCTTGAGGATGCGGTGTCCCTCGGCCTCCATGGCCTTGGCCGCCTGGAGGATGGGTCCACGGAGTTCATAGCGGACGTTCTGGAGTTTGCTGGAGTGCTGCATCGGACGCATGGTTGATCTTTTCATGGCGCCGGCCCCAGCGGGCAAACACGTCTCATCGTTGCAGGACCTCCCTGCACCTGGGGTCGGTGAGACACTCATTGAATTTCACATCAACGTCAAGACGCAGCCCGATACGCGTTTTCACCAAAACCAGCGAATTGGACCTGATGGGTTCGCCGGGGTTAGGAAAAACTCCCGCCACAAAGCAGCCAAACCGTCCTGCGTCCCTGGTGGTGCGGCAGGCAGCTGAAACTGTGAAGTCCATTTGCAACCCCGCCCCTTGGAGGACACTGCGGGCATCTTCAACCGAGAGACCAACAACTTCGGGAACCCTCATCTGGACCGGCGCCGCAATCTCCAGATTCACCGTGCTGCCGCGGCCCACCTTTTCGCCGCCTGCCGGGCTTTGGTTCACCACAGTTCCTTCAGGTGAGGTGCTTTCGGTCTGCGATGTGGTGGCTTTGAACCCTGCATCTTCGATGATCTTCACCGCTTCGGCCTGCGGTTTGGTTTTCACATCCGGCACGTTGGCGTCCTTGAAGATGAAGAACAGGATCAGGCCCACGACGGCGAGCAGCACTACGCCCCCGATGATCACCCACAGCCATGGGAAAGGCCGGGGCGGTTTGGGTTCTTCGGCAGCGGGAACACTCAAGGTCACTACATGCGCCTGGTCCGCGTAATCTTCCGGAGCGTCGTCGGCGGAGTATGCGATCAGTTTCACCGGGTAGCTGCCTGCGGCGGCACTTGCGGTGTCGAAACTGACAACGTACTGTTCCGTGGCCCCGGCAGCGATGGTCCGCAACGGGTTGGAGATGGTGGCATACGTTTTCGACGGCGGACTGGTCACCTGCCCGGGGAACGCGCCGAGCACCACCCGCTCGGCTTCGGCGGAGCCGTTGGTGACGGACGCCGTCAGCGATCCCTTTCCATCCTTGAGGACAACGTCCGGGGAGCTCAACGTCATGGTGATGGCAGTCATGGCACAACAACTCCTGGGATGGCGGGTGATGGATTCGGTGCACAGCAGGTCATGTCATCCTCCGGGTTCCTGGATCAGGAGCACACAAACTCCAAGCGCCCGGCAGGCAATTCCCAGCTGTCCGCCGGAGGTCCCGAAGGTCACGTCCACGGTCTTCCCCGGGCCGGAGTCCTGCTCGGCACGGGTGTCTTGGACGAACAGGAAAACAGTCACAGCTTGTTGGGGCGCGAGCCTGGCCCGCTTGGTAGGTGGCCCAAAGGAGAACAGGCCGCCACCGAATTCCTCCACCTCGAACACGCAGGCCCCGGTCACCACCAGCTGTGTATCGGACGCCGAACAGGAGCCACTCTGCACCGACAAGTCCGCGGCAGTGAGCTTGGCGCCCACGGCCGGTCCGGAGAATCCGCCTTGCCAATCCGCGGCGGCGTCGTCGTTGCCTCCGCCGCAGCTGACGCCGAACACCAGCACCAGGATCGCGATCACCCCGCAGGCAATCACCACCAAGATGGGTGTCCGGTTCTCCTTATTCACCGGTCCGCACCTCGATCTCGTGGGTGACGTGCGCCGGCTTCACGCCTTTGACGATCCTCCGGATCAGTTCCAACTGCCCGGCAGCCCCGGCGGGGACCATCACCTTGATGTGGAACGCACCCGGGACGGATTCGACGTCGAAACCCGTCACCCCCGTGGCGAGGTGCAGGAAGCGGGTGAGCCCGTCAGCGGTTCCGCGCCGTGAGGAGAGCTGCGCTGCGGCGGCGATCAGGTCACGTTGACGTGTGATGGGCACCGCGCCGGAACCCCCGGCGGCGCCTTCTGCCCCGGGGAGCGTCAACCAGTCCAGGTCCACCCACCGGGACAGGAAAGGAACCAACGACGCCGGTGCCCGCCCCGGATCCGGAACGGTATGGAGGCGGTCAAGGACTTTCCGGACGGGCTGGTGCATGTCCTCTGCCACGGCAAGAAGTGCCTGCATGGGTGCGCTGGCATCGGCGGCTACCTGGAACACTTCGGGGAGGACTTTGAGGAGTTTCGATGATTCGGAAGGTCTATCCATTGCCGTGGACCACCTCGATCCTGTGGTCACCCGAGCAGAACAGCCACGTATCCGGCAGCGTCACAACATCGTCCACCACCCGCCTGGTGCAACTTTCCCAAGAGACGGTGTCGTCTTTGCTGCGGTAGACACCCTTGGGTCCGGCGGCCAGCACCAGGACCTGGCCGCCGGCAAGAACTGCGCCGGACACAGATCGGACGGGCTCAAACCGCGTCCGGTCCCGCAACGGCAGCTTGCAGTTCACGTCCGGGACGCTCCACTGCGCCGCGGCGTGACCGAGTTGCAGCCGCAGGACACCGCCGCTTTGGGTCGCGGCATACGCGGCCTTGCCCATCACGTGCACGCCCCAACAGCTGCCGCCGGTCCACCCGGCGCTGAACTGCTCCCAGGAGTTCATGAACGATTCGTCAAAATCCGTGCGGCCCAGTTCGTCGATCTTCAACCGCAGGCATCCCGTCCCGGTACCTTCCGGCACAGCACGGCCGAGCCACACATAGCTCGCGCCGCCGTCGTACTGGACGGTCATGCAGCGGATGTCCTCGCCTGCCGCTTTCACCTGTTTGAAACTCCCGGCGGTTCCGGCGTCAGGGGAGAGCCACACACCCGCCGACGCCTCGGCGGCCACCACCACCCCCGTCCTGCCGCGGACGTCCACCAGCGTGTCCACGGCATAGAAACCGCGGTCAGGCTGGCTCGTGTCCACCACATTCTGCACCGGAATGGCGCCCTGGCCGACGGGAAGTTCGTAAAGTCCGCGCTCGCCGGCCAACAGCAACAGCGGCTCGCCCTGCCGGTCCACCCAGCACAAATCGGCGACGACGAAACCCAGTTCTGCTGCCTTCCGCCAGGATTCGCCGAGGTCATCGCTGATGTAAATACGGGAACCCGTGGCCGTGACGGTGCTGACAGCCACCATCCCCGGGTGCTTTTCGGGCCCGACCCGGCCCGGCGCGGGTGAACGGAACGGCGCGATCGCACGCACTGTTTCCTCAGCATCCCCGTCGGAAGTATCACCAAACTCGGCGCAGGCCTCCCATCCATCGGCAGCGTTCGTAGTGCGGAACAATGTGCTGCCCTGTGCCACGAACCACGTCTTGTCCTGGCCCTCTGCCTGCACCAAGGCCACGGCGTCGGAGTCCGGAACCTTGTCCACCTCCAGCGTCACCCGGTCCACGTACTGCACCCCAGGTTCGGCTTCCTCCATGGCCCGGTACAGGTTGGATACGCGCAACGGCTTGCCGAACCCCGATCCGTAACTTGAGGAGTCAGGGCTCAACGGGCTGATTCCTTCAGAGAGCCTTCCCACGATCCGGGACTTCACGGCCTCTGCATCCTCGTCGGGACGGACAACGATCCTCGCATCAACCAGCACCTGCTTATAGAGCCCCCAGCGCACCACGGGCTCGGCGCCGACCGTGGAGCGCCTGCGAAGATATTGTTCCACCTCAAGCCGTACTTCGTCCCGGGCATGAGCCGCGAGTTCGGCGGCCCTGAGGGGCTTTTGTACCGATGCACGGCTTCCGGCTGCCCCACTTCCGGGGACGAACGGCACCAGCACGATTTCCACCTCACCGGGGCGGGCGAACGCCCACAGCTCCTTGCGGGTGAAGGCGCGCGCACGGCCCACACCGCCGTGCCGCAGGGCCAGGACCTCGTAGTCTCGGACGGTGACAGCACGGTCGCGGGCATGGAAATCCTGCGGGGCACGCCTCAGTGCGTTCTCCAACGATTCCCCGTCACGGCCCCCGGTGGCAGGTTCCGGATTGGTGACTTTGGCCCCCGGAACAGGGGAGCGCAACACCGTGAGCTGGCCGGCCCCGACGTTCCCACCGGCACCCCCGCCACTGCGGTACCAGGCCCGGACTTCGGCGCCGGGGCCCGGAACCGGGGCTTTTTCCCCGGCTGCTGTCCGCGTTGTGGACTCATCGTCCCACCAGGCGAACATCGCGACGCCGGCACTTCGATCTATCCGCACCGGCATCTCCCCGGGCCTTGCGTCAGCGAACGCCCCCACTTCCTGGCAATACCGGAACGTCCTGCCGTCCACCAGTACCGCCTCGCCGCTGCTCAGCCGCGTCCCTGCCAGAACCTCGACGGCGATTGCCAGCCCTGCGCCCGAGACGATCGGCGCGTTGGGGATCACCAGGCTTTGGCCGGGTCTGCCGGTTCCCGTACCGATAGGAACGGCATCGTATAGTGCGACATCGGCCGCCGGGACCAGGACGGTGGTCTTGCCGGACGCCAACGTGGCTGCCGCCGTCGTCGTAAATACCGGCTGGGGTGAACCGGGAACGCCGGGCGGGCAACTGACCTGGGTGCCGCGCGGGATGCGGATTTCCTGATCTGGGGTCGAGGCGGAAGCGCGGCTGAATTCCAGCATGGTTTCGGCTGTGCTGGGCGGATAGAGGGACGTGCCCAGCAGGTTCAGGTACACGGCGTACAGCTTGTCCGGCACACGGTTGAGCCGGTACATCAGCGTGTCCGTGAGGTACGCGAAGGCCTCGACGATGGTGATGCCGGGGTCGTGGACGGAGAGATCGGTCCATTCCGGGGCAATCTGCTGGATGCGCTCGCGGGCACCGGACACGAGGTCCGCGAAGCTGCGGTCGTCCAGGTTGGGCACGGGGATACTCATGCTGCACCTCCGGATTCCACGGGCAGGGCGATGGTGATCTGGTCCTCAAGCTGGGTGGTCCGCACGCGGTATTTCAGCCTGACTTCGAGAACTTCGGGCTCCTCCTGCGACCTTGAGGCGTCAAGGGACAGGACGGTGATGCGGTGCTCCCACTGCTCTACCGCCTTTGCAACATAGTGGATGGCGAGACCGGCCGTGGTGTCGTCGGCCGGTGCGAAAGCCAGGCGAAAGAGATGACACCCGTACGTTGGTCGGTTCACGCGCTCGCCTGGCCGGGTGCTCAGCAGGAGGAGCAGGGCTTGCCTCACCGACGCCGCGTCCGTGACCGTGGCCAGCATTCCCGACGCCGTCAGCCTGAGTCCGGGAATGCCTGCGGTGGCGTCGAAGTCGGGGTGGATGAAGGCCACCGACTTGTAACGTGGGGCGCTCATGGCTGGTGGCTTTTCATGAACCGGCTCCCACGAGTATTTGTCCGGGCCTGCGGACGTTGTACTTGACCGCACCCGGGGGCGTCCCGTCCGTGAAGCCCTCCACGGTGTCCAGGCAGACCGCCTTGCCGCCAATCGTGATGAACGTTGAATAGCCCTTGGTCACCGGCAGGGTCTTGTTGCAGGGCTTGATGTTGATGCCGATATGCGGGCACACGCTGATATCCCGTCCCTGGGGATCGCTGTCCACCAGAATGGGGGAATCCTTGATGCGGACCCACTCCTGGGAGGGCACGTTCTCCACCTTGCCGTCGTGCCCACAGCGCAGGATTGCTTCCTTGACGAGGATTCTCATCTAGGCCTCCTCGAAGTCGACGGATTTGGCGCGGATCTTCATGGCCTTGCCAGGGGCCTCGAGCACCAGGTCAGTGGCGGCAGTGATCCTGAGTTTGTCCGGTCCCAGCTCAACGGAGGACCCGTGGCCGTCGGTGAAGCTGACGGTGTGGGCACCGCCGTCGAGCATGATCTGCTGACCGTCCGCGCTGCAGAACGTGTAGCGGCTGTCCCTGTCCGTGCCGATCCGGCTGTCCGGGGTCTGCTCGCTGCCGTAGAGGCCGCCCAGGATGATGGCCTGCGCCGGATCAGTGGCCGGGAGCAGGACCAGGACGTTGTCTCCGGGAGCCGGCGGGACAACGAGGCCTTTACCCGGACCTGCGCCTGCAGTCAGCACAGGAGCCCAATTGGTTTCGAGGTCGGGGTAGGCGGGGAGCCTGACCCGGACGCGGCCCCGGGCTTCGGGATCATCCACATCAGTGACCATCCCGAGGGTAAAAACGTCCGGACGCCGTTCCGGGACGGAGTTCGGAGGCCGGGTGGTCAGGGTGGTTTCGTAGCCGGTCCCGTCCAAGCGGTGCGAGGCGCTCGCGATCAGGTACGTTCCCTCAATGCTCGGCGCGACTCCCTTGATCCTTACCCGACCGCCTGCCCTCAGCCGGGGATTGCCTTCGGCGACAAAGACGGCCGTGACCTGGCCCGCGGCCCTTGTGTCCAGCTCTGCCATGGCAAGGCCGTCGGCGAGCGCGGTGGATTCGAGGACCTCGTTGTCGCGTCTGAGGTTGCCGCCGGCCCCGACGCTGGCCAGCGCCGGATCGGCTGTGACCCGGGCTTTGGCGTCGCTGCTTGTTGCGTCGGCTTGGTGGACGGAGGCGTCATCGCTGCGCCAGCCATTGGCTTGGGCCCCTGCATATGCCGGCTCTTGGCTGAGCTCAATGTCCGCGGAATGAAGCGTGGTCCCGAGGCTTAGCTCCAAAGGTTCGCCTTCGCCGTCGAGTCCTGTGAGCCTGAGGGTGCCATCGTGCACCACGGGGTAGGCGCCCACGCGGGCGCTTTGTTCCACGAGGAGGCTGAGGTCGGTCCGCGCGCACTGGTACACCTGGCCGAGCCGGTCGCCGCCGCCCACCACGTCCAGCCCGGTGCCTTCGCAGAGCGTCCTGGCGAGCCCGGCGAGGTCCACGTCGTGGTGCAGCCGGGTGAATTGGCGCTTCCGCAAGCGGTGCAACGCGTCGTAGGCCCTGATCCGGATTTCCTGTCCGAGATCCGCGCCGTAGCTGTACTCCACTACCGTCACCTCGCCCACGAAGAGCGGTGTCCGCTGGCCGCCGAGCTCTACCCTGAGGGCGTCTCCGGGTGCTGGATCCACGCCTCCCCTTGCTGACGCAGTGCGTCCGGGGCCGGGACGCCAGCTGATGAGGCACTGGGCCGGGCGTGCCAGTGAGCTGAGCGCCTGGACGGAAACTATGGCGGCGGTTTCGGCCGTGCTCAGCCTGCGCCGGCCGAGGGTGACGATGAGTTCCGGTAGGCCCTGGAGTTGCCTCATGGCGTGTCACCCATGGGCGGAACGGCGAGTGGTCCATTGAAGTGCGCGGGGTCGTCGATGTTGTTGTACTCCAGGAGGAGTTTCCAGAACAGGGGTGTGCCGAACGCTTCCACGGACAGTCGTCCCAGCTCAGCCGGGGGTACCTCGGGAAGCAGTTCGCCGCCGTCGGACATGAACGCATCCCGGTCTGTGCTGCCGTCGCCGGTCACGGCCAGCGTGTCCACAGGAGGGGCCGTCAGGTCAATGGCGGGGAGTCGTTGGGCGAGTTCGTAGTTTTCGCCGCCTTCCTCATCGGCGGCCTGCCCCACCCTGACGAAGACCATGCGCATCCAGGATCTGAGCGGGGATCCATCCGGGGCAAACCGGTCGAAACGCTCCGCCACCTCCGTCACGATACCCGGCACGTTCCAGGCACGGCCCCACACAAACCGGACCGACGGCGGCCTGCGCTGCCTTTCGACTTCGGCGCTGTTCTCCGCCAGCGCCCAGATGGGGCGGGTCATTTGGCGCACATCCTGGACATGGAGCGACGCCGGCGCGAGGTCGACGTCGAACAACAGGTCCAGCCGCAGTTCCGTGTGGCCGCCCCCGGTGAAGAGCAGGGGATCGTCCGCCAATCCGCTGCCGCTCAGTTTGCCGCCCGCACTCCTACGCGGCTCAACACCGGCCGATCGCTGCATCACCACCGTTTCAGGGTTCAGCAGGCAGCCGAGGTGTTCCCCGGTGTCCTCGATCAGGAAAGCGACACGTTCCATGTCAGAGTGCCGCCTGTTCGTCGTGGAGGCGGGTCTGGCGGGATATTGCGTTTTCCAGGGGAGTCAGTGGGGCGGACTGGGTGTTTTTTAAGGTGTGGGCGGGTCGTGGGGTGAGCTCGGGCCACGTGCCACGGGTGGGCGATGCGGGCGTGTGGTTCCGGACGGCGCTTGGGTGTCCCTGGGGCTCGGGGCTGCGTTGTGGGGCCTGCTCTGCGCGTTTGGGTGCGCCTGAGTCACGCACAGCGGGCCCCGCAACGGGTGGGGCTTCGTTGGGGATGCGTTGTGGGGCCTGTTCTGCGCGTTTGGGTGTGCTTGAGTCACGCACAACGGGCCCCGCAACGTTGGTGGGGGCGGCGAGCAGGGATCTTGACCGAGCCGGACGAAGCCTCAACACGGGCATGCGTTGTGGGGCCTGCTCTGCGTCCTTACGGGGAGCCAAAGGGCGCACACCGGGCCCAACAAGGGGTGGTGCCTCGCCGGGGATGTGTTGTGGGGCCTGCTCTGCGCCCTTGGAACGTATCCAGACGCGTAGAGCGGGCCTCACAGCGAGACTTGCTTGCGGTACCGGGGGCACGAAGGGTCGCCGGTTACCCGAAGAGGGGTGAGCATAAGAAGGCTGGGTTGGAGCCGGCGCGGGTGATTCGGGCGGGCTTGGGATGGGGAAGGACGGGCCGGGCTGAGAAATTGGGATGCTTTTAGCAACTTGTGAGGCCTGCTTTGCGCCTCTCAAGCGCTCCCAGGCACGCAGAGCAGGCCCCACAACGGGAGGGGCTTGGCTTGCAGGGGCAGGTGCTGGGGCAGGTGCGGAGGCAGCGGGAGAGGTGGCCGGCGCGTTTTGTGGGGCCTGGTGTGCGCGCCTAAAACGGGACCAAGGGCGTAGAGCGGGCCCCGCAACGGGTGGGGCCAGCCCGGCGTCGCGGAGTAACCGGACCCAATGCTCGGGTGCGCCATTCAGCTCAAACCCGCGCACCGACGTCGTGCCTTCCGAGGACGCCCCGGAAACCGAGGACGCTCCCAAAGCCGAGAACGCCCCCGAAACCGAGGAAGGCCCATAGACCCCCGAATCCCCGGTAGCCCCACCATCCAGCCACGCAGCCACCCCCCGCAAACGACGCGCCGCCGACCCCCGCCAGGAAGACCCGGTCTCAGGCGACGGGAGCGCGGGCATCGTCGAGCTCCAGGCGGTCGTACGCGATGCTGAGGGATTCGATGGCGAGGTCCTTGCCCAGGGCGTCAAGGGGTGCGCCGAACCAGTCGCACGGCCAGGCACCCAGGAGGTTCCATCGCCGTACTTCCACGGACCCGGCGTCGTTGAGCATCGCGATGGACACGTTGCGGCGCTCCACTTTTCCATCCACGGCCTTGAAGAGCCATTGCAGCATTTCGGTGGAGTCGGTGAGTCCGTACTTGAGGGTCACCGGCGTGTATTCCACCTGGCCGGGGATGACGCGGACGGTGCTGTTCTCGCCGCCGGAGCGGTAGAGGATGCGGTCGATCTTCAGGCCGAGTCCCTCCACCTTGGTGAAATGGCCTTGCACGACGCCTTGAATGACCAGCTTGAAGTTGTAGGCCCGGTACGGGTCCACCACATTGCCGGGCTGGGCGGCAGGTGTTGGGGTGGTCATGTCAGGCTCCTGCGCTCTCTGTCTCGCTGGTGTTGTCCGCCGATTGCATGAGCTTGAAGATCACGAACTCGGCCGGTTTCACGGGCGCGATCCCGATCAGTGTGACCACTTGCCCGGCGTCGCGGACCTCGGGCGGATTGGTTTCCTCGTCGCACTTCACGAAGAACGCCTGTTGAGGAGTAGTCCCCAGCAACGCTCCATCGCGCCATACATTCGTCAGGAACGCGCCGATGTCGCGGCGGATCGACTTCCACAGGGTGTGGTCGTTGGGCTCGAACACCACCCAGCGCGTGCCATCTGCCACGGATTCCTTGATCATGTTGGTCAGCCTTCGGACGTTCACGTAGCGGTATTCGCTGGCCTCCGGCGCCTTGGTTCGTGCGCCCCAAATGCGAATGCCCTCGCCAGGGAAATAGCGGATGCAGTTCACGCCGGCCGGGTTCAGGACTTCCTGCTCGCCGCGGCTCACCCGACGAACAAGGTCGATGGCGCCCTGGATGGGCTCGTTGGCGGGCGCCTTGTGGACGCCGCGGGTCGCGTCAACGCGTGCCCACACACCAGCGATATGGCCCGACGGCGGTTGGGTCACCTTTTTGCCGGACACGGGATCGATCATCACGATCCACGGGTAATACAGTGCCGTGTAGCCGCCGGGGGATTGCGGGGCGCCGAGGTCCTGTTGTTCGCCGGCTTCCGCGTCCGGACTGGCTGATGCGGACGCGGACGCTGCGGCACGCGTCGAGTCGGGCCAGTCGGGTGCGTCAGACGGCACAGAGGACGACGACGGCGGGTTGCCTCCGGCGTCGTCCGCCTCCTCGGTTGCGTCCCCGGCTTCTGAAGCGTCGGCATCAGAGTCCGCGTCCGTCGTCGCGCCATCCGATTCAAGCGAAGCAGCACCATCAGGTACGCCGGACGTCGCCGCCCGGGTGAGAGCGCCGACGTCGTCCACTTTCTCCACCGTGTCCATGATCGCCATGCGGTCCTGGCGGAGCGGATGCTCAACGTGTGCCTGAAGTGCGGCGTACGCTTCGGCGGTGGCGAAACCTGGCGCGGCCACCATGGAGAGGTCGTCCACAGCCTCAAACAGGGTGAGTCCCGTGGGCTTCGCCGCGGTCCCCGTGAGGCTGCCGTCCTCGCCGATGTTCACCACATAGCAACGGCTTCCTCCGTTGGAGAAGAAGCCGTACACAGCGTTCGAAAGCGGTGTGCCCGCTGTCGCGTTGCCGACGTATTGGTCCACGAACTGGGTCCAGTTGTCCAGGACCCGGAGCTCGTCAACCAGGGCGTCGCGGTTGGGAGCGAGGCCCACGAACCCGGCGATGCTGGTGTTGACCTGCCCGATGGCGCGTGCGCCGCTGGGCACTTCCTGAACATAAACGCCTGGCGCCTGATAGTTCGCCATGGTGCGCTCTCTTTCCTGCCCGCTTCAGCGGGTGCTCACGTCCACCGGATGATGACCGGCAGGCTGCTGGTGCTGGCCGAGACTTCCCGTTCCGTGCCGTGGACAGCCACGGCAAAGTGCTGGAGTTCATCCGTCGAGGCCAGGACCTCAAAGTGGCCGGTGGCATCGCTGACCACGGCCGTGGCGGAGGAATGGGCGTGGATATAGGCGTCGGGGATGCCTTTGTTGTGGGCGTCCACAAGGCGTCCGTGGATTCGGCGGGCAACGCCAGTCTTGGCGATGAGTGGCTCCAGGACGGGTGGTCCGGAAGGTTCTTCGAAGCGGAGGGCTACAGGGATTCGGACAAGGAAGCCCAGTCCTTGCCGCAGGGTGCCGGAGTATTCCTCGGGACGGAATTCGCCGGTTGACACCACTGAATACTGGCTGTGGTGCTCCACGGCCAGAAGCAGTTTTTCCATGGTGTCGAGCTGATCGGCTCCATGGCATTCAACCGCTACCCGGAGTTCGAGGTCCAATACAGGGCCGTCCCGGCGGGACCTTCCCACACGGTTCAACGTGACGGCATGGACGGTCACGGGAGCGTCAGGCGGCGGTACGCCTGCGACGGGGGAGCCGTCGTCGAACCGCACGCGCTGGGGAGAGATGGCGTCGGAAAGCACACCCAGAAGGTCGGTCAACGACGAACGCACATAGCCCACGGCAGAACCCAGAACTCGAAAGGTGACCACTAATGCAACTGGGACTAGGTTACTCCCGCTGTTGCGCGTAGTCACTGGGGTTTCAGGGGTAATTCCATTCGGTTGACGGTTGGCTCACCCAGAGCACCCGCTGAGCGATCAGGCAGGTCGGTACGAGTAGCGGTATTCCGAGGGCGAATATCCGAACGCCGTCTTGAAGGCCCGCGAGAAGCTGGAGGCGTCCGTGAACCCCCAGTGCATCCCGACGGCGGACACTGGCCGCATCTGCAAGCGGGGGTCAACCAGATCCGTGCGGCATTTCTCCAGTCGCTGCCGGCGGAGCCAGGCGCTGACGGTGTCGTGGCGCTCTTCGAAGAGTTTTTGGAGGTACCGCACGGACACATTGTGGGCAGCCGCGATGTCGCCGACGGTCAGTTCGGGATCGCCCAGGCGGGCACCGACGAACGCCTCGATCCGCTCCATCAGCGCGAGCCGCTCCTGCGACAGAGGCGACGACGGCGGCACCCGCTCGGCGAACACGGCGGAGACCAGGTTCATGAGGGCATCCGAAACGGTGGCAGCATCGGCCACGGCACCCTCGTGGAGTTGCTTGGCCACAGCCCCGAGCAGGGCCGACGTCAGCGAGCCCAGACCCTGCCGGCCGGAAACCCTGGACGCGGTGAGCGCGGCGATGCTCTTGCGGCTCAGGTGGAGGGCCTCGGGCGGGAACATGACCACCATCATCCGGAAGGCGTCATCGAAGTAGAGGTCGTAGGGCCTGGTGGTGTCGTAGATGGCGAAGTCGCCGGGAGTCAGGGCAGCTTCCCGCCCGTCCTGGGCCACTACCGAGTAGCCCCTGAGCTGAAGGCCGAGTTTCACCAAGCCGGGATCGTTGGCCTGGATCTCTTTGGTGCTCCGGCTGACGTGGCTCGCCGTTCCGGAGACCGCGCTAAGAAAGACCGGCCCCACTGTCTGGTTGATGAGTCCGCCGTCGAATTCGTCGGGGTTTCGTGCCACCACGGACAGTGGGACGAAAGCGTTGTTCACGGCTTGGCTCCACGCGTCAAAGCGCTCGGGCCTGGCGAGGGCAGTGGTGGTGAATTCTTCCCGCGGCTGTTTGGCGATGGCACCGGTCACGTCGGTTCTCCTTTGAAATGACATCTCCAGTGTCCCACGGGCATGTCCCGCCCAGTGATCCGCATCACAAGCGTGCGGATGGTGAGCACTGCTGTGCGCACCGGGTCAAGATGTACGACGGCGGTGCGCGGCAGACTGCTGTTGAAGGCGCCGGCCAGCGTGGCCCGGTTGCGCATCAGACTCAGTGTTACGCCCCGTTCAAGGAGGAACCCATGGCTGAAAACCCAACTCACCGTTCGGATTATGTGGTGGTCGGTGCAGGCTCGGCAGGAAGTGTCATTGTCCGCCGCTTGCTGGATGCCGGCCACACTGTCCATGTTGTGGAGGCCGGATCCGTGGACACCGATCCCAACATCCACAGTCCCCAAGGCTGGCCGCTGTTGCTGACCGGCGCCAACGACTGGGCGGTCATGACCACGCCGCAGAAGCACGCCAACAACAGGAGCCTGTATTGGCCCCGCGGCAGGGTACTGGGCGGCAGCAGCTCCTTGAATGGCATGATCTATATCCGCGGCCATAAGAACGACTACGACTCCTGGGCCGCCAATGGTGCCGAGGGGTGGTCGTGGGACGAAGTCCTGCCGCTGTTCAAGAAGTCCGAAGACCATGAGGACGGTGCCAGCGAATTCCATGGAAAGGGTGGACCCCTGCATGTGGAGCGCATCGCCGAGCGACACCCCGCCGCCCAGGCGTTCGTAGACGCGGCCAAAGCACTGGGCCACAGCGAAACGGAAGACTTCAACGGAATCCAGATGACCGGCGTCGGGTTCAACCACACCACCACCAAGGACGGTAAGCGTGCCAGCGCTTGGCAGAGTTTTGTGGCTCCGGTGCTCGACCACCCACGCCTGACGGTCACCACGGACGCTTTGGTGACGCGGATCGTGGTCCACGAAGGGCGGGCCACCGGCGTCGAATTCCAGGCAGGCGGGGAGTTGCGCCGGGCGGCGGCCGGTGCGGAAGTGATCGTCAGCGCCGGTGCGATCGGCTCTCCCAAGGTCCTGCTGCTCTCCGGCATCGGGCCATCGAAACAGCTGCGCGAGCTGGGCATCGACTCGGTGGTGGACCTTCCCGGCGTCGGTGAGAACCTTCACGACCATCTGCTTGCCGGGAACATTTACGAAGCCAAGGAGCCGCTGGTGGCGGGACGGCACAACCTCCTTGAAAGCCAGCTCTACGCGCACAGCAACCAGACCGATGAGGAAGCGCCGGACCTTCAGCCACTGTTCCTCCACCTCCCGTACCCCACCGACGGAGGGGCAGCACCTGAGCACGGCTACACCATTGCACCCGGGATTGTCCGTCCACGCTCACGCGGAACGTTGACGCTGGCCTCGGCTGATCCGGCAGCAGCGCCGCTTGTTGATCCCAACATCTTGGCTGACGAGTATGACCTGGAGGCACTGGTGGACGCGATCATACTGTGCCGCGAAATTGGCCGGCAGGAGGCCTTCGCGCCGCTCCGAAAGGATGAGTTCACTCCTGGCTCCGCAGTCCAGACCCGCGACCAGCTGCGGGAGTTCGCCCGCCAGGTGGCCGGGACCTATCACCACCAGGTTGGCACCTGCAAAATGGGTGTGGACGATTTGTCCGTGGTGGATCCGCAGCTCCGGGTCCGCGGGATCGAGGGGCTCCGGGTGGCGGATGCGTCCATCATTCCGTTCGTCCCGAGTGGCAACACCAATGCGCCGTCCATCATGATCGGGGAGAAAGCGGCGGAACTGATCCTCGGTTCATAGCCCAAGGCGGGCAACCCAACTGGGTGACAGCAAACGTCGCAATGAAGGCTCATTGGAGCAGGTGCTGTCACCTAGTTGGGTGAACCAGGCTCAGGCGAGACCGGGGACGCCGTCGGTGATCGTGAAGGATTTTTTGGTGCTGACAGGTGCGCCGGGTGTGGTGACGTAGTCCAGCACGCGGAAGTCCGCGGTCAAGGCATCCTTGGTGATGCGCGTGTTCACGTAGCCGCGGTTGTCGTTGTAGAACTTCAGGTGCGGGTTCCACGCCATGGTGGGGTCGGTGATGGACCCCGTGCCATCGCCCGTGGAGGTGATGGATGAGCACACCAGTTCCGAGCCCACCACGGCCGCCGCGGGGTCCTTGTAGTCCACCTTGAGGTCGGTGGCCCAGTGGCGGTGAACGTCGCCGGTGAGTACGACGGCGTTGCGAACCTTGGCGTCCACCCAACCTTGGGTGATGCGGCGGCGGGAGGCGGCGTAACCGTCCCAGCCATCCATGGAGACGTCGTCGATTTCCGGCGCCTTGTCGCGGTCCCGCTCGGCGAAGAAGACCTGCTGGCCCAGGATGTCCCACCGCTGCGTGGAGTTCCTGAACCCGTCCAGCAGCCACTTCTCCTGCTCGGCGCCGGTGATGGTGCGGTTTTCGTCCAGGCGTTCGGCGATGTTCTTCCGCCAGCCGTCACCCGCCAGCTGATCGTCGCGGTACTGGCGGGTGTCCATCATGTGGAAGTTGGCCAGCTGGCCCCATTGGATGGTGCGGTAGATCTTCATGTCGAACCCGGCAGGGACTGATGACCGGCGCAGCGGCATGTTCTCGTAGTACGCCTGGAACGCTGCCGAGCGGCGCTGGCGGAAATGCTCCGTGGTGTCGTTGAGCTGGCCTGCGTCGTTGTTCTCGGGGATCTCGTCCGCCCAGTTGTTGTCCACCTCGTGGTCATCCCAGACCACCAGCCACGGTGCGATCGCGTGCGCTGCCTGGAGATCGGCGTCGGACTTGTACTGGGCATGCCGCTGGCGGTAGCCCGCGAGGCTCACAGTCTCGGGACCCTCATGATCGCGCGGGTTGCCGCCCCCGATCACGTAGCTGCCCTTCTTGTACTCGTAGAGGTAGTCGCCAAGGTGCAGCACCAGGTCCGGGTGGTCCTCGGCCAGGCGCTTGTATGCGGTGAAATAGCCGTGCTCGTACTGGGCGCAGCTGGCGAACGCCATGGCCAAGGCTGCGGGGGTTTCACCCGGTGCCGGACTGGTCAGAGTGCGCCCTACTTCGCTCACGTGCCGCCCGGTACGGAAACGGTAGAAATACTCCCGGCCCGGCTTGAGGCCCCTTAGTTCCACGTGCACCGAGTGGGCAGTTTCGATCCTGGCATGCTCGACGCCGCGGGCTGCTACCCGGCGCATCGCCGGGTCTTCGGCAACTTCCCACGCGACGGCGACGGGGCGCGAAGGCATGCTGCCCAGGCCGTCCTCGGCCACCGGGTTCACTGCCAGGCGGGTCCAGATGACAAAGCCGTCGGGCCACGGTTCGCCCGATGCGATGCCGAGCGTGAAGGGATCGGTGCGGAGACCGGCGTCGTCCGCTGTTGAAATCGCGACGGCGGGACTGGCGGCGGGAGCGGATACGGCGGCGACGAGCCCGGCCCCGAGGCCGGCTGAGATGAGGGATCTACGGGAGATGTTTTCCATATGGCCCAGCCTAGGATTCCCTGATTGACTGGATTCAAGGGCGGTATGAATGAGCGGTTAATTCTGTGACAAAAGGTGTTATCCCCTTCTGAACCGGTGCCGGAACTGCCAGGGACTCGTCTATGCTCAGGTCATGATCAAGGGGGAGCGCCCTCAGCGGCCGGGTGTGGTGACATTCTCGGTGGTGCTGATGTACATCGGTGGCATTGCCCAGATCCTTCTCGGGATCCTGACGATCTTCCTGCGCTACACCCCGGAGGCCCAGTCCGGAGGCATCGCCCTGCCCATCACGTTGCTCGGTTCCGGAATGATCCTGTTCGGGCTGTTGGTGATCGGGCTTGCCTCTGGAGTGGCGCGGGGAAGCAGCGCGGCACGCCGTGGCGCAACGGCGGTCATGCTGCTGGGGCTGGTCTTTGCCGTGTTGGACCTCATCATTGCCGGGGATGGAGACTGGTCGGCCGTCATTTCCCAGTCCATTGCCACGGTCGCCGTGCTGGTGCCGCTGTGGGTGGGACGCGGACGCCGCTACTTCGAGACCCGCTGATGCAGTGCCTCCTGGGCATCCCGGTAGGCAACGCGGCGGTGAACGAAGCGGACGATCTCAATCAGCGCGATGCAGGCTGCCGACGTTCCCAGGACGAGTAGTGCCGTAGGCAGTGTTGGGTCGGTGAATTGCAGGAAGTCCCGGGCGATCGGCACGGAATAGACCAGCACCAGTCCGATCATCATGGCGCCGATGACCAGCCCTTTGAAGCGTGTGACCGGACGCGAGAGCACCACCAGGATCCAGATGCCGATGATCGTCAGGATGAGGGTTGACCCGGTCCTGATCTCCGCTTCCGGGATCTGCAGGTTCGCGGCGAGGCGGGCGTAGGAGGCAAGCCCCAAGGTCACGGAGACACCGGCCGGTACGGCGAACGTGAGTGAGCGTCGAAGGAAGCCTGGAATGTAGCGCTGGGCGTTGGGCAACAGGGCCAGGAAGAACGCCGGAATGCCGATGGTCAAACCATCAGTGACTGAGAGCTGCCGGGGAAGGAACGGGAAAGGCAGCAGGAGAATGCCGAAAGCGATGGCCAGGAACGTGGCATAGGCGGTTTTCGTCAGGAACAACATGGAGACGCGCTCAATGTTGGCGATGACCTGCCGGCCTTCCGCCACCACACTGGGCAGGTGCGAGAATTTTCCGTCCAGGAGCACCAACCGGGCCACAGCCTTGGTAGCTGCAGCACCGGAGTTCATGGCGACGCCAATGTCCGCTTCCTTGATGGCCAACGCATCGTTCACGCCGTCGCCTGTCATGGCCACCGTGCGGCCTGCGGACTTGAGCACCACCACGATCCGCTTCTTCTGGTCCGGGGTAACCCGGCCGAAAACCACGTGGTTGTTGATGATCTCCAGGAGTTCCTGGTCGTCATCCGGCAGTTGGCGGGCGTCAAAGCCGTGGGGCGCATCGAGCCCTACCTCCCGGGCGATGACGGCTACTGTCTGCGGGTTGTCACCCGAAATGATGCGGACATCCACGTCTTGTGCCGCGAAGTAGGTGAGCGTCTCCGCAGCATCAGGGCGGATGTTCTCCTTGAAAGTCAGGAGCGCAACCGGGACGGCGTCTGTTGGTACGGTCTCGTCATCGGTGGGCGTGCCGTGGGCCAGGACCAGTGTGCGGCGGCCGGTGGTGGCCAACTCTGTGGCCTGGTTGGCGAGCTGCTGCCGCAAAGGATCAGTGGAACTGTGCCCGGGGAACACCATTTCAGGGCCGCCCAGGATCCACATTCCGTCGTCGAAAATCACCGCGCTCCATTTGCGCGCTGACGAGAACGGCACCCGGTCTGTCGGTGGCTCTGCGGGTGGCTCCGTGAAATGCCCGGCAAGGCTGCGGGCCGTGGCGTTTGCGTCGTTCTGCACCCCATACCAGGAGAGCACGGCCTCCCAACCAGGGCGTTTGGCCAGGGGATGCGCTGCGTCGAAAACGATGTCGCCCTGGGTGAGGGTGCCTGTTTTGTCGAGGCAGATGATGTCCACTCGTGCCAGGCCCTCCACAGCGGGAAGCTCCTGCACCAGCACTTGTTGCCGGGCCAGTTTCACTGCCCCCACGGCAAAGGTAATGCTGGTCATGAGCACCAGCCCCAGCGGAACCATGGCGACGACGGAGGCGATGGTCGCCGTCGCCGCGTCCCGCCACGCTCCACTCGCCGAGGCCTCGGCCCACCCGCCCTGCGCGATCATCTGGGCGTTCAGGACCAACAACGCCACGGGACCCACGAACCAGGTGACCCATTTCAGGACGCGGTCGATCGAGGAGCGAAGTTCCGAGGCCACGAGCGAGAATCGTTTGGCTTCGGCGGCGAGGGAGTTGGCGAAGGAATCCGCGCCCACCCGGTCCACCACCGCCGTGCCTTCTCCGGCCACCACCACGGACCCGGACAGGACGCGATCGCCGTCGGCCTTTTCCACGGCGTCTGACTCCCCGGTCAGCATGGACTCATCCACTTGGAGGCCCCGTGATCCGGCCACCAGTCCGTCGGCGGGTACTTGGTCACCGGCCCGGAGGATCAGGGTGTCATCCAGCACTACGTCGTCCAGGTCGATTTCGCCCTCGGAGCCCTCGCGCATCACCCTGGCATGTGGGGCGTTCAGGAGGGCGAGGCGGTCCAAGGCACGTTTGGCCCGGTACTCCTGGACGCTGCCGATCACCGCGTTGGCCACGGCACTGAACCCGAACAGGGCATCCTGCCAGCGACCAATCGCAAACAAAACAATGAAGCAGGCCAGGATGATGCCGTTGAACAGGGTGAGCACGTTGGCGCGGACAATGCTCCACACACTGCGGCTGGTGTCCTGGACGAACGCGTTGGTTTGTCCTGCGGCAACCCGCTCGGCAACCTCGGCAGTGCTCAATCCCAGCGCCGAGGACCCCACTAGCCGGACGCCTACCCCTGGCAGGTCTTTGTCGTTTGGCACTCATGCCCCCATTGTTGAGCCGGTGGAGCGATGGGATTGAGTATGCCAGCCACGGCGGGTTATGTCGCCGTCGGCGGTGTCAGGCGGTGAAGGCGAGGTCCTTCTCGTGGAGCCTGTGGAGGAGTGGTTGACCCTGTGCGATGCGACGGGCTTCCTCGATGGTGCTGACAGCCATCCGCTCAAGTTCCATACCCAGCGAGCCTGCCAGATGCGGCGTCAGCAACACGTTGGGGTGGGTGTAGAAGCCCGAGTCCGCCGGGAGCACCCACGGCGTGGTGACGTCCAGGACGGCGTACAGGTCGCCTGCCTCGATGCGCCGGAGCAGCGCGTCCTGATCCACCAGTTCACCGCGGGCGGTGTTGATGAACGTGGCTCCAGGTTTGAAGACGGCCACCAGGCCCTGGTGGATCAAGTTGCGGGTGGACGGGAGCGACGGCGCGTGGAGGCTGACGACATCGGACGTCGCCACGAGCTCTTCCAGGGAGACACGTTCGACGCCGAGGGCCGCGGCCGCTGCATCGTCCAGGAACGGATCGGCTACCACAACCTGGACGTCGTAGGACTTCAGGAGCCGGATGACGTGCTTGCCGATCCTCGAGGCGCCGATGATGCCCACCCGTTTGCCGAAGTTGCCCATGTCCGGGAATACCTGGTCCGGCTCGATCCCGGTTTTCTCCGTGTGCAGCTTCCGGGCGATCTGGAGAACCCGCTTGTTGGCCAGCAGGATCATGGCCACGGTGTATTCGGCCACGGGGATGGAGTTGGCATCTGCGGCGGTGCTGATTTCGATGCCCCTTTCCCAGCATTCGTCGCCCACGTGGTGCTTGACCGTTCCGCCGGCGTGGAGGACGTGGGTCAACCGCGGGGCTGCGGCCAGGGCGGCTGCGTCCAGCCTCGGGCAGTTCCACCCGGTGATGAGGATGTCCGTCTCCGCCAGGAGCTCCAAGGAACGTGGGGAGGTGAAGTCCTCCATGGGCTCCGGGCTGAGCAGCCGCAGGCCGGAAGGCATGGTCTCCAACCTGCGCCGGGGAAAGACCCGGGATACGACGCCGGGACCCATGGCGAGCGCGACGTTCAGTGGAGTGGTGGTCACTTGACGCTCCCTGCGGTGAGGCCGGACTTCCAGAAGCGCTGGAGCATGATGAACGCCACCAGCAGGGGAAGGATGGACAACAGCGAACCCGTGATGACCATGGGCGTGAACTCGGGCTGCGGGACGGAGTAGCCCTGCCAGATGGAGATGCCGACGCTGACAGGCAGGAGTTGCTGGTCCTGGAGCATCACCAGCGGGAGCATGAAGTTGTTCCAGACGCCCACAAATTGGAACAGGGCGATGGTGATGTAGCCGGGCATCATCATGGGCAGGCCCAGGGAGAAGAACGATCGGACAGGTCCGGCGCCGTCCATGCGTGCGGCCTCGAGTGTTTCAGCCGGCACGTAGCTGGCGGAGTAAACCCGTGCCAGGTAGACGCCGAACGGGTTGCACAGGACCGGGATGAGGATGGCCCAGATGGTGTTGGTCATGCCCACCAGGGAGGCCAGGAGGTACATGGGCAGCACTGTGGCGGTGTTGGGAATCAGGACGCCCACCAGCACGAAGCCGAACAGTGAGTCCTTCCAACGGAACTGGAACTTGTCGAACGCATACCCTGCCATGACCGAAATCAGGCTACCGAAGACGGCACCCACGCCGGCGTACATCACGGAGTTGCCCAGCCAGCGGAAGAAGAGGCCGCCGTCCTGGTTGGCCACGTTTGCGATGTTCTCGAACAGGGAGAAGTTCCCCAAGGCATAGGCGCTGGTGCCGTAGAGGTCGGCTGCGTTCTTGGTGGAAGCGAAGACCAGCCACAGGACAGGAACCACCATGTAGGCGGAGCCGATGATCAGGAGGCCGTTGACCGTGAGCTTGCTGGCAAACCCACCGCTGCGGTTGGAGCTGCCGCCGTTGCTCCCGCGGGTGCTGCTGCGGTTAAAACGGGAGCCGTGGCGGCGGAGAGCCTGCTTGGAGGGAGTGGTGTTGCCGGGGCGGGAGAGTGTTGGGGTGCTCATGATTTGTTCATCCTGGAGCTAAGGCGGGTGACGGCCAGGGACAGGATCGCGGCCAGTCCGGCAATGATGATGGAAGCCGCCGCGGCCTGGTTGAGGTTGTGGCGGATGAAGGCTGCGTCATAGGCCCAGAGGTTGGGAACCCAGGTACTGGTGACTGATGCTGTGGCCTTGGAGATGATGTTCGGCTCCGTGAACAGCTGCAGGGTGCCGATGATGGTGAACAGCATAATGACGCTCAAGGCCGGAAGGATCAGCGGGAACTTGATGCTCACGGCGGCACGGATTTCGCCGGCCCCATCCACACGCGCGGCTTCCAGGATTTCCCGGGGCACGGCCTGAAGAGCGGTAAAGAGGATGATCACGTTGTAACCGGTCCATTCCCACACACCGATGTTCACGATGGACGGGAGGACCATGTGCGCATCCAGGAAGTTGATCTGGATGCCGCCGCCCTGGAGCGCCTGGACCAGCGGGCTGATGCCCGGAGTGTAGAGATACGCCCAGATAAGCGCCGCAATGACGCCCGGAACGGCGTGCGGAAGGAACACCAGGAGCTGGAACAGTTTGCGGGCCTTTGCCACCGTCGCATCCAGGAGGAGGGCAAAAATCACGGCGCCACCCACCATGCAGGGAATGTAGATCAGGCAATACAAGCCAAGGCGGGCGATGCCCTCCATGAACGTCTCGGACTGGAAGACCTGCACGTAGTTCTCAAGCCCGACGAACACGGTCTTGGCTTCCCCAAAGCCCAGTCCGGACTTCTGCTGCGAGTGGAAGCTCAGCACCAGGGAGTAGATCACCGGTGCGATCATGGCGATCGCGAAGACGGCGAAGAAGGGGACCAGGAACAGTGCGGCAGTCCGTCCGCCGGTTCCCGCCAGTGCACGGCCTCGGCGGCGCACTGTGGTGGTGAGGGCCTGGGTGGCCATGGGATTCTCCTAGCTGGGAGGGGGCCTCCGGAGAGGCCCCCTGCCTGTGTGGCTACTCGGTGACGGAGCTACTCTTTGGCGGAGTTACTCTTTGACGGACAGGCCGGCCTGCTTCAGGCTGGCCACCGTGGCGTCCTGGGCGGTATCGACGGAGCCAAGAATGGTGCCGCCGGTGGTGAGCTTGCCGTAGGCATCCTTGAGGGCGGTGTTGGTGACGTCCCAGTTGGGTCCCCACTGCCAGCCCGGGGTGATGGTGCCGTACGCCTTGGTGAAGACCTCGTAGATGTCGTTGCCGAAGTAGCTGGCGTCATAGGCCTGCTGGGCCACGGGCGTCAGGCCCGGGAAGGCAAGGTACGCGGACCCGGTGTTGCCGCGGGCCTTGATGGCGTCCTGGTTGGTGGTGAGGAACTCGACGAACTTGGCGGCCGCGGCCGGATTCTTACTGCTCTTGGTTACGTTGAAGCTGGAACCGCCGTAGAACGCACCGGATTCGTTGCCCCAGTTGGGCAGTTCGGCAGCGATCCACTGGCCCTTCTGGCCGCTGGCCTCGGTGCGCTTCTGGATGCCGGTGGCGCTCCAGTTCGCGCCCACTACGCCAACCACCGTGCTGTTGGCGAGGTCCAGGCTCCACTCGTCGCTGTAGGCCTGGGTGACCTTGACGATCTTCTGGTCAATCAGCTTCTGCCAGTAATTGGCAACCTTCTGCGTTGCTTCGTCGTTGACTCCGACTTTCCAGCTGTCGCCTTCGGTACCGAACCATTTCGCCCCTGCCTGCCAGGCCAGGCCTGCGCTCGCCGCTACCTCGTTGGGGTTGAAGCTGGCCAGATAGGAGTCAGGCGCTACGGCCTTGAGCTTCTTGCCGGCCTGTTCGAATTCGTCCCAGGTCTTAGGGACCTCGACGCCGGCTTTCGCCAGCATGTCTTTGCGGTACCACATGAGCATGGGGGCTGCGTCGTACGGAAGGGCGTAGGTCTTCTCGCCGAACTGGACCAAAGCCTTGGTCTCGTCCGTGAGCTTGTCCACTGTTTCGGCCTTGTTGATCAGGCCATCGAGCGGAATGACCTGGCTGTTGCTGACGAACTGCGGCAACTGGGGGTATTCGATGGTGGCGACATCCGGGCCGTTGCCGGCCGTGATGGCGGTGGAGAGCTTTGCGTAGCCACCGTTGGCGCCGTTGGGGATGGTTTCGAAGCTGACCTTGATCTTGTCCTGGCTGGCGTTGAACGCCTCAGCCACCTTGTCCATCCCGGCCAGTGAGGA
The DNA here is from genome assembly GCF_031843805.1 of Arthrobacter sp. WCS2018Hpa-7. Lineage (NCBI taxonomy): Bacteria > Bacillati > Actinomycetota > Actinomycetes > Micrococcales > Micrococcaceae > Arthrobacter > Arthrobacter sp. WCS2018Hpa-7. Next base: position 32,514 of record NZ_JAVTJB010000024.1, read on the forward strand.
CCAGAAAGTAATGGACCCTGAGGGATCTTCCGTGGGGGTAGGGGCAGCGGAGGTGCTGGGGCCGGTCCCGCAGGCCGCGAGCAGCAGGGTGCTTGCGGCCAGGCCGGCCACCCCTGCGAATAGGTGACGACGCTTCATGGTGTTCTCCTTTGAAGACTTGCGATGCGAAGAGGGAGGACATGTGGTTGGGGCCACACGGTGATGGATCCATGTAATCCGCAAGTTCGAACATCTTCAACGTTTCAAACAAATTCAAACATTTCTCCTTCGAAGTTTTGCTGAGTTCTTCAAGGAATCTCATAGAGAGTGGTTCCACATATTTGTTTGAACGAACAGAAAAGCTGGACGCTGTCCGTTCGGCGCTGCTATGAATTCTGGATACCCGAACGGCGACTCATCAAAGTCACTACCTAAGAACAGGGATTCCAATGGAGAAATCGAACATCAGCAGGCGGGCAGTCCTACAGGTGGGAGGCGCGGCTTCGCTCGCGGCGGCCTTCGGGCTGGCAGCCAGCCACCCGGCGTCGGCGTCTACCTTCCTGGGGTCCAAGCCCAAGGCGACCGAAATCCTGGACCTGGGTCCCGGCGTCGTACAGTTCTCCCTCATGAGCGGGCTGCTGGTGGGCGAGACGCTCTACATCGGTTCGCGGAACCTGGATCCGGTGCGCATCGTGGCGTTCCATGTCCCCACCGGCAAAGTCACCGGTGTCACCGAGCTGGAGAACGGTTACGCCATCCAAACCCTGGCCGCCGACGCGTCCGGTCGCTACCTCTACGCCGGCGTGCTGCAGAACGCCACCGGCCCCAAGCCGAACCTGTTCCGGTGGGACCTGTCCAACCCGGGCGCGAAGGCCACGCCCGTGGGGCGCATCGGCGACCGCGACGTCCGCGACCTGAGCGTGGCACCCAACGGTCGGCTCTATGCCGTGGGTGGCGGCAGCGGCACGGCGCCGGCTCTGTGGGAATACGATCCCGCCACCGGGCTGGTCTCCAATCTGGGCATTCCGGACGCCGGAGCCACCCTGGCCCGTGCAGTTGCGGCCACGGATTCCACCATCTTCTTCGGCGCAGGAAGCACGCTGGGCGGCGGAGGCAGCGCCAGCAGGGCGTGCCTGTACGCGTACAACCATGCCGCCAAGACCTTCACCAATGTCACGCCGGCCCAGATGGTCGCAGACCCCAGTATCAGGGACCTCGCGATTGTGGGGGACAAGGTCATGGTGAGCTCGGCGGCGTCGACGTCCACGTCCAAGATCGCCGCCGTGAGCGTGGCCAATCCGTCCTCGTCGGCAGTGGCAGTGTCCCAGGGGAAGACCGCCAAGAACTTCGCCGCGATCGGGGACAAGGTCTACTTCGCCAACGAAGCCGGGCTTCTGGCCTACTCACTTTCCGCCAACACGGTTTCTGCGGTGCCCTATCAGGGCCCGTTCCTGGGCGAGATCTGGGGTGTTGATGCCCTGAACGGCAAGGTCCTGGTGACGTCCGCGTTTGGGTTCGTGGCGGAGATCGATCCCACGTCCGGGACGTACAAGACCACCGACCTTGGCGACGCCGGTGCGCCGTCGGATGCACAGGAAGCCATGGGCCTGGCAGCCGGTGGCGGCCTGGTCTACGTGGGCGGCAACGGTGTCATCTCGCGGCGGTCGCTGAAGGACGGAAAGGTCACCAATATGACCGTTCCGGGTGAGGCGAAGGACGTCGTAGTGGTGGATAACGTCCTCTACACCGGCCAGTACAGCTCCCAAGGCATCTGGAGCTACGACCCCCGCAGCGGCCAGCCCATGAGCCAGGTGGCAAAGTTCTCCTCCGAGCAGAACCGCCCGTTGGACGTCCACTGGGATGAGGTCAACAAGCTGGTCCTTGTCTGCGCGCAGGCGGACACCGAAGGTGGCGGTTCGCTGTGGACCTACGATCCCGCCACGGGCAAGTCGGGCTTCTTCCTTAACCCCATCGACAACGTTCAGTTGGTGCGCGCCGTGACAGCGCGCGACGGCGTGGCTTACCTGGGCGGCGGAAAGCCCGGTACCGAGGGGCCCGGCACGGTTGTGGCCTTCGATCCTGTGGCAGGCAAGGAACTGTGGCGCCTCGATCCCGGGCTGGGTGCCGGCATTTCCGCCTTGGCGGTGCAGGGCAAGTACCTCTACGGGATTGTGCGGACCGGACGCGTCTTTGTGATCGACCTGCCGAAGCGCACGCTGGTGCACCAGGCAGACATCAGCTCGGTGTGCCGTGGATTCGCCGCACTGGTGACCAACCGCGGCGCTGTCTATGGTGTGTCGGATACCAACGTTTTCCGCTTCGATTCCAAGACCTTCGAGCTGGCCACCGTGGTAGCAGATATCGACGGCGGCTGGTACAGCGGGTCCCACATCACCAATGACGAAGACGGCTACCTCTACACCATGCGTGGCCGGAACGTGGTCCGCATCGACGACCACCCCCGGCGGTAGTGGCTGGCGTTGCGGGGCCTGCTCTGCGCGCTCTGGCGAGTGTTTTACGCGCAGAGCGGGCCCCGCACCGTTGTTTGTATTCGGTCATTTATGCTTGTTTGAACATTGGGATTCCGGAAGAGGATTGGCATGCTCAGCGGGGAACGCCACGAGAAGATACTCCGTGAGTTGGAGCTGCGCGGGACCCTGACCGTGAACGATTTTGCCGAAAAGAGCGGCCAGTCCACCATGACCATCCGCCGGGACCTTACGCAGCTCGCTGCCCAGGGCCTGCTGCGGAGGGTCCATGGCGGGGCAGTCCGGATGGTGGTGGAGCGGCCTGGCGACACCGTCCACAGGAGGCCGCGCCAGCCGTTGGCCACCTTGGGCCTCATTGTCCCGACCACCGGCTACTACTTTCCGGAAGTCATCCGCGGCGCGGAGGCTGCAGCAAATGCGCTGAACGCCCGCCTCATTCTCGGTGTCAGCAACTACTCGGCAGAGGACGAGCTTCGCCAACTCCAGCGCATGGTGGCCAACTCCGTGGATGGGATTCTCCTGGCGACAGCAGGCCCCCTTGAACCCGGTTCGCCCACCTTTGAGTTGCTGTCCGGGCTGCGAATCCCCGTAGTGCTCGTGGAACGTTCAAGCCGGGTGTTCGAATCCGTGATGTCCGATCACAGCTACGGCGCAGAGCTGGCCATCGAGCACCTTGCTTCGCTGGGCCACCGCCGGATTGGGCTGGCCATTGCCGCCAGCCCCACGGCCCCTTGGCTCCGTGAAAGCCATGAGCGGATGGTGGCCAAGCTCGGCCTCGACAATGATGCCCCCGTCATGGAGTACGTCCGGTCAGTGGTGGGTGCAGGCAACAACCAGAAGGAGTTTGCGAAGTTCCTCAAAGACTGCCGCCGGACCGATACCCACGCTGCCTTGGTGCTCCCCGATGAGGAAGCCATCACGCTGATCAACCTTGCCGAGGAGTCCGGCGTCGACGTCCCGGAGGACCTCGCGATCGTTGCCTATGACGACGAAGTGGCCGACCTCGCCCCCGTCCCCCTGACCTCCATCGCCCCGCCAAAACGCGACGTCGGATACGCGGCAGTGACCATGTGCATGGAACGCCTCGCGGGAAAGACTGGCTCCGCGGTGTCGCCCGCACTCCGCCGCGTAAGCCTGGCCCCGAAGCTGATCATCCGGGAGTCCACGGTGATGGGGGAGGACGCGGAGTAGGGGTTTGGTCTGATACGCGGCAGCATTCACTGCCGACTCGTGGATTTCAACGCGACATGTCAACATCCGTTCCGAGCCCGTTCCGGAGGGCAGCATCGTAGAGCAGACGACCGATGGCCAGGTCCTGCATGCCGATGCCGACTGAATTGAAAAGGGTGATGTCGTCGTCGTTGTCACGCCCGGCTATCTGCCCGGAAATGACCGCGCCGAGTTCACCCCGTACGTCGTCGAGCGAGATGGCGCCTTCGGACACGGCCAGCATGAGGTCGCCTGATTTCTGGACGGCCGTTTCCGTGCTGTCGACGAAGACCTTGGAACGACCCATCCCGGCCGAATCTATTTCGCGGTGGGTTGGCCGGGGGCGCGCCCCGACAGCATTGATGTGAAGACCCGGACGGAACCACTCGCCGTGGACCAGAGGCTCTACGGATGGTGTCAACGTGCAGAGGACATCAGCGGCTTCCACCGCTTCCTGAATACTGGATGCTGCCACGACCTCGATGGCGCGGTGCGTGATCCTCGCCTCGAAGGCTTGAATGGTGGCATTGGTGCGGGACCAGACGACAACCTTTTTGATGGGGAGCACGTGCAGCAGGGCTTCGACGTGGGCGATCGCCAGGGCGCCGGCGCCGATCAGGGCAAGTGTTGAACTGTCGGGTCGGGCAAGATGCTTGCTCGCCACAGCGCTTGCCGCAGCCGTCCGGACCCGGGTAGGAACTCTGCCATCGAGAAGGGCCAGCGTTTCACCCGTGAGCTGGTCCGCCAGCAGGATGCTTGATCGCTGTGTGGGAAGTCCAGCCTCACGGTTGGCAGGAATATCGGACAACAGCTTTACTGCCGCGAGCCGCTGTGTGTCGGCCAGCCCGGACATGAGCAAATACCGTGCGTCCGAAGACGGCAAGTGAAGGGACAGCGGAGCTGGCTGTTGGGCGGTTCCCCGTGCGATGTCGACGAATCCGCGTTCCACGGCGGAGATGGTTTCGGCCATGCTGGCCAGATGTTCAAGGACTGAAGCGGTGAGAATGAGGGTCATGGGCACCTTCAGGGATTGATCTGTGGAAAGTGGGATGGATTGCGCTCAAGGTATACCAAGCCGGAAATTGCCGTCAACCGCAAATGAAGAACGCCCCGTACTCACGGTGATTTTATTACGACTCGCAACGCCAATCTAACCGATCTGATGTGTCTGGTATACAAAAATAAGTCTGCAACTCCGCCGCTCAATCCAGGAGACTGGCATGGATGCCGAAGAGGTGGTGCGCGCGCCGAGACCCCGAGGCCCATGGTTCACCTCTTGCTACTTGGTATTCCAAGTTGTCCACTCGGCAAGTCTTCTTGAGGCTATAACCCGTTATTACATACGAAATAATCCGAAACTTTGTCTTCTTGCTATTGCCTGGGATACCAAAGCGTCCTAATGTGTGTGCATCTCGTCAACGTGACGATCGTCATAAAAGTGGGAGGTTTGGGTGCGGGACACTCTTATAGAGCGCGTACGGCTGGCGCATGAAACGGTGCCGGTGGACCTGCTCGTCCAGGACGGCCATATCGCTCGGATCCGGCCGTCCGGCGTCATCGACCCCGGCACTGCGGGCCGCGAGGACGGTGCTGGTGCGCTCGCTCTGCCCGGAATGGTTGACGCCCATTGCCACATTGACAAGACCCTTTGGGGTCGGGGATGGGTTCCCCATTCCGCGGGGCCCGTGCTCGAGGACCGCATCGCCAATGGCGAGCGAGGCCGCGCGGAGCTTGGCCTGCCGAGCCGCGACAGTATGTATGCCCTACTCGAGCAGATGGCCGCCACGGGGACGACCCTCGCGCGCACTCACACCGATGTTGATCCGGAAATCGGGCTCCACGGTCTCAAGCGCGTCGCGGGCGTCGCCGAAGAGTTGGCGGACGTGATCGACGTCGAACAGGTCGCGTTCCCTCAGGGCGGACTGCTGACTCGTCCCGGCACGGCTGAACTGCTCGAGTCGGCCCTTCAGCAAGGGTTGGTCGGATGTCTCGGAGGCATCGACCCCGCCGCGCTGGAGCGCGACTCGGTGCGTCACCTTGACCTGATCTTCGGGCTCGCCAAGACCTACGGCACCAGGCTGGACATCCACCTTCACGAACGCGGAACTCTCGGCGCGCACACGATGGAGCTCATCATCGAGCGAGTGCTGCGCGATGGGCTCGAGGGCAGGGTGGCAATCTCGCACGGTGTGGCCATCATCGAGGTTGACCACGTCCAGTCCGAGCGGATCTCGCAGGGCCTCGCGGAAGCGCGGATCTCCCTGCTGACCTCAACGGTCTACAACACGCCCGTTCTGCCGATTGCGGAGCTGCGAGGACGCGGCGTCAACATTGGTGCAGGCAATGACGGCGTGCGAGACCACTGGGGACCCTACGGAAACGGCGACATGCTCGACCGCACCTTCCACCTCGCTTATCGAAACGGTTATCGCACCGACGAACAGATCGCCGTGGCATTTGACGTGGCGGTTAGCGGCGGGGCGGTCGCCCTCGGGCGCGAACCCGCCCGGATCGAACCCGGCGCACCCGCCGATCTTTTCCTCATCGATGCCGCCAGCATCGGTGAGGCAGTCTCAGCCCGGACGCCTCGGCGGCTCGTGCTGAAACGCGGCAAAGTCGTCGCACGCCACGGGAACCCCCTGCGCAAGGGGTAAACCAGGCCCAGCGAGCGGGACCCTGCTCGCTTCTTCCCCCCAACCAGTTCCGCATCCCGCGGAACCCCGCCCGAAAGGCAAGAACAATGTCGTTCTACCGCACCACCTTTGTACGCCGCGCTGCAGCCATCATCGTGGCAGGCAGCCTCGCAGTGCTCGCTATCACCGGATGCGGCGTCTCCGGCTCCACGGCTACGGCCGTCGGGGAATCGGGGAAGCCCGCCGCCTTGGACGAGAAAGCGCCCCTCTTCGACCTGCTGCCGCAGAAGTTCAGGGACAAGGGGGTGCTTACCGTCGCCACACAGCCCGACTTCGAGCCGGCTAACTTCACCCCGGCCGGCTCCACCGGCATCCAAGGTTACAACGTCGATCTTATGGAGTTGATGGCGAAGCAGCTCGGTATCCCGGTCAAGTGGGAGAAAGTGCCATTCGATCAGATTCTGATCGGTATGCAGAGCGGAAAGTTCGACGCGGCGATAGCCGGGATGACCGACCGCAAGAAGAGGCAGGAGCAGGTCGACTTCATCGACTACCAGTGGGCCGGCACAGTCTTCATGGTGCAGAAGGGCAACCCCAAAGGCATCACGAGCGCCGTCGACGGCGGCTGCGGCGCCAAGATTGGCGACGTAAAGGGATCCGATGCCTACCGCCTCGTAGAACTAATGGCCGCGGCGTGTACCGCGAAGGGCAAGCCTGCCACCGAGCTCATTTCCTTCCCGAACTCGAGTGATAAGAACCTGGCGCTCACCTCTGGCCGGATCGACGCCATCTTCTGGCCCGACATGGCGGTCTCGGTCATCCAGCGCGAGACCGGCGACAAGCTCGAGTCACTCCCCGTCGACTTCGAGGAGAAGGTCTACCTCGGTATGACCTTCAATAGGGCGCAGACGGAGCTCCGCGACGCTTTCCTCACCGCCCTCAAGGCGATCCACGAGGACGGCACCTACGACGAAGTCCTCAAGCGCTGGCATGTCGAGGTCATCGACCTCGATGCACCGGGTATCAACCTGGCGAAGAAGTGATCATGTCTGACATCACGCACTCACCAGTCCCGACCTCAAACAAGTCGTCGCACTACGTGCGCAGGCCCGGCGACGAACCGCCCGTACAGGAGTCGCCGATCCGTGCGAAGCGGCGACCCCAATACGGCCAGATAGCCATAGGGTTCATCGCGATCGCGCTGCTCTTACTCTTCGTCCAGTCCCAGGCCCAGAACCCCAATATGGAGTGGAACGTCACCGGGGAGTACATGTTCAACCCGGTGGTGCTCCAGGGCGTCGGCGTAACGATCCAGCTGGCGATCTTCGCCATGCTTATCTCCATTGTGCTCGCCTTCGTCATCGCGTTGATGATCCAGAGCAACAACAAGGTCGTGAGCGTCATCGGACGCGCCTACGTTTGGTTCTTCCGTGGCGTCCCGATGCTCGTGCAGGTTCTCCTCTGGTTCAACCTTGCGGTGCTTTTCCCTGTAATCCTCGGACAGGATACGAACACCCTCATCTCGGGTTTCACTGCCGGCCTCATCGCCCTCTCGCTCGCCGAGTCGGGCTATATGGCGGAGATCATCCGGGGCGGCATCATCTCGGTGCCGACGGGCCAGACCGACGCGGGCGTGAGCATAGGCCTCACGCGCAACCAGGCCTTGGCCCGCATCGTGCTGCCCCAGTCGATAAGGGTCATCATCCCGCCCACCGGCAACCAGTTCATCGGCATGCTGAAGGCAACCTCCCTCGTGTCCGTGATCGGCGGCAGCGACCTGCTGACCCGCGTACAACTCATCTACGGCCAGAACTTCAAGATCCTGCCCCTGCTGATCGTTGGGGTGCTCTGGTACTTGATCCTGGTGACCATCGCTGGCACCGGCCAGCATTTCCTTGAGCGTCGCTTCAATGCCTCGCAGCCCGGGTCACGTCGTGCGCCCAAGAATACGGCGACGGCGACGACCACAACTCTTCGGACCACCATCGGAGGTGCGCTGTGGCGCAAGTAACTCCCGCAAGAACTGCGACTGACACCATGCTGCGCATCGACGGCGTTCACAAGTGGCTCGGGCACAATCATGTGCTCCGTGGCGTGGACATCGAGGTGCGAACAGGTGAGATCGTCTGCATCCTCGGTCCGTCGGGCTCTGGCAAGAGTACGTTGCTGCGGTGCATCAACCACCTCGACCCCGTAGACGGTGGCCTCATTGAAGTGAACGGTGAGCGCGTCGGCTACCACCTCCACGGCGAGCAGCTCTACGAACAGAGCGAACGACACGTGGCCAAGGCCCGCCAGCACATCGGCATGGTGTTCCAGCACTTCAACCTGTTCGGTCACATGACGGCCCTCGATAACGTCACTTATGGCCCGGCCCGAATCCTGGGTCGCCCGCGCAAGGACGCGGTCGCGCATGCGCGGCAGCTCTTGTCCAAGGTTGGCCTGGCCGACAAGGACGCCTCGTATCCGAGCCAGCTCTCGGGCGGACAGCAGCAGCGGGTGGCGATCGCCAGGGCGCTTGCTATGGAGCCTCGACTCATGATGTTCGACGAACCGACGAGCGCACTGGACCCCGAGTTGGTCGGCGAGGTTCTGCAGACTATGAGGCAGGTCGCGGAGGAGGGCATGACGATGATCGTTGTCACGCATGAGATCGGCTTCGCCCGCGAGGTCGCTGACCGAGTGGTCTTCATGGACCAAGGCCGTGTTCTCGAGGATGGTCCGGCACGCGATGTGCTCGACAACCCGCAGCACGAACGCACAGCGTCCTTCCTGAGCCGCGTGCACTGAGTCCGAATAGATAGAGGAAGAGAATGACTGACAAGAAATTTACCCTGAGGAACGTGCGCCCGTGGGGTGCCGAGGCTGCGGATATCACGATCAGCGGTGGCGTCATCACTGAGGTGGCACCTGCCTCGGGAACATCCGACGCCGGTGACCTTGACGGTGGCGGGTTGCTGGCCGTGCCCGGGTTCATCAACACGCACGCCCACGTCGACAAAAGCTGGTGGGGCAAGCCGTGGGTGCCGTACACCTATTCCGAGCACCCGACCGTCGAGGGCTGGATCGCGAACGAGCGCGCAGAGCGTGGGAACTACGACATCCCGAACGTGAATTCGGCCGTAGCGGTGCTGCGCGAGTTCCTCCGTCACGGCACCACGGCGACCCGCACGCACATCGACGTCGACCTCGGCATCGGGCTTAAAGGCCTCGAGTCCGTGCAGGCCGCGGTTGCCGAGCTCGACGGGGCGATACTGGTGCAGACGGTGGCCTTCCCGCAAGACGGCGTCTTGCGCAGGCCGGGAGTGTTGCGGCTGCTCGACGAGGCTGCTCAGGCAGGGGCGGATGCCATCGGAGGCCTCGATCCGGGAACGATCGACGGCGACGTCGAGGGGCAGCTCGACGGCTTGTTCCAGATCGCCGTGGAGCGCGGCGTCGGCCTTGATCTGCATCTGCATGACTTCGGCTCGCTCGGCGCCTACGAGTACCGTCAGGTGATCCGCCGCACCATCGACGCCGGCCTCCAGGGCAGGGTGAACATTTCCCACGGTTTCGCCATGGGCTCACTGCAGAAGAGCGTGCAGGAGGAGATCATCGAGGGGCTTGCCGAGGCGGGCATCTCGTGGACCACCGTAGCGATGAGCGGCACAGCGCCGTTGCCTTGGCAGCGGCTGCGGGAGCGCGGCGTTCCGCTGGGTCTCGGCACCGACGGCATCCGCGATCTGTGGTCGCCGTTCGGGGACGGGGACCTGCTGCGCGTGGCATTCGCCTTTGCACGCCTTCATGGGTTCCGCCACGACGATAAGCTCACCAACGCGGTCGAGTACGCGACCAAATACGGCGCGCCTTTCGTCGATCGGGAGCAGCACGACCTCGTCGCCGGTGCACGCGCCGACATCGTGCTCCTCGACGCCGAGAACGTCCCGGACGCGCTCGTGCGCTGCCCTCAGAGGCGGCTCGTGGTCTCCGCAGGCCGCGTCGTCACCCGCGACGGCGAAGTGCTGGTCTGACGCCACGCCCGCAGTGCCTGATCAAAATGATCTGGTGCTGCGGGCACGGCCGGCGCAGGTACCGCGCGACCCTCCCGCCACTATGCGCCCGGACTAGGACGGCGCGCATCAAAGAGCAGGCCGGGAATACTCACCAAGAGGAGCACACCATGGGAATTCTCTCCGTTGACCTTTTCATCACCCTCGACGGCGTGTATCAAGCGCCCGGCGGCCCGGACGAGGACCGTTCGGGCGGCTTCGAGTTCGGTGGTTGGCAGGCGGCATATTCAGATCAGGAAAGCGGTGACGCGATCGTCGCAGGCATCGATCGGATGGATGCGCTCCTGCTGGGCCGCAAGACGTACGACATCTTTGCCGGGTATTGGCCCACCCAAAGCGACCATATCGGCGAGACATTCAGCGCCCTGCCAAAGTTCGTCGTGTCCCGGACCCTGACCGACCCCGCCTGGCAGGGGACCTCGGCGTTGGCGGACATCGAAGAGGTAGCGGGGATCAAGGGCCGGTTCAGCGACATCCACGTCATCGGCAGCGGCGACCTCGCACGGTCACTGCTCGAAGCCGACCTCGTGGACCGGCTCAACCTGTACCTCTACCCGCTCACGTTCGGCTCGGGCAAGCGGTTGTTCCCGGACGGTGCCGGTGTGCCCGCTGCGTTCCGCTTGGCCCAGCCGCCGCAGGGGTTCTCGAAAGGCGCTGTTGCGCTCGTCTACGAGCGCGCGGGCGCACCCGTGGCGGGCATCGACATCAGCCAGGCGTAGCGGCGCACCGACTACAGCCAAAGAAAACAGAAGCGTTCGACGGCGGTACGCACCCGCCGTCGAACGCTTCTGTTTGTCTGCCCTAAAGTACCGCCGGTGCCGCGAGAGGTGAGCGCTGCGCCCGTCCGCGCACCACAATCAGGGCGATGACGCCGATCAGGATGTAGATCATGTTGGCAGGGCCCGCCAGCTGCAGGAGCGGGCTCTGTGGACCCGTGGCGGCCTGGTCGATTCCACCCGTGGACAGGAAAAGCGTGGGGTCGTAAAGCGCGTGCAGAATCATGGGCCAGATCAGATTGCCGGTGACCCGCAGCGTCAGGTACATGCAGATGCCGAAGCCGAACGTGAACACGATGGTCGCCAAGACTGTGACGATTGGCATGCCTGACAGGGCATTTGCAGAGTGCAGCAGCGCAAAGACCAAAGAGGACAGCACCATGACTACCCACTCGGACTTACCTGAATCGCGGAGCATTTTGACCACGATTCCCCGGGTGAGGATCTCTTCGGCAAAGCCCACCAGCAGCCCGGTGACGAGCATGAGGACCACCACCGATGCTTGGTAGCTGCCGTAGTTGATGCCCAGGAAGCGGAGTGCGATGGCGGCCACCAGGAAGAACGGTGCTGCCCACATCCACCAGCTTCCCTTGACGGGCTGGGGAGCGAACAGCGGTTTGAACCAGCCCACGGAGTACACGAACGCAGCAAGGGCCACGCTGCCCACAATCAAGGACAGAGTCAGGCCGACGAAGACGCTCTGAGGCGTGCGGAAGATGTCCTCGGCCACCACTTGGTCGCCCGCAACGGTCCCGATGACTAGGCCGGCGCCCAGATAGATCGCCATATAGAGCACGGTCAGCAGGATGGCCCGCCACCATCCACCCTTGTCCCAGAATGCTTTCCAAAGCGATGAATGGACGGTCTGGTCCACGAAATGCCCCCTTGAGTCTGCGGGACGAAGAATAGTCCCGTTTAGAAATCTACTGCACGTAGATCTTGCGCCGATCGCCAGGCGTGCCGGTAGTACTCGGCGTGTGCCAGGCCAGCGGCGGCTGCCTCGTCGATGATCACAGTGGCACGCGGATGCTGCTGGATCACTGAGCCCGGCACGGCGGAGGAGACGGGTCCTTCCAACGCGGCTGCAACGGCGTCCGCTTTGTTCGCTCCAAACGCGAGAAGGACCAACTGCCTGGCCCGGAGGATGGTCCCGAGGCCCTGGGTGATGCAGTGGGTAGGGACCTCCTCCGGAGTGCTGAAGAACCGTGCGTTGTCCCTGCGCGTTTGCTCGGCCAGAGCCTTGATGCGGGTGGTGGAGGCCAGGGAGGACCCGGGCTCGTTGAACCCCACATGCCCGTTGGACCCGATGCCCAGGATCTGGATGTCGACTCCACCCGCTTCGGCGATCATGGCTTCATACTCTGCTCCGGCGTGGGTGATGTCAGGGCCGGTGCCTCGCGGCGTCCACACCTGGTCCGGGTTGAGGCCCAATGGCTCCACCACTTCGCGGGTGATCACTGAGCGGTAGCTCTCTGGGTGCTCCGGTGGGACGCCGAGGTACTCGTCCAAGGCGAAGCCACGCACTCCGGAGACGTCGATGGGACCCTCCGCGACAGCTGCTGCAAGCGCAGCATAGGTGGTCAGCGGCGTAGAACCGGTGGCCAGGCCCAGCACGGTGGCGGGGTTTGCGATGATCTGCTCCGCGAAGATCGACGCGGCAACGCTTCCTGCCTCGATGGGGTCGCGGACAATGATGACTTCTGCCATGGGTTTTCCTTTGAGTAACTGGTGAAAAGCGTAGTTAGTCGGCGGCGATCGCCGCGCCGACAGAGCCAATGGAGAGCCCCGGCGGAACCAACTGGACACGGTCCCCAAGCGCCAGGCCGGAAAGAAACGGGGAGGGAGCGCTGAACCGGGCAAGCTCCCGCTGGATACCGCTGAGAAGTGGCTGTCCCAGGGCGTTCAAGCCGCCGCCAATGTAGATGGCGGAGGGGTCGTACGTCAGCCCAAGGATTCTGATGGCTGTGGCAGCACCTTCAAAGAACCGCTGCTGAACAACTTTGGCGACGGGGTCGCCGTCGAGCGCTGCCTCAAAAAGTGAGACGGCGGGCCACTGGCCGTCGCCCCTCCACTGACGGGCAATGCCCGAACCTGATGCGATCAGTTCAAGGCAACCTGCCTGGCCGCAGGGACATTCCTCGCCCTGCAGCCCGAGGGGGAGGTGCCCAATTTCGCCCGCGGCTCCGGACGTGCCACGGACCACGACGCCGTTGCTGACGTAGCCCGCGGCCAACCCGGTGCCGAGATTGAGGTAGGCACTGGAACCGGAGGCATCGGCCAGCAAGTAGTGGGCGCCGATGGCGGCGGCATTGACGTCGTTCTCCACCGCTACCGGCAGTCCCTGCTCAGCTGCCACCAGGTTGCCGAGGTCCACGCCGGCAACGCCGACATTCACGGCATTGGCTACGTACCCGGACTCCGTATTTACCGTTCCGGGGATGCCGATGCCCAGCCCGGACACGGTGCAGTCCGCCAGGTTTTCCGCGCCGCGCAACTCGTCGAGGACGCCAAAGAGCGAGCTGAGCAGCGCTTCATTCCCAAATCCGGTGGGACGGCGGACGGTGTGCAGGACCGTGCAGTCCTGATCGATGGCGACCGCTTCGATCTTGGTGCCGCCAATGTCGACGCCGATCCTCACCGTTTGCGTAGCTGAGTGCTCAGCCGGGTGCGGGGCGGGCAAGACGGGGGTGGAGCTCAGTGTCATCAGTGATCTTTCGGGGTTGGCACCCAAGTAGGTAGCAGCAGATGCCGTTTTGGGTGCTCAAAAGGGCATCTGCTGCTACTTAGTTGGGTGAGAGGGGGACGGGACGGCCGGCTTCCAGGCTTCTGTTGGCGGCTTCCACGATCGCGACAATGCTGAGGATCTCCCGCAGCGGTACATTCGGTGTCCCGCTGCGGATGGAATTCACGATCCCCTCCAGGAGGCCAACCAGCATGGGCGGGCCGGCTTCGATCGAGAACTCGGAACAGCCGCCCTCGGATTCGATGCGCCCTATGGTGAACGGGCTCCACGCCGCTTCGCCCGTCATGGCGACCTCGCGTCCGTCTCCCCACCGGACCGTCACCGTGGTGGCGCCGTCCGTAGGACCCGGCCTCCCGGCGTCGACCGTTACAGTTTCCGGGCCGGCACCGAGCGCGGCCACCGCGAGGTCCACCAGATGCACGCCGTACCAGGCCAGGCCCGGGTGGCCGGGCTGGGTGGGGAGGGGGCCGTCCAGGGAGACAGAGTGATACGGCCCTCCGGTCAGCGCCGCTTGGAACTCCGGGGTGAACCGCTTGGGGGACCCGGCCAGGACCAAAGTCCCGGAGGCCTGGGCCTGGGCGAGCATGGTCCGGGCCTCAGCCAGGGTGGGAGCGAACCGCGTGTCCACATAGATCGGTTTGCCGAACCGCACCACACGCTCAAAGTAGCGTGGGTGCGTCCGCGCATCCGAGGACACGATCAGCAGGGCGTCGCAGGCCTCGGCCACCTCTTCCGGCGAATCGCACAGGGTGACGCCCAGTCCGCTCACCTCGTCGGCAAAGCCGTCGATCCGGTCGCGGCTCAAGGGAAAGTCCGACGCCGATTCCCCCTTCCAGGCGTGCGTCACCGTGCCGCCGGGGACAACGCCGTCGGAACCGTTGCCGAAGAGGCGGGTAAACGACGGCGCGTGCGGGGAGTCGACGCCAATGAGGCCGAAACGGATAGGCGCAACAGGCGTCATCCCTTCACCCCGCTGTGCGTGATGCTGGCGACGATGTGCTTCTGCAGGAGGGCGAAAATCACCAGGCAGGGGATGAAGCTGACCAGCGTTGCGGCCATGACGTTGGACGTGGAGGCTGTCTCGGTGTTCAACGTTGCCAGGCCGACGGTGAGCGTCCGTGCCGTGTCCGATTGGCCCACGACCAGCGGCCAGAGGAGGTCGTTCCAATGCCAGAGGAAGACGAAGATGGCCAGGGTTGCCAGGACGGGCCGGATCAGGGGGAGCACGATCTGCCAGAAGGTCCGCCATTCGCCGGCACCGTCGATCCGGGCGGCGTCGAACAGTTCCTCCGGCATGTCCCGGACGAACTGACGGATGAGGAAAATTGCCTGGGCGTTGGCCAAAGTGGGCAGGATCAGGCCCCACAGGGTGTTCACGCCGCCCATCTTGGAGATGAGGATGAAGGTGGGGATCAGCGTGGCTTGGACGGGCACCATCATGGTGGCGATGATGGCCCACAGCAATGCGTTACGGCCGGGGAACCGTTTGCGGGCCAAGGCATAGGCGGCCATGGAGGCCGTCAGCAGGACAACCACCACGGACACCGCCGAGTACAGGAACGAGTTCCAGAGCCAGAGCGGGAATTCGCCCACGTTGAAGATGCGCACAATGTTGTCCAACGTCAGAGACGACGGCAACGCGTAGGGGAGCGTGGGGGCATCTTCCGGGGAGAGGGCCAGCACGGCAACGGCAATCAGGGGCGCCACCGTGAAGAGCGAGATCACTGCCAGCACCCAGGTCAGGGTGCGTTGGCGGCGCTTTTCGGTGCTGCGGCGGGGGCTGCGCGGGGCGGGGCCCGTGGCGGGCCGTTGCCCAGCGGCGGGAGCAGGCAGAGTGGCAGTCACTTGGAGTCCTTACCTTCGAAGAAGCGCTGCTGGATGAGCGACAGGATGAGCACGATGACGAACAGCACCACGCCAATGGCCGAGGCATAGCCGAAGTCGAAGAACTTGAATCCTTCATCGAACAGGAAGTAGATGAGGCTGTGACTGGCCCGGGCGGGTCCGCCTCCAGTCATGACGTAGATGGTGTCGAAGACCTGGAATCCGACGATCGTCTCGATGACCAGGACAAAGAACACCACGGGCTTCAGCAGGGGCAACGTGACGTACCAGAACGATTTCCAAGCGCCGGCTCCGTCAATACGCGCAGCCTCGTGGACTTCGGCCGGTTGTGCTTTGAGCCCGGCCAGGAAGATCAGCATGGAGTAGCCGAACCCTTTCCATACGGACACCACGGCCAAGGAGAGCAGGACCAGCAGTTGGGGCCCGGACGTGAAGGGGACGGGGCCCATGCCCAGGCCAACCAACGCTGCATTCAGCGGACCATCCGTTGAGAAGATCCACGTCCAGATGATGCCGGCCATGACGAAGGAGCTGAGGTAGGGGATGAACAGCAGGGCCCGGAAAGTCCCGGTGAACCTGACCAGTTTGTCCAGGAGGACGGCGCCGGCCAGCGATACGGCGATGATGAACGGGACGAAGATCGCCACGTACAGGAACGTCACCTTGAGGCTTTGCCAGAAGTTGGGATCAGCAGCCAAGCGGGTGTAGTTGTCTGCGCCCAGGAATTCGAAGTCGCCGTTGAGGCTGTACTCGGTCAGGCTCATGGCGCCGGCCCCGAAGATGGGGAGGAACTTGAAGAGACCGAAAATGACCAGGGTGGGCAGGACGAAGAGGATGCCGGCCAGTGCCTCGCGGCTACGGGCCTTCTTGGCCCCAAAAGGCTTGAGCGGTGACGCCGTCAGCTCTGGATGTCGGCCGGCCAGCGTGGTTCTGGTGCGGGTGTTTACAGACATGGGGTGACCAATCGGTGGTTGGGCTGGACTCAGGATGCCGAGCGCTGGAGGATGCCTCGGGCTTCCTTGGCAGCACGGTCAAGGGCTTCCTTGGCGCTGACATCGCCGCGGAGCGCAGCTTGGATATTCGGTGCGAGGGCACCCATGACCTGGCGTGCAACCGGGGACGGTTCGCCGGGGTTGGCGGACTTCAGGGCCTCGGCCATGGCCAGGGAATCGGCGTCCGTGCCCAGGGCGGCGGCATCTGTCCGCGTGGGCAGGTTGCCGGCAGCAGCGTTGAGGGCCTTCTGGGACTCAGCCGAACTCAGGTAGCTCATCACCTTGTAGGCAGCTTCGCGGTTCTCCTTTTTGTTGATGGAAGTCAGTGCGAGCAGCCCGGGGTTGCCGTACGTCGCCTGGACCTTGCCCTGCAAAGGAGCACCCAAGGCAACGTTTTCGGCACCAAGCGCGGCGCGCATCTGCTTCAGCTCCGGCAGTGACGTGGTGGCCCGCATTGCTGCCTTGCCCGCGGCGATCGGTGCACCCTCAACCTTGGGGCCGTCGGTGGCGGCATCCGCGGGAAGTCCACCGAGTTTCTTGAGGTCGATCAGCAATTGCAGCGCCGAAACGCCGGCCTCGGAATCGAAGGCGATGTCCTTGGCGTCATCAGTGAAGACTGTTCCGCCGGCCTGCCATAACAGGGGATAGAAGGACAGGTTCAACGTCTGCTCAGGGCTGCCGGCGTAGTCCATCACTGCGATGCCCTTCTCTGCCAAGATCGGCGCAGCACTGCGGAGGTCGTCCCAGGTCTTGGGTAGTGGAATCCCGGCGTCCGCGAAGATCATGGTGTTGTACGACGTGGTGTTGATGTTCTGGAACAGCGGAACGCCGAACACCTCTTTGTCGAACGTCGCCGCTTCCAAAGTCCCGGGGTAGAAGCTGTCCTTGTCCTGCTCCACGGCTTTATCCACTGGAAGCAGCCCGCGCACGTTGCGGTAGGTTGCGGCTTGGTCGGGCGTAATGAGCACGACGTCGGGTCCCGAGCCTGCGGCCAACGCTGCCGAGATCTGGGCGTCCCGCTTGTCGAACGTCTGGAGTTCGATGGACAGGTCAATTCCAGGGTTCGCCTTCTCGAAGCTGGCCTCGGTGTCCTGCCAGAACTTCTTGCTGGCGGTCTCGTCCTTGATGACGGGGTACATCCAGAGCGTCACCTTGCCGGTGGCCTGGCCGCCGTCGGACGTTGTAGAACCGGCGGAACCGCAGGCGGTGAGCGCCATAGCGGCGGTGACGACGGCGGCTGTCGCCAAAGCGGTGCGGTGCATCTTTCGAATGAACATGGTGGCTACTTTCGGGTGAGGGTGGCTTCTTGGATCGCGCTGAGCGCGAGCTGGTGGCGGCTGGCTGCTACGGGGGCGGTGAGGAGGGGATCGCCGCATTCCCGCATCCAGTCGAAGAGGGCAGCGGAGAGATCCCTGAGGATTTCCGACTGCTCCGGATGGCCGGCGATGTTGTCCAGTTCCTCGGGGTCTGTGGTGAGGTCGTAGAGTTCCGTCGCCGGGCTGGTGCCGATGGTGGGCCCGCCAAGGTCCGCCGGCAGGCTGCGGTGGATCCAGGATTGTGTGGGATCCATGGCGCGTGGTGCGTTGGAAAAGTTGACGATCAGTTTGTGGGTGGGTGTCCGCACTGATCGTTTGGGGTCGTAGTACGTGTGGTAGCTCAGCTGGCTGAAACAGTGGCTTCGCGTAGCCTCGCCTGCTTCGACGGCGGGCCGCAGGGTTGTCCCGGCGAGGCCGTCTGGAGTCGACAGTCCTGCCAGGTCAAGCAAGGTGGGCAGGACATCGACGTGACTGACGATGTCCGACACGCGTCTCCCGGACCACGCTGGGTTGCCGGGATGGCGAAGCATCAGCGCCACGCCGAGTCCGGCGTCGTACAAGGTGCATTTGGCGCGGGGCAGCGCAAGCCCGTGGTCGGTGGTGAACAGCACCAGCGTCTGCTCGCGAAGGCCCAGGAAATCCAGTTCGGCGAGGATGCTGCCGACGCCTTCATCCATGTGTTTGACCGCGCCCTGGAGCTCGGCGATTTCCTCGCGGGCACCGTCGTCGTCCACTAAGTGGGCAGGAACGGTGTGGCCCAGGGAGACGTCCGGTTCGACGCCGTCGGACAGGAAGCCCATCACCCCCGGGCGGTCCCTTGCGGAGGGCACGCGGTGCGGCTCGGTGAAGCCGACCTGCAGGTAGAAAGGCCGGTCGCTGCCGGACATCCGACGCAGCGCGTCAGTGGCGCGATCCACGACGACGTCCCGCGCACCTCCCGTACGGGCGTGGTCGAACCCGAGCCTTCCGGCGACCACGTCGTCGGCCAAAACCCGCGATTCGTGGTGCACACCGACGAGCTCGGTCTGGTAGCCGACAGACTTCAGCCTGTAGGCGATGTGGTCTTTCGGCTCTTTGAGGTCCCAGCCGAACGGCTCGTGGGTCAACCCGAGGACACCGTTGGTCTGGGGATACGTACCGGTGAACAAGGAGGCCCGGGCCGGGCTGCAGTGGGGAGCGGTGGCGAAGGCCTGCTCGAAGAGCACGGACTCATCGGCCAAGGCGTCCAAGTGCGGGGTTGAGACCGTTTCCACTCCGTACGTGCCCAGAAAACGGCCGAGGTCGTGGCAGTGGATCAAGAGGATGTTGCGCATGTCAGCCCATCCGTTCGAGGTCGGCCCGGGTGAGGGCGTGTTCCATGGGCCGGCCGTTGACGAAGCGGTTGAGTTCGTCAACGACGATGCCGCCGGCCCGTAGCCGCGAGTCAACAGTGGCGCCGCCGAGGTGGGGCGTGATGAGCACGTTCGGCAGGGAGCGCCAAGGATCATCTACGGGAAGGGGCTCGGCGTCGAAGACATCCAACGCAGCGTCAATCCGGCCCGAATGCACCTCTTTGTAGAGGGCTTCCATGTCCACTATGGTGGAGCGGGCCGTGTTCACGAACGCTGCCCCATCCGGAAGCAGGGCGAGTTCGGCAGCACCGATGAGCCCCGCGGTTTCACTGGTGGCGGGGGCGTGGATGGCGACGACATCGCTGTTTGCCATCAAGCCATGCAAGGTGGCTGAGCTGTCCGCAAGGGGATCCCCCTCAAGGAGGTATGGGTCGTAGACACATACCTCTGCGCCGAGTGCCCGGCAGGCGTCGATATAGCGGCGGCCTGTTCGTGAGGCGCCGACAACGCCGATGCGGGCGCCGGAGACTTCACGGGCCCTCGGGACGGTGCGGGCATCGTCCCAGTTGGTGCCGGAGCGGAGGCTGTGATCCAGCTGGTGCACGCGGCGCAGCAGGCTCAGCGTGAAGGTGAGCGAGAGCTCGGCGACGGCCGGGGCCATTGCTGCGCCCGCTTGGGAGATGGGGATGCCGGCGGCCCAGAAAGCGTCGCTGACAAGGGCGTGCAGCGAGGACGCGGCGTGGACGACGCATGTGAGGTTCGGTGCCGCTGCCAGGTGTTCGGCGTCGAGGCGGGGGAAGCCCCAGGCGGTGATGAAGATTTCTGTCTCTGCTGCCGCCGCGGCGAAAGCCTCCAATGACTGGAGCTGGGCCGGCGCGATGGCGGTGACTTCGCCGAGCTGGTTCAGCGCAGCGTGGGTTTCCGGGGAGATGAAGGCCGCCCGTTCCACGTCCGGGATGCTCAGGAGAATCCTCGGCCGGGAGGTGGTGGGTGGAGGTGGTGTCGATGCAACGCCGTTGTTGATGTTCATGGGTTGAGATTGCCAGTTTCAATATCTTTTGTCAATGACTAAAGTAAGTATCATGGAGAGTGTGAAAGCAACCGCGCTACGGATGCCAGAATGGGTGGGATCCTTTGCCGCGCAACAACAGGAGCCACCAGCAATGAAGCCACGTGCAGGCAGCAAGGCCCTGATCCGCGAGATCAACGAGGCCCTGGTGCTCGACGTCGTGCGGACTCAATCGCCCGTCTCCCGGGCCGCCATCACTGTTCAGACCGGCTTGAGCGCTGCCAGCGTCACCGGAATTACGGGCAAGCTCATCAACTCGGGCCTGCTGGTGGAAACCGAGATCGCGCCCAGCACGGGCGGCAGGCCCGCCCGCCTGCTCGAACTTGGCCGCGAGGGCGTTTTCGCCGCGGGCGTGAGGTTGTCCGCTACGGAAGCGCACGCCGTCGTCGTCGATTTGCGCGGTGACGTGGTGGCCACGCACAGCGAGCCGTTGGCATCCACGGAACCTGCCGAAGCCGCAGCAGCCGCGGCAAGGGCTGTGCGGGTTGCTGCAGACGGCAGGGAGCCCAAGCTTATTGGTGTGGGGGCGGCCGTCTCCGGCGTGGTGGACCAAGCAAGTGGCCTGGTGCGGCACAGCGGGGCCATGAGTTGGGCTGACATAGCGTTCCAAGAGCTCCTCGAAGAAGCCGCGGACCACCCCGTCATCATCGACAGTTACGTCAACGCCTACACGCGCGGGCTGCTTTTCGACGACGTCTTTGCAGGCCGCGAGATGCTCATCTTCAGCGTCGGCACCAGCCTGGGCGCCGCCGTCGTGGTTGAAGGCCGTATCCAGCGTGGCTTCAACGGTTCTGCAGGCGGCTTCGCTCATTCGAGGGCGATCACCGGTCCCGAGCCGGCCAGGCCCTGTCACTGCGGCGCGGAGGACTGTTTCGAGACCCGCGGCAGCCTGTGGGGCATGCAGCGTGAACTGGAGCGACACGGCCAGGACAGGCGGCTGGACCCCGACGGCGACTCCGCACTGATTGCCGACGCAGCCCTGCACTTGGGCATCGGCATGGCGAACATAGCCAAGGTCCTGGGCCCTGGCCAGGTGGTGGTCGGGTTCGCTCCTGAAGCCGCTCTGGGCACGTTTGCCAAGCAGACCAAGGACGCGTTCGTGCGGCAATACGACCACGCGAATACTCCGCCTCCAATCCTTGATACCGCCATTGCGGATCCCGTAGCGCTGGCCAGGGGTGCTGCTTGTTCGGTGCTTGCGGGACTGTTCACTGCCAGCCCAACTGGGTAGCAGCAGATGCCGTTTTGAGAGCTCAAAACGGCATCTGCTGCTACTTGGATTCGGCCTAGCGCCGCATGGTTTGCATCGCCTGCTGATCGTCAATCCGCACGAGGTTGGGTCCCCGGAGGGTGTACAGCAAACCGTCCTCGTCGGCTGTGATGTGGGGCCCGCTGTACCAGCCGCCATTGATGTCTGCCACAACAACGGACGTCGCGAACGTGATCGGGTCTATGCGGAACACAGTGGTGTCGGATACACCGTAGACAATCCCACGGCTGACCTGGAGGGCGCCGAAGTCCGTGCAGACGCTGCTCAGGTCGCCCCGGTGAACCACTTGACGGGTGTCGAGGTCAATGACGAACAGGCCCGCAGCCTTGCGGGACATGCCGTAGAGGTACTTGCCGTGGATGGCCATTGCTGCGATCCCTTGGGGCTGGCCCGGATCAAGGCGCCACAACTCCTGGTTTGCTACCGGATCCCAGGCAACCACGGTGCTCCGGGGGCCGGTGGCGTAGATGTTGTCCCCGCCGAGGTAGGCCACTCCGTCCTTTGTGGCGACGGCCCGGACCATCTGGAGGGCATCGATTGGATTGACCTTGGTGATGACCTGCGTTGTCACCGGGTTATAAGCGGCGAAGCAGCCGCCTCCGCCGGTATCGTTCTGCGCGCCGGCAATGACCAGCCCGTTGACGGCGTCCCAGCAGACATCCAGCGGGCGGTTTTGCCCGGCAGGGAGGGCAGCCACTTGATAGGGGAGTTGCCCGGTGGAGGGATCGTAGGAGTAGATGCCCCTGGAGTTGTACTGGCCCGCGAACAGGATTCCGCCCACCACCACGGCGTCCTTGGCCTCGCCCGTCGCCCGGAGGTAAGAAACCTGGTTTGAGGCCAATTGGTGACGCGCAATGGTGCCAGTGCCGCCCACATAAACGTCCCCGGCTCCCGCGGCCAGGCCCATGCACGACTGCGGTCCGCCCGGCGCTCCAGCCTGGGTGAGGTCATGCTTCACGGCAGTTTTCGCGACGGGGTCCACCTCGATGACATCGTAAGAAGACACCGTCAAAGCCTTGTTGCAGTAGACGTCCAGGCCCCACATAGCGCCAACATCCTCCGTGAGGATCTGGGTGATCTTCTTGCTGACCATGTTGTAGGACCAGACGCCCGGCTCCTTGACGAAGAAAACGTCGTTGCCCAACTGCCGGAACATCACGCCGGTCTTGGCGATGATCGTGTACTTGGAGTGGTCCGCCAGATTGATCAGCACGGACTTTCCTGGTCCCTTGACCCCTACTCCCAGCTGTCCGTTCAAAACGCTCAACGAAGTCACGGACACACCCGTGGCTACCTCGGCCGGAAGGATGTTCGTGGAGGACTTCGTTGTCCGATCGAACGCAAAGAGGCGGGCCGGGCTGGAGCCGTTGCCGCCTCCCAGTGTGCTGCCTGTGCCGAAATACACGTGGCTGGCAGTGGCAGCCACAGCCTGGGCAATGGTGGCTCCGGGGTCCGGGACACCCCAACTGGTCATGGCATTCGTGGCGGGATCGTACTCCCAGAGGGAGGGTGCATTGGTGGTCAACCCGCCACCGGCAACGTAGACCTTGCTGTCCGGGGCTACAGCCAAAGCCCGGATGTCCCGGTCTCCTGTTTCGCCGACACCCACTGCAGGAGCATTGGGTGTGCTGAGGTCCCAGCGGTAGAGGTTGGGCTTACCGTCGATGCCCTCGCGCAGCACGCCCGCATAGAGGTAGCGGCCGGTGGAGTCAGCAGCCAGGGCTTGAATGCTGTACCCGGAGCCGAGGTCTGTCCTTGAAGTGATGGTGCGGGTGGGGAGGTGGAAGCCGATGATCCGCACAGGATTGAGGTTGCGGGAACCGATGTAGACGGTGTCGCCCACCAGCAGTGAACTCATCAGGGAAAACTGCACGACGGCGGGTCCCAGATCGGTGATTTTCGGACCACCAGCGGTCTGCTTTCCTGGTGCAGCATGGGCTGCGCCGGAGGACATTGCCGACAGTGCTACGGCGAGTCCGCCGATGCCCCCGGTCTGCAGCAATTGGCGACGATTGATGGCAAATGTGGACATGGAAGATCTCCTCATTGAGTATCCCGTGGGGCAGTGATCGTTGGGTGGTGTGGTGTCGTTGGGGACGTTCCGGATACGTCCTGTGCACTGCACTCAGGGTTTCAGGCAGGGGCTGGGAAATCCATGATTCGAACATTTTCAGACATTGGCTGCGTGGAGGTCAGTGCGGACTTTTCCGGTGATGATCGCGGCGGAATTGGCTCGGAGAAACCCCGGTCTTCTTGGTGAAGAGTCGGCTGAAGTAGGCGGGATCGTCGTATCCGGTGAGCGTGGCGACGCGTTGGACCGGCAGGTCAGTGTCCGCCAAGAGTGATTGGGCACGCGACATCCGGAGCTGAATCACCAGCTCTTTCGGCCCCACGCCCGTGGCAGCCTGGACTGCTTGCCGGAGTTCGGAGGCGGTCATGTCCATTGAAGCGGCCAGTTGCGGCAGGCTGAGCGGGAGATGGGCCATCTCATGAAGCCTGGTGAGCAGTTTCTCCTCATCCAAGGGGGACCCGCTGGCGCCATGATTGCGATGCTTGCCGGCCTCGACGAGTACCTGCTGGCAGAGTAGGGAAGCGTCCAGGTCTGAGGGGTTACCGCCCACCGAGAGGGCCGTACGCAGGGCCGGAAAGAGTCCAAGTGTTTCCATCAAGGTGTTTCCCGGGGAACCATTAAGCTGCAGCACGGGGTAGTCGCGGGCGTAACACCCCAACTCTTCAAACGCTCTCGCCGTAGGTCCGGTGAACAACAGCCAGTGTTCTTTCCACCCTGCAGGCCCAGGTCCGTACCCATGGCTCACACCCGGGAAAAGCCACATGATCGCGGGGGCGCGGACCTCGAATCTCTTACCATCAACAGAAAAATGGCCCGAACCTTCGGATACCAGGACGATGCCGTGGCTGCTGAGGGTCCGGCCGGCAAAGGACGGCAGCAGGCCACTTTGTTCCCCGACGCCCAGACAAGCAAGGCCAAGGTCACGAAGGGGGAGTGCCGGGTGCCGGTAGCTTGACCAATTGTCCATAGGCTCCCATGCTGCACTTACCCGAAGCCCAAAACAAGCCACACAAAAGTCCAAGTATCAGCAAACCTGAGTCCATTCACTTCACCGCCTGCCACTGCCACAGTGGAGAACATGTTGACTTCGAATGGCTATGTTCTGGACGAATCGGAGACCCGCCTCGCCGAGCTGGAACCGGTACCCCCTTCCGAGCGCCGGGATCGTGACGCGCTGTGGGCAAGGCTCCGCCGGGATGGCTACCTCTACTTGAAGGGGCAGTTGAAACCGGACCAGCTGCTGGATTTCCGGGAGTTCTACTTCGAGTCCTTAGGCGAAGCCAATGTGTACGCGGCCGGCACGGATCCGCGTGATGGCCTTGCAGCGCCAGGTGATGTGGACCGTGCTGCGTTGCGCCGGGGGCTCTTCGACCGCATAGTGCCGGGACCGGAGTACCAGGCGTTGTGCACTGCGGAGGGGATTGCCGACTGGTTCGCCTGGTTCCTTGGGGATGATGTCCATCTGCACCGCCGGAAGATCATCCGACACACCAAACCGGGCGAAAGCGGCATCGGCACGGCCACGCAGGCCCACTACGATCTTGTCTATCTGCGCGAGGGCAGCGATCGAGTGCTCTCCATGTGGATACCTTTGGGCGATTGCCCTCGGGAGCGGGGCGGCTTGGCCTACCTCGAGGGCAGCCACCACTGGGTGATGGCCCAGGAGCGCGAGGGAACCTTGAAGATGCCCGCTGCCTCAATCACCGCCGATCTTCCGGCGCTGGCGAACGAGCGCGATGCCAGATGGCTCGTCACCGACTACGAGGTGGGTGACGTCGTGGTCCACTCAGCACATATTGTTCATGCCGCTCTGGACAACACGGACCGCCATGGCACCATGCGCCTGTCCACCGACATCCGCTACCAGCGGCTGAGCGAACCTATCGATTGGCGCTGGCAGGAGCATTGGAATTACGACGACGGCCTCTAACCCGCCGCGGCGACTTTCCACCACTCCACGGTGGCCGCTGCAGCTTCCGGCAGGGGAGTCGGTTCCAGGCCCAGGAGTCGCTGGCTCGCGGCCGAGTCCATCACGAACGGGCGCTCGAACTGGTACAGGAGTTCGGCCAGCTCGCGCATGTCCGTGGAGAAGATGCCCGCTACCCGCAGCACCCAACCTGGTACGGCGCTCACCTTGGGTGCAGCAACGCCCGCGGCGGTCGCATGGGCTGTGGCCATTTCCCGTTGGGTCACGGCCGGGCCGGTGGGGGCATGCAGCACGCTGTTCCAGAGTTCGGGCTTCTGCGCAGCTGCAATCATTGCCGCTGCGAGGTCCGGGACGTACGTGAAGGAGTGGGGCTGGCCCGTAGCTCCGATGAACTGCACAGCCTTGCCCGCCAGGATCGGCGTGACCATGCGCTCGCCGGCATGAGCTGTCTTCACCCGTGGGCCGAAGAAGTCGCCGGCAACCACACTGACCGTGGCGGCCGCGTGGGCCTGCCGCGCCTTCAGCAGCGCAGTCCGAATGCCGCGTTTGCCGCCCGCTGCTTCCCTCGGGCTCGATTCCGTCATGATCCGGTCCGGTTCGCTGTACGAGTAGAGACTTTCGGGGAAGACGACGACGACGGCGCCCGCGGCCGCCGCTGCGTCCATCACCACCTGCTCGGCGTGGGGTAGCTCGGCGGCCCACGCTGATGCCCGGTAGGCGGATCCGTGGATGCAATGGAAGACGGCGGTTGCGCCCCTCAGCGCCTCATCAAGCTGCGCAGGATCCGAGACGTCCGCCCGGACCCGTTCTACCAAAGGATGCTCTGGGCCGCTGCCCGAGCGCGTCAGAACCCGGACTCGATGACCCTTTTCTGCCAGTTGCTCCGCGACGGTGTAGCCAACGGGTCCTGCTCCTGTGACGACGTACATGGGTTCCTTCTTCCGGGGCTAATGACGTAAGAGTCGAAAAGTGAGAGCAGTGCTCTCTCAATCAGAATGAACGTTCGCCAACTCAATGTCAAGAGCACTGCTCTCGTTTGTTGACAGCGCTCTCTGTTGTGGGAAGCTGTGATCATGACTTCAGCCGAACCCGCCGCCGTCGAAGCCAGGGAGAAGCCCTCGACTCCCCGCGAACGTGCCCGAACGCAGACCATCGCCGACATTGTTCGGCTGGGTCGCGAGCACCTTGCTGTTCATGGCGCGGCCGCCCTGTCCCTCCGCGCAGTGGCGAGGGATCTCGGCGTCGTGTCCTCTGCCGTGTACCGCTATGTGGAGAACCGCGATGAACTCCTCACCCTCCTGCTGATCGACGCCTACAACCAGCTTGGCGACGACGTCGATGAAGCAGTGAATGCCGAGGCGGAGGATGACTTCGCAGCACAATTCAGGGCACTGGCTCAGGCGGTGCGAATGTGGGCTATCCGGGAACCGGCCAGCTATTCCCTCCTTTTCGGCAGTCCCGTCCCGGGGTATCAAGCGCCGGGTGAGCGCACTACCGTCCCTGGAACGCGGGTCATCGTCCGCCTCGTCGGTATCTTCGATGCCGCATACCGGGCAGGCGCGCTCAACGCCGCGGTGAGTCCCGCCGTCGTGATTCCCGACGGGTTGGCCGCAGACCTGGCAACCATTCGGGGCGAGATGAATCTCGCCGCACCCGACGCAACCTTGGCGCGGGGTGTCCTGGTGTGGACGTCCGTGTTTGGGGCCATCAGCTTCGAGGTTTTTGGGCAGTACGGACGCGATACCTTCGCCGCCCGCGATGAGCTGTTCGACCATCAGCTCAGGGTCCTTCAAGGCGTGGTGGGGCTCCAAGGCTAGGGCGCTACAGTATTCAGATGGCTCGAGGACTGGCAGACATTGGCGCGGAAGGTGTTCTTCTCGCCGGTGCAGGCCGCGCCATTCTTTTGCAAATCGCCGACCCCAAAGTGGGGCACGGCGTAGCCGAGCACAGCAATTTCGCTGAGCGCCCCATGGACCGGCTGCGCGCCACCATGACGTACGTCTATGCGGTGGTCTACGGATCCGAGGAGCAGTTAAAAGCCGTTCGTCGCGCCGTCAACCGCGCCCATGCGCCCGTTCGCCGCGGACCGGAGGGCGCCTCCAAGGGATACAGCGCCTTCGATGCCGAGTCGCAGCTGTGGGTGGTCGCCACCCTCTACGACACCGCCGTCACCGTATACGAGCAGATCCATGGAAAGCTCGACGACGACACCGCCGACCGCATTTACCGCGAGTACGCGCGGATCGGGACAGCCCTGCAGCTTCCGGCGGACAGGTGGCCGGCCGACCGTGCTGCGTTCGCTGCCTACTGGGACAGCCACGTGCGCGGACTCCATCCCGACGATAAAGCGCTGAGGGTTGCCCGGGACCTGCTCTATCCGGCTGGTGGTCCGCGGTTCCTGCGGTTGGCGATGCCACTGGCACGCTTCCTGACCGCCGGCCTGTTGCCGGACCACCTGCGTGAAGGCTTCGGTTTTGAGTGGAGTGCCGGCCACGCCCGCCGGTTCGAGCGGACCATGCGACTGATGGGTCGTGTGTATCCGCGGCTGCCGCAACGGATCCGGCACTGGCCCCGCGACTACTACCTTGGCCGGCTTGTTGTGGAAGCCGAGGTCCTTCATGCGTAACTCCACCTCGGTGGAAGAGTCCATCGACGCCCTTGCCCACCGCTACCTGGACCGGTTCCGGGGAGGCCGCCTGCAGGCCGGGCTCACCGAGTTCGTGGTCTTTGGACTGAAGCAGGCGTGGGCGTGCGTGTTCGGGGCCGCGTTGCTCGCCGTGATCATCGGGGCCCGACTCTGGTATCCGTCGGATGCGGGGCTGGCCCGGAACGATTTCCTGACCCTGGCCGCCGTCGTCATTCAAGTCCTGATGATCGCCTTCAAGCTGGAGACCCTGCGGGAACTGCGGGTGATCGTGCTGTTCCATGTGGTGGGCACGGTGATGGAGCTGTTCAAGACGGACGTCGGATCCTGGGCGTACGAGGCCGAAGGCGTCCTGCGGATTGGCGCCGTGCCCTTGTTCAGCGGGTTTATGTACGCCGCTGTTGGCTCCTACATGGTGCGCGTTTTCCGGCTGTTCGACCTCCGCTTCGATCGATACCCGCGCCGGTGGATCACGGCCATTGTTGCTGGCGCGATCTATGTGAACTTCTTCTCGCACCACTTCATCCTCGACCTCCGCTGGGTGCTGCTGGCCGCCGTCGTGCTTGTCTACGGGCGGTGCGTGATGCACTTCAGGGTGTTCCGCCGTCGTTTCCGCATGCCCATTCTGGTGTCGTTCCTGCTGGTGGCCCTGTTCATTTGGTTCGCCGAGAACATCGGCACGTGGTCGCGAGCGTGGCTGTATCCGAACCAGTTGGCGGGCTGGCAGGCGGTCTCCATCGACAAGCTCCTGGCGTGGTTCCTGCTCATGATCATCTCGGTGGTGCTGGTGGCGTGGGTGTACAAGCCGGAACCGCTCGACGCGGGGGCTGAACTTCCTAGGCTTCGCCGCGTAGCGCCTTGAGCGCGTTGCGGCGCGCTTGAAGCAAGGGCTCGACGTCGGGGACCCGCCTGAGGCTCACGCTTTCAGGCACGGGCGGGTTGCGTTGGGCGTCGATGACGATGCTGAAGATTCCGGTCGTGGCGGCAGCGAGCCAAGATCCTTTTCCGGGCCAGAAAGTGAAGTCCGTGGCCACGCCGTCCACCGTGACGGTTATGCGCCTATTGGTGAGGGCGCTGAACGTCGCGTTCTGGCGCTGAAGCTCCTCCAGATTGTGCGGGATTCCGGCCGAAGCGCGCCATCGGTTTCTGGCAGTCTCGCCGGGATCCTGGGTAGTTGTGACCACTTCCACCAGCGGTCCCGCCGGGGAAAAAGCGTTCCCGTGCATCACCCCGCCTTCGCTGCCATCCAATTGCCAGGACCCCAGCATCATTGGGCCATCCCAGGTATTGATCCCGAAAAGCGGGAGAACTCCGGCGCCGTCCCGGACCTGTTGATCCATTCGGTCATTCATGGCCCAGAACTCGTCCGGGGGCAGGAATCCAGTGAGCTTCATCGCGCCAGTCTCGCAGTTCACCGACGGCGAAACCAGCCCCTGGGCCCCGTCATTCCGGGGGACTTTTCGGTTTGGAAAGCAAAGTTGAGCGTACTTCACTCAACTTTGGATTGACTTAAAACTGAGGCTGAGTACAGTTGAGTGCAGAACGCTCAACTAGCCGATTGTTGAGCAGGCTTCCGGCACGTAGACCGCCCAGCGGACCGCTGTCAGGTGCAATCTCCAACATCGGCCATTGAAAGGAAACAAGATATGTCACGTGCAGTAGGTATCGACCTCGGAACCACCAACTCCGTGGTCTCTGTTCTCGAAGGTGGCGAGCCCACCGTTATCGCCAACGCAGAAGGCGGCCGCACCACGCCGTCCGTCGTTGCGTTCTCCAAGTCCGGCGAAGTCCTGGTCGGCGAAATTGCCAAGCGCCAGGCCGTCAACAACATCGACCGCACCATCGCTTCCGTCAAGCGCCACATGGGCACCGACTGGAACGTCGCCATCGATGACAAGAAGTACACGCCGCAGGAAATCTCCGCGCGTATCCTCATGAAGCTCAAGAACGACGCCGAGAGCTACTTGGGCGAAAAGGTCACCGACGCTGTGATCACCGTTCCGGCCTACTTCAACGACGCCGAGCGCCAGTCCACCAAGGAAGCCGGCGAAATCGCTGGCCTCAACGTCCTCCGCATTGTCAACGAGCCCACCGCGGCTGCACTGGCCTACGGCCTGGACAAGGGCAAGGAAGACGAACTCATCCTGGTCTTCGACCTCGGTGGCGGAACGTTCGACGTTTCCCTCCTCGAAGTCGGCAAGGACGAAGACAACTTCTCCACCATCCAGGTCCGCTCAACCGCCGGTGACAACCGTCTCGGTGGCGACGACTGGGACAACCGCGTCGTCGAGTGGCTCCTGAGCCAGCTCAAGATCAAGGGCATCGACCTCTCCAAGGACAAGATCGCCCTCCAGCGCCTCCGTGAAGCTGCAGAGCAGGCCAAGAAGGAACTGTCCTCCTCCACCAGCACCAACATCTCCCTCCAGTACCTCTCCGTCACCCCCGACGGTCCGGTTCACCTGGACGAGCAGCTGACCCGCGCCAAGTTCCAGGACCTCACCAAGGACCTGCTGGACCGCACCAAGAAGCCGTTCCAGGACGTCATCGCAGAAGCCGGCATCAAGGTTTCCGACATCGACCACATCGTGCTCGTCGGTGGCTCCACCCGTATGCCTGCTGTTTCCGAGCTCGTCAAGGAACTCGCCGGCGGCAAGGAGCCCAACAAGGGCGTCAACCCGGACGAAGTTGTGGCCGTTGGTGCTGCACTGCAGGCCGGTGTCCTGAAGGGCGAGCGCAAGGACGTCCTCCTCATCGACGTCACCCCGCTGTCCCTCGGCATCGAAACCAAGGGTGGCGTCATGACGCACCTCATCGAGCGCAACACCGCTATTCCCACGAAGCGTTCCGAGACCTTCACCACCGCTGACGACAACCAGCCGTCCGTGGCCATCCAGGTCTTCCAAGGCGAGCGTGAATTCACCCGCGACAACAAGCCGCTGGGCACGTTCGAACTGACCGGAATCGCTCCGGCGCCGCGTGGCGTTCCGCAGGTCGAGGTCACCTTCGACATCGACGCCAACGGCATCGTCCACGTGTCCGCCAAGGACAAGGGCACCGGCACGGAACAGTCCATGACCATCACCGGTGGCACGGCACTCTCCAAGGACGACATCGACCGCATGGTCCGTGAAGCCGAAGAGCACGCCGCTGAGGACAAGGCCCGCCGCGAAGCTACGGACACCCGTAACTCCGCTGAGCAGCTCGCCTACTCTGTGGACAAGCTGATCGCCGACAACGACGACAAGCTGCCCGAAGAGGTCAAGACTGAGGTCAAGGCCGACGTCGACGCCCTCAAGTCCGCGCTGGAAGGCACTGACGACGCCGCCGTGAAGACTGCGTTCGAGAAGCTCCAGGCATCGCAGACCAAGCTCGGCGAAGCCATCTACTCGCAGGCCTCCGCAGCTGATGCTCCGGGTGCCGGCGCTGAAGGCGCTCCCGCCGGTGAAAAGGCCGCCGATGACGAAGACATCGTCGACGCCGAGATCATCGACGAAGACGAAGCGAAGAAGTAGCCATGCCTCACCACGGCAACGAAGCAGAGCACTCTGAAGGCAACGAGCCGCGCAAGCCAGTTATTCGGGACAACCGCAAGGTTGACCCGGAGACCGGCGAAGCACGTCAGCCTGACAGCGAAGCTGCGGCTCCCACCGAAAGCAACGCCGCTCCCACGGACGGTGACGCCCTGTCCCAAGCTGAGGAAATCCTCAACGGGGTAGAGGTTCCGGCCGAGGAATCGGTAGCCTCCGGTGCCGCGGCTGAAGCCCAGGCAGCGGAGCTCCGCAACGACCTCCTCCGCCTTCAGGCTGAGTACGTCAACTACCGCAAGCGCGTCGAACGCGACCGCGCCGTAGCAGGAGAGATGGCCGTCATCGGCGTCCTCAACTCCCTGCTCCCGGTGCTGGACGACGTCGACGCCGCACGCCAGCACGGTGACCTCGAAGACGGCCCTTTCGCCGCCATCGCCGCCAAGCTGGAGAACGCGCTGAAGACGTACGGACTGGAACGCATCGCGGATACCGGAGTCGAATTCGACCCCACCATCCACGAGGCACTCATCCAGCAGCCTGGCGAAGACATCGAGGTTGACACGGTCAGCCAGGTGCTGCGCTCCGGATACCGCTCCGGCGAGCGGGTCCTGCGTGCAGCCCAGGTCATCGTGGCTGTCCCGGCGTAGTTACTCACCGAGATGGCAGTTCGTGACAGTGATTTACTAAAACATTGGCGCGAACTGCCATCTCGTTCTTCAACGAAAGGAAACGCTCTTGGCCAGCCAGGACTGGGTTGAAAAGGATTTTTACGCGATCCTTGGTATCGCCAAGGACGCGTCCGACGCGGATATTAAGAAGGCTTACCGCAAGCTCGCCCGGCAGTACCACCCTGATACCAATTCCGGGGATGCTGCTGCGGAGAAGAAGTTCAAGGACATTTCCGAGGCTTACTCGGTGTTGTCGAGTCCTGAGGACCGGCAGCAGTATGACGCCATCCGTGCCATGGGCGGTGCCCGGTTTGCTCCGGGTGCTGGCGCCGGCCGTGGTGGTGCCGGAGCCAACGGCGGGTTCGAGGACCTGTTCGGTGGCTTGTTCGGCGGTGGGCCCGGCGCTCGTCAGCCTGCCGGTGGTGGCGGTATCCCGCCCGAGTTTGCCGACCTGTTCGGTGGCGGCTTCGGCGGAGCTGGCCCCACCGGGTTCCAGCGCGCCCCCCAGAAGGGCGCCGACCGGACGGCGACCACATCCATCTCGTTTGCCGGCTCCATCAAGGGCACCACGGTGAGCCTGCGCGAAAGCAACGGCAACGTGATCGACGTCAAGATCCCCGCCGGCATCAAGGACGGTCAGAAAGTCCGCCAGCGCGGCAAAGGCAACGTTGGCCCTGCCGGCAATGGCGATCTCATCATCACGGTGAGCGTGAAGCCGCATGACTTCTTCCACCGCGACGGCGACAACATCCGCATCCACGTGCCGGTCACGTTCGCGGAGGCGGCGCTTGGCGCCACCATCGAGGTTCCCACGCTCGACGGCGACACCGTCAAGGTGCGCGTCCCGGCCGGAACGCCGTCGGGCCGTACCCTCCGGGTCAAGGGCCGTGGCGTGAAAACGTCCAAGGCGACCGGAGACCTGTTGGTGACCATCGACGTCGCTGTCCCGCAGAACCTGAACAAGGAAGCGGAGGAAGCCGTGAAGGCGTTCGCTGCCGCCACCACCGACGCGGACCCGCGTCACGACCTGGCCGCAAAGGCCCGGTTGTAAGGAGGCGGTCATGGCCATCGACGTCAACCAGCCGATCTTTGTCATCTCCGTCGCTGCGGAGCTTGCCGACATGCATCCGCAGACGTTGCGCCAGTACGACCGCTTGGGCATCGTTTCGCCCAGCCGTGCTCCCGGGAAGTCCCGCCGCTACTCGCAGAACGACGTCAACAAGCTGCGGGAGGTCCAGCGGCTCTCGCAGTCAGGCGTCTCGCTTGAGGGCATCAAACGCATCCTCGACCTCGAAAACCAGGTTGCTGCGTTGCAGTACCGGGTGACCGAACTGACGGAGGAGCTGTCCCGCCGTCGCTCACCGTTGGATGCCCGTATCTTCGCGGCAGGTGCGGCGGGCGACGTCGTTAGTTTGGCCCGTGGGCAGCGTCCCCGGGCCCGGTCGCAGGCTGTTGTGGTGTGGAGGCCGCGAACGGGGGAGAGCCGCGCTTAGCCACTGGAGCTAAGCCCGGCTCCGGTCCCAGCTGACCACCACGCGTGCAGCACCTTCTTCGGTCCGCTCCACATTGGTGACGATCTGCGATTCCTTGGCACCCATGTCACGGATTTGCTGCCGGTAATCCTCAAGATGCTCCTGCAGCGACTCTTCAGTCCATTCGCCAGGCCGCATCCTCGTGGAGATCTCCACGGGTTCTTCCCTGACAAGAATCTCGTCGGGTTGCGTCTGCGGTTTTTTGGCCGGCTCAGCTTCGCCGGGCTGGACCAGCATCCGGAAGCCGAAAACCCCACCCGCTATGCCAGCGACGAGGCCCGTGGCGATGAGCCAAATGGCCCTTCCCGGTCCGCGGCGCCTTTGAACGGCTTCAGTGATGCTTGGTGCTTTCTTTGAGCTTCGTCGTGCCATGGGGAGTTCAACTTTCCGTCGGCGTTCGGTAGTCCGTGCATGAGCAGGCGTAACCCGCCACACCATCGTAAGCATGCTGAGAACCGTTGGTAAGTCGAGACCGCCGTCGAGTACTCAACGCTCGACGGCGGTTCGCGGCCTTTGGCGCTGAGGGAGGTACTGCCGCTACCCGTAACAAGGGGCTCTCCCACACATCCCCTTTACGGGTTCTGATGGATAGGTGACCTCCACCAGCACTTCCTCAAAACCCTCGCTGTCGCCGGCCCCGCCCTCAACAGGCCGCATTGCACTGGCTGTTTCGACTCTGGGCTTCTTCGTCATCACGCTCGACGCCCTGATCGTCAACGTGGCCTTGGCAACCATTGGCGCCCAACTGGGTGGCGGAACGGCAGGCCAGCAGTGGATCGTGGACGGCTACACCCTCATGTTCGCGGCCTTGCTGCTGTTCGCCGGCACTTTATCGGACCGTATTGGGGCTAAACGTGCGTTCACCCTCGGGCTGGTGCTGTTCGTTCTCGCATCGGCCGCCTGTGCTTTTGCTCCGGTTCTATGGGTGCTGATTCTCGCAAGGTTCGTGCAGGGCGCTGCCGCCTCGCTGATGCTGCCGCCGTCGATGGCCCTGATCCGCGAAGCCTTCCCGAACGCGATCCAGCGTTCCAAGGCCATCGGCCTCTGGGCGTTGGGTGGAGCGGTCGCCGCTGCGGCCGGACCAGCCCTGGGTGGCCTGCTCACCACCCTGGATTGGCGGTTGGTCTTCCTCATCAACGTCCCGGTGGGTGCGGTGGCGGTGGCATTGCTGGTGAAGGTCCCCGTCTCACCGGTGCGGCCGGCGAGGTTCGACTGGCTCGGACAAATCACAGCCCTCCTCGGTATTGGGGCCCTCATCTATGGGCTGATCGAGGGAGGGGTCCTCGGGTTCGCGGCGCCGCAGGTCATCGCTTCCTTGGGTGCAGCGGCTGTGGCGATCGCCGTTTTCCTTGTGGCTCAGGCCCGCGGGCGAAACCCGATGATGCCCCTTGACCTTTTTCAGTCTTCGGGACTGCGGATCGCCCTTTCGGTGGGCTTCAGCTTCATGGTGGGGTGGTACGGGATGGTGTTCGTTATCAGCCTTTACCTCCAACAGCACCTCGGCCTGTCCCCGCTGCTGGCCGGCTTGGCCTTCCTGCCGGCGTCCGTACTCATTGCCATCAGCAACGTGGTGGCCGGCCGGATGGCGGCAAAGTTTGGCCCGCGTGTCCCGGCAGTTATGGGCCAACTGCTCATGGTGGCGGGGTTGCTGGGCATGCTCCTGGCTGCGCCCACGGGATCGCTGGTGACTGTCGCACTTCTTCTGATCCCCATCGGCGTCGGGGGAGCCCTGGCCATGCCGCCCATCACCGCCCATGTCCTGGACAGCGTCCCTGCGCATCGCTCCGGGACGGCCAGCGCAGTCTTCAACACCTTCCGGCAACTCGGCGGTGCCCTTGGGGTAGCGGTGTTCGGCGCCCTGCTGGTCGCGCCTGCCGGGTTTGTCCCCGGTCTGCAGACGAGCCTGCTGATCGCAGCCTTGTTGCTCTTCGCGACGGCAGTTGCGAGCCTTTTCATTCGTCGGATCCAGAACTAACCAATCAAAGGAGACACCCCTTGGCACTTACCGAAACTGCACGCAAGAACCACGATGAACTATTCCCCGGACAGCTCCCCGCCCTTGCGATCACGGACCCTGAACTCGTGGAGATTTTCAACAACTTCAGCTTTGACGAGACCCGCCGCTACGGAAACCTGGACATCAGGACCCGCCTCATGGTCCAGCTTGCCTCGCTCATCGCATGCCAGGGCATGGGGGAGTACAGGACCCTGGTGGGCGCGGCCCTCACTGTCGGCGTGACTCCGGTTCAGATCAAGGAAGTCGTCTACCAGGCGGTGCCCTACGTCGGCATGGCGAAAGTCTCGGACTTCCTTACTGTCACCAACCAGGTCCTCACCGACCACGGAGTGGAATTGCCGCTCACAGGTCAATCCACCACTACACTGGCCGACCGGGCAGAGAGGGGCCTGTCCGTCCAGAAAGTCATCGCGGGCCCCGAGCGGGTGGAGGCCATGCGTGCTGCCGCAGCCGGAGATGAGAAGCACTTCCAGGATTACCTGGCTGGCAACTGCTTTGGCGACTACCTCACCCGCGGCGGCCTCGACGTCGCTACGCGCGAGCTCCTCACCTTGTCCATGCTGGTGTCGCTGGGCGGCTGCGAACCTCAAGTGAAGGGGCATATCCAGGGCAACCTCAACGTCGGCAATGACCGTGCGCGGATGCTTGAGGTCATCAACGCCTTGCTGCCCTACATCGGCTATCCGCGGACGCTCAACGCGCTCCGGGTACTCAACGACGTCGTCCCGGCCCACTGAACAGCGTGGCTGGGTTCGGCAGGCGGACCTGTGGCTTGATCGGCAAAACGGGCAGATAATGAAGGCATGGCACGGCAAGCAGCGCGCGTGCTGATGGCCCGAGCATCGTGAGGGTGATAACGGTGTCGTTGTCCGATGAAGAACGCAGGAGCTTGGAAGAGCTGGAGCGGGAACTCGCTTCGACCGATCCCGATCTCGCCTCCGAGCTGACATCGGGCCGGCCACGGGGAGAGGCTGCCCGCACGATTCTCGGCAGTCTGGCCGTTCTAGGCGGCTTTGTCATGGTGATCGCCGGGATCGTCACCCAGCTTGTTGTCCTGGGCGTGGTGGGTTTCCTGCTGGCCAGCGCAGGGGCGTATTGGCTGCTGTCCGGGACCTCACTTCGGAGAAAATCCGGAAGGCACGACGGCGAACCCGTACCTTAGCGGGGCCCCTCGCCTGTCGGCTCCGGGCACCCAGTAATGCTGATGCGCCGCGCTGATTAGTGCCGATTGTGCGGGGGCGGCTGCTTGTGCGGGTCGTCCCCTAGGGAACCGGCGGCACGGGCGGCTGGGCCGGCGTCTCAGGCTGCTTGACGGGTTGAGGCTCGCCCGGGGGCACCATCATGCGCCAAGCCAGGACAGCGCCCGCTCCAGCGACAACCCCGATGAGCAGGCCGATCACCCACCCGGACAGGCGCGGAGCGCGCTGTCGACTGCTTCGTTTCAAGGCCTGCGTTGTCTTGTTCACTGCTTTGGCCGCCGCGCGTTGGGCTTCTTTGGCGGCCTTCTTGTTGCCCGTCAGAGTGAGCATGACGCCGTGAACCACGGCCGGGACATCGGCATGATTGATGCGGGTCAAGGCCCACTTCACCACCGCATCGGCCTGGGATGACGTGCCGTCCGCCGCGTGTGATACCCATTCCCGGGCGAGATCCTGCGCGGCGGGAATGATGTTCTGTGCTTTGTACATGATGCACCCCTCCAGGGAGTAAATGGCTCCGTTAGCCAGCCTACGCCGGAGCCCCCTGTGACCAACAGGTACCCCTGCGACCAACAGGTGCTCCGGCTTCGAAACGTCAGTCGCGGACTACGGCAGCCAACTCCACCGGGCTCTCCAGCCCGGCCCACTGCCCGCTGAGGGTCAGCTCGCCGTGGAGCTCCGGAGCGGCCGCCGAGTTGGCGGAAGAGTCCGCGGCCACGTCAACCACCCGGGCAACTTTCAACCGCAGCTCGCCGGCGTCAATGATGGTCACTCCGCTGCCCGAAACCGGCGCCGAGGCACTCAAGGCGGGGACGCCGCCGTCGAGCTTTCCACTGCCTTTCACCGTCACTGAGCTGGGACGGGGCTCCGGCTCGCCATCGACGATCAGCTGGGCCTCTTCCTGGCCCGTCAAGATGGCGGTAGCCAGGGCTTTGACGTAGATGGG
This sequence comes from Arthrobacter sp. WCS2018Hpa-7, assembly GCF_031843805.1. Taxonomy (NCBI): domain Bacteria; kingdom Bacillati; phylum Actinomycetota; class Actinomycetes; order Micrococcales; family Micrococcaceae; genus Arthrobacter; species Arthrobacter sp. WCS2018Hpa-7. The sequence continues at coordinate 70,746 of NZ_JAVTJB010000024.1, forward strand.
GTCGGCGCAGGCGTCGTACACGTAACGCTTGCCCAGAACCGAATGATCCATGGTGCCGATGAGCCACTCCTCGGCGCCGGCCAGCTCGTAGCCCCGGTAGCTCAGGGGAACCTGGTAGATGCGTTCGCCGGCGGCGACCACGTGCGTCTCGATCCCGACCTCGCCGGCGGGATCGTCAAAACGGTAGGCGCCAATAAGCTCCGGCGTGCCCTCCTGGATGAACCAGGGCTGCTTCGGCAGGTAGCCGGCGATGAGGTCGAGCTTGGACGGGGACAGGGTTGCCTTGTGAATGATCGCCATGCATCCCAGCCTAGGGCAGGGTGCGGCGGCTCCCGAATGCAAGCACCCTGCCCCCAGCAACTAGCGCGTAGGCAACCCACCCACGAAGGTGGTCACCACCGCTGTCTTTGCCAGCTCTTCCGGCGTGACGAGCAGAGGATCCTGCTCGAAGACCGTGAGGTCGGCCAGTTTCCCAACGCTGATGGCGCCTGTTTCCGCGCCAAGGCCGGCAGCGGCTGCCGCATGGCTCGTGTAACCCTCCAAGGCCATCAGCGCAGTCAGGGCTTGCTCTGGTTGGACCGGCTCAACGTCCGGCCTCTCAACCGGCCGGCGAAGGATGGAGTCGGCCATCATGGCCCGGGGATCGTACGGCGTGATGGGCCAGTCGGACCCGAGGGCCACGGTCACCCCTGCCTCCCGCAGATCCCGGCACCGCCAACCGTGGGCAGCCCGTTCGGCACCCAGACGAACTGACCAGTTGTCGGTACGGTCCGCCCGGGTGTGGTGGGTCCCGTGGACCGGCTGCATGCTGGCTGCGACACCGAGTTCGGCGAACCTCGCCACCAGATCGTCAGGGATGGTCTCGATGTGCTCGATCCTGTGAGCGGCCAGCCCTCGCGAATCCCCGGCAGCCTCGAGAGCTTCGAGGACGTAGCGCACGCCTTGGTCGCCGATTGCATGGGTGGCTGTGGGGATGCCGCGCTCAACGAAGAATCCCAGGGCCTTCTGGAAGTCGTCCGGATCAGTCCACACCGACTCGTTGTTCTCGCCGTAGATGTCCGGTTTCTCCAGCCAGGCCGATCCATTGTCAATGGTGCCGTCAATGAAAAACTTCACGCCTTCCACGCGCCACCTTCGGCCACCGGTGCCCTGCAGGGCGGCTGCCTCCTCCAGCTCTTCCATCGACGCCCCGGCATTGACCATGGGAGAGAAGCGCAGCCGCAGGGGAAGATCGCCTGTGGACTCCAGGTGGGCGGCAAGTTTTCCGGACCCTTCGGCATAGTCCATGACATGCGTGGAGGTGATTCCGACGGCGGCCATCCCCTTGAGCAGCCCGGCCAGCCTTTCGGCGCGGATGTCGAAGCCTTCCTGCGGGAGGACTTTCGTCACCAGGTCCATCGCGCTGAACTCGACGAGGTAGCCGGTGGGCGTCCCGTCGTCGTCGACGTCTATCAGCGACTCGTCCGGAAAGTCCACCGGGCCCGTGATGCTTGCCGCGGCCAGGGCCGCTGAATTGACGATGGCCGAGTGGCCGTCCCGCATGCGCAGGAACATCGGCACGGGACCGGTGGCGTCGTCGAAGCTCCGGCCGCTGAAGCCGATGTCCGTGAAGAGGTTTGGGTCCAGTCCCCAGCCGATGACCCACCCGCCAAGGTGGGCAGCCGTGGCGGCGTCGGCGACGATCCGGTGGACCTCCTCGAGAGGCCCGAGGTCCGTCAACTGCAGGCCTCGGGCCAGATCCAGGCCAAAGACCACGTGCGTATGGCTGTCATTCAGGCCAGGGACAATCGTCGCGTCGCCGAAGTCCCGGATTACGGTGTTGGGTCCCCGGTGCTGCTCAACGTCCGCAAAACGCCCGACGGCGGCAATCCGGCCGTCCCGTATCGCAAGGGCGGTGGCGGTTGGCATGTGTGGGTCCAGGGTGTGGATAGTGCCAGCAAGGATGATTGCGTCCGCGACTGTCACGTCAGTGCTCCTTCGCTCACGGGTTCCTTTTTCTTGAGCCCCTCGAACAGGGCGTCGACACGGGCCTGTTCTGCGGCCTGAGCCGGTTTGGCCATCGAGACCACAAGGTAGACGGCGAGGTTCACGATCAACCCGGCCACTCCGGAGGTCAACCCGCCCAACCACGGAATGGAGAGGGGGCTTGGGTACATGAGTTCCAGCACGGCGGCCACCAGGATTCCGGAGACCATGGCAGCGTTTGCCGCGGCCGCTGTACCCCGGCGCCAGAAGATCCCGAGCAGGAGGGTGGGGGCCAGCTGGCAGATGGCCTGATAGGACACGAAGGCCACCACAATCAGGCCCGAGACCTGGTTTGCCATCAAAAGCGCGGCACCGGCTGAGACGAGCGTGATGGCGGCGACTGCGATCTTTGCGCCCTTCGCGGACTCGATGCGCTCATGCTTGTGAACTCCGATCACGTCGTTGGCCAACTGCGTGCCAACGGCCTGCAGGTTGGCTCCGACGTTGCCCATGGTGGCGGCCACAACACACACGCCAGCAATCGCAACCATGCCCACGCCACCTATTCCCGCAAGGATGAACCACACGGTATCCGGGGCGTCGGAAACACTGGGGATGCTGGTGGCCAGCAGGCATACCGTAGTGAGCGCGGCGGAGAACAGGAACATGATCGGTGCTGCCTGAACGGCGGACTTCTGTACCGTTTTAGGGGTTTTGACGCTGAACATCCGAACAAAGAGGTCTGGCCAGCACCAGGCGCCCATCATTCCCGTGAAGATCAGGGAGAACAGATAGAACGGGCCGGCCGCGCTGCCTGGACCGGGCAGTTGGAGCAGGCTGGGTGAAATCTCGTTGAAACCGTGGCCGTTGGTGATGAGCCACACCATGAGTCCGAGGATCACCAGGAAGCCGACACCGTAGGCGAAAATCCCTTGCACCATGTCGCTGATGATCAGTCCGCGGGTACCGAGCTTCACGGTCCAGATCTGGCGCGCGGCGATGAAAAGCACGCCGATCACCACGGTTATGTAGGGCGAAACCTGCCCAAAGGAGAGGGTGGAAAAGACAAGCCCAAGGGACTGCATGCCCAAGACAACCCACGGTATGGATGCAAGGACGCCGATGAGGGCTGCGATGACCCTTACCGAGCGTGAGTTGTAGCGCAAGCCGAGCAGGTCTGCTTGTGTGCGGAGATCATGGATGCGGCCCCACTTATTCACAGGCGTGCCGAGGAAGAACATCAGCACCACGCTGAGCAGTGAGTAGGACAGGGAGTAGAAGCCGATTGCCCCTGCGCTGGCAGTGAGGCCGGCGAAGGAAATGAACATGGTCCCGGCAAGCCAGGTGTTGAGGAACGCCATGGTGCCGAACCAGGAGCTGAACGAGCGGCCTCCGGTTGCGTACTCACTCATGGATTTGTCCACGCGCCGGCCGCGGCTCATGACGACCACCACCAGCACGGTGAACAGGAAGATGGATCCGTAACCGATCAGCATGTTCATGCCGTTTCCTCCTCGTCGGCATCCCGCATCATCCAGAGTCCTAACAGCGACAAGGTCACCAAGGCGTTGGCCACGAGGAAGTACCAGATGGTGGATTGACCGTCGCTGAACAACCAGTGCACGGGTGGGGCGAGCAGGAGCAGGATATCGACCACGAAGATCGTCCTGCGGATGTGGCTTCGGCGGTCCGAAGTCAGGACAGCTTGGGACATTGGGGGGATCCATTCCTCCGGGCGTCGTTGGCCGGATGTAAGCGAAGGAGACGATTTGCGGGAACGTTCCCGCAAATAAAAGTGTGGGACGTCACAGGGTTGATGTCAAGGGCTTCCCGAACATCCGGGGAGCGTCATCGCCCGAGCGCCGCCTAGGATGAGGTCATGGCGAGAACCCGGGCAACCATCATGGACATCGCGCGGGAGCTCGGCCTGTCCAAGACCACCGTCTCCAGTGCCTTGGGTGGCTCCGGCCGCATCTCCGACGAGAAGCGCGAACTTATCCAGGAAACCGCGGACCGCCTCGGCTATGTCACCAACCGCGCTGCCCGCAGCTTGCGCGTCAACCGGATTGGCACCATCGGGCTCCACATTCCTCCGGTAGCCCGCAGCCTGGCGTTTTACATGGACTTCGCCTTTGGAGTCACTGAGGGCGCTGCCGCAGCCGACTATGACGTCACGCTCTTCGCACGCGAACTCACTCCACGCATGGCCTTTCAGGTGGACGGGGTGATAGCCATCGACCCCGCGCCAGGTGAGCCTTTGGTGGCCGCGCTGCTCGCTGGCGGCATCCCGACGGTCAGCGTCGGTCGGTATTCCGGTCCTGGCGAGGAGCGGGTCCAGGGAACGCTGGAAGCACACCACGCCGAATTGCAGACCCAGGCCCTGAACCATCTCCTTGCCCGTGGGCGGCGACGCACTGCTTTGCTTGCCATTGACGACGAAATAGCTTCATCCTGGGCCGTGGACACCCGACGGACCTACACGGAGTGGTGCATCCGGAACGGGCTGGAGCCCCAAGTGTTTGAGGTGGGAGCCGGTGCAAGCCCGCGTGACTTGGTAGCGGCCATAACCCAGGCTGTGGACCTGGGCGGCGCGGATGCGCTGGTCTGCGGTGCGCAGGGACAGGCTGCTCAAAGTCAGATTGTCTTGGAAGGCCGGGGACTCGCACTGGGCGCGGACCTGGATGTTGTGTCCTTTGCCGGTGCCGCTGCGTTGGAAACGGGCAATCCGCTGATCAGCTCGATTGACCTGGCGCCGCGTGCCTACGGAAAGGCAGCCACGGAACTCCTGGACGCGATCATCCAACACCCTGACGCGCCGCCGGTCCATCGGTGGTTCGAAGGCGCCAGCGTGCACCTCGTGCGCTAACTCGCGTTTGGGTGGGCTGACCTAGGTGCTGGGGTGAGCGAACCCCGGGCCGC
>NZ_JAVTJB010000025.1:0-72236 GCF_031843805.1 Arthrobacter sp. WCS2018Hpa-7
ACCCGCCACCAACCGAAAAGAACGTCGCCTCCCGCACGATGTTCCCCTCAGCATCGGAGACAGCAAACTTCATCCCATTCGTGTGCCGCGGCAACACCGTCAACGGATGCAACACCATATCCTCCACCGCATACGGCAACTCCACACCTTGACCGGACGCACCGGCCAGGTTCAGCACACCCGTTTCCGCGATAGCGGCCAACCGAGCCTCCACCTCGTCAGGCAGAATCAGCTCAGGGTGGTACCCCTCCAAGCCCAACAGTGTGGCAGTCATGGTCCCGTGGCCACGACCCGTCGCAGCCAAAGACCCATACAAATCCACGCGCAACGAAGCCACCGAACCCAGGACACCAGCGTCCTTCAGCTCACCGGCGAACACTGCGGCAGCCCGCATGGGCCCCACAGTATGAGAACTCGACGGACCAATACCCACGGAAAAAAGATCGAAAACACCAACAGCCATGGTCGGGATTCCTTAATACAGTTTGAAACGGTCCGGCAGATGGTCCTGCCGGATGGCCTCCCCCGCTTGTGGCGGAGATCGACCGAAGCACGACGCCGGATGGCCCCCAAAGGCGGCAACCCGGCGTCGCAAGTTTTATTCAGTTCTACAATCCCACGCTACGCCTTGTGGGCGCTTACTCGGTGCGTGCGGGAGTTCGGCACATAGGGCCCGAACAGAGCCTAGGAGAGGTCTCCGCCATTCTTGGAGGCGTATTCCTCGGCCGAGAGCAGCGGGCCCTCGGACTCTGCGGCAACCTTGAAGAGCCAGCCTGCACCGTAGGGGTCGTTGTTGATCAGGGCGGGGTCGGATACAACGGCGTCGTTGATCTCCGTGACCTCGCCAGTGACCGGCGAGTACAGGTCCGAGACGGACTTGGTGGACTCAACTTCGCCACAGGTCTCGCCTGCGGTCACCGTGGAGCCAACCTCGGGGAGGTCAACGTACACAATGTCACCCAGTGCGTCGGTGGCAACCTCGGAGATACCAACGGACACCGAGTTCCCTTCGCCGCGGGAAACCCACTCGTGCTCGTCGGAGTACTGAAGTTCGGGCGCTACTTTGGGCATTCTGTTTCCTTTACGTGTGGTGATGAAACCGGGAGTTACTTTTGGCGCTTGTAGAACGGCAGTGCGACAACTTCGAACGGCTCGCTCTTCCCGCGCAGGTCAATGTCCAAGGCGGTACCAAGCTCTGAGTGCTCGACGTCGACATACGCCAACGCTACCGGGTAGCCGAGCGTGGGGCTGGGCTGACCGGAGGTGACTTCACCAACCACTGCGCCGTCCTTGAGGACCGGGTAGTGTCCGCGTCCGGCGCGGCGCCCCAGGCCCTTGAGGCCAACGAGCTTGCGTCCGCTGGTGGAGCCGGCGCCGTCTGCCTTCAAGGCAGCCAGTGCGTCCTTGCCCACAAAGTCGCCTTCCTTGGACAGTGCCACCACGGGACCGAGGCCTGCTGCGAAGGGGTTGCCTTCGCGGGAGAGCTCGTTGCCGTAGAGGGGCATGCCGGCTTCGAGGCGGAGGGAGTCGCGGGAAGCGAGGCCGGCCGGGGTGAGTTCGCCTTCTTCAGCGGCGTCGGCGATGGCCTGCCAGAGTGCGGCTGCGGACTCGTTGGCCACGAAGATCTCGAAGCCGTCTTCGCCGGTGTACCCGGTGCGGGCCAGCAACAGGTCATGCGTACCGCCGTCGAACGTGAACGGGACTTCAACCGCCGCGTAGTACTTGAGTTCAGTGACCAGTGCGTGCTGCTCGGCGGGCACCAGCCGTAGGAGGATCGCTTCGGCCAGCGGCCCCTGAACAGCAATCAGCGAGGTCTCAGCCGAAGCGTCGTCAACAACGACGTCGAACCCGGCGGCGCGTTCCAGCAGTGCAGAAGCGACAACAGTTGCGTTGCCGGCGTTCGGAACCACCAGGAACTTCTCGTCAGCACGACGGTACGTGATGAGGTCATCGATGATGCCGCCGTCTTCCTGGCAGATCAGCGAGTACTTGGCCTTGCCCACGGCCATGGCGGAGATTTTGCCTGCCAGGGCGTAGTCGAGGAATGCTGCGGCCTCGGGGCCGGTGACCCAGACTTCGCCCATGTGGGAGAGGTCGAACAGGCCAGCGGACTTGCGGACGGCGTGGTGCTCAGCCAACTCCGAGGAGTACTTGAGCGGCATCTGCCAGCCTCCGAAGTCCGTGAAGGACGCGCCGAGCTTCTTGTGCTCTTCGTAAAGAGCGGTGTAGTTCTCAGTCATGTCGGGAGTCCTAATTTTCGAAGTCTTCGATCGGCGGGCAGGAGCAGACCAGGTTACGGTCTCCGGCTGCGCCGTCGATGCGGCCGACGGGCGGGAAGTACTTGTCCTGCTTGAGGTGGTGGACCGGGAAGGCGGCCTGCTCGCGCGGGTACGCGCGGTCCCAATCAGAAGTTACGACGGCGGCGGCCGTGTGGGGCGCGCGGCGAAGCGGGGAATCCTGCACGGAGAAATCACCGTGGGCAACTTGGTCGATTTCCTTGCGGATGGTGATCATGGCGTCGATGAAACGGTCGATCTCGGCCAGGTCCTCGGACTCGGTGGGCTCCACCATCAGAGTTCCCGCCACCGGGAAAGCCAGGGTGGGTGCGTGGAAGCCGAAGTCGATGAGGCGCTTGGCCACATCTTCAGCGGTGACGCCGGTCTTGGCCGTCAGTTCGCGGAGGTCCAGGATGCACTCGTGGGCCACGAGTCCACCTTCGCCGGTGTAGAGGACCGGGAAGTGGTCGTTGAGGCGGGATGCGATGTAGTTCGCAGCCAGCAGGGCCGACTTCGTTGCTTCCGTCAGTCCCTGGCCACCCATGAGCTTCACGTAGGCCCAGGAAATCGGCAGGACACCGGCGGAACCGAATCGGGATGCGGAGATCGGGACGTCGTTGCCTTCGGTCCAGGAGGCCGCATCGCCCGGCATGAACGGTGCGAGGTGCGCCTTGGCAGCAACCGGACCAACGCCCGGTCCGCCACCGCCGTGCGGGATGCAGAAGGTCTTGTGCAGGTTCAGGTGTGAAACGTCACCGCCGAACTTGCCCGGCTGTGCAAGGCCAACGAGCGCGTTAAGGTTGGCACCGTCGATGTAGACCTGGCCGCCGGCTTCGTGGATGGCGTCGCAGACTTCGCGGACGTCAGCGTCGTAGACACCGTGGGTGGAGGGGTACGTGATCATGATGGCCGAGAGGGCATCCCGGTGGGCTTCGATCTTGTTCTTGAGGTCAACGTGGTCGATGGTGCCGTCGGGCGCCGTGGCCACAACCACTACCTTCATGCCGGCCAGCACTGCCGAGGCTGCGTTGGTGCCGTGGGCGGAGGCGGGAATGAGGCATACGTTGCGCTGCTCGTCGCCGCGGGACAGGTGGTAACCGCGGATGGCCAGCAGTCCGGCGAGCTCGCCCTGGGAACCAGCGTTGGGCTGAATGGAGACTTGGTCGTAGCCGGTGATCTCGGTCAGCTGCGACTCAAGGTCGGTGATGAGCTCGCGCCAGCCCTCGGTCTGGGAATCCGGGGCGAACGGGTGGATGGACGCAAACTCCGGCCAGGAAATGGCTTCCATTTCAGCTGTGGCGTTGAGCTTCATGGTGCAGGAACCCAGCGGGATCATGGTGCGGTCCAGCGCGAGGTCGCGGTCTGAGAGCTTTCGGATGTAGCGGAGAAGCTGGGTTTCTGAGCGGTGCGTGCTGAACACCGGGTGCTGCATGAAGTCGCTGGTGCGCTCCACAGAGCCCTCAAGCGCGAAGCCTTCAGCGTCTTCGGAAACGGAAGCACCAAAGACCGCCGCGACGTCAGCCACAACCTCGGACGTAGTGGTCTCATCAACCGAGATACCCACCGTGTCAGCGTCTACGCCGCGCAGGTTGATGCCCTTGGCCTCTGCGGCGGCGACGATCTCGGCAGCCTTGCCGGGAACGCGGACAGTGATGGTGTCGAAGAAGGATCCGTGCAGGACCTCGACGCCGGCGGCCTTCAGCGACGCTGCGAGGGTACGGGCGTGGCCGTGCGCGGTTTCAGCGATTGCCTTGAGGCCCTCGGGGCCATGGTAAACGGCGTACATCGAGGCCACGATGGCCAGCAACGCCTGGGCAGTACAGATGTTGGACGTGGCCTTCTCGCGGCGGATGTGCTGCTCGCGGGTCTGCAGCGCCAAGCGGTAGGCGGGGACACCGGCGTCGTCCTTGGAAACGCCCACCAGACGGCCGGGCATGGAACGCTCCAGGCCCTTCTGGACCGCCATGTAGGCGGCGTGCGGGCCGCCGAAGAACAGCGGAACGCCCAGGCGCTGCGCGGAGCCAACGGCGATGTCCGCGCCCTGCTCGCCCGGAGGGGTGATGAGCGTGAGGGAGAGGAGATCGGCAGCGACGGTAACCAGCGCGCCACGCTCCTTGGCTTCCGCAATGACGGCAGAGTGATCGAAGACGCGGCCGGAAACACCGGGCTGCTGGAGCACGACGCCGTTGATGGCACCTTCAGGGAGACCCAGCGAGAGGTCAGCAACCTCGACCTCGAAACCGAGCGCCTCAGCGCGGCCCTTCACAATGGCGATCGTCTGCGGGAGGCAGTCGGAGTCGAGGACAGTCTTGCCGTCCTGGACAGTCTTGTTCTTGTTGGCGCGGCGCATCATGAGGACGGCTTCGGCAACGGCCGTTGCTTCGTCAAGCAAGGAAGCGTTGGCGATCGGCAGGCCAACCAGGTCCTGGACCATGGTCTGGAAGTTCAGGAGAGCCTCAAGACGGCCCTGGGAGATTTCCGGCTGGTACGGAGTGTAGGCGGTGTACCAGGCAGGGGACTCAAGAATGTTGCGGCGGATCACCGGCGGCGTCACGGTGTCGTAGTAGCCCTGGCCGATCATCTGGACGGCGGTCTTGTTCTTGGAGGCGAGCTTGCGCAGCTCGGCCAGAACCTCAACTTCGCTCAGCGCGTTCTGCAGGGTGAGGGCAACGTCCTGGCGGATGTCGTTCGGGACGGCGGTGTCGACCAGCGAATCAACGGTGTCGTAACCGACGGACTTGAGCATGGTCTCGATGTCGGCCTGGCGGCGCGCGCCAATATGCCGATCGACGAAGGTGGTGGAGGCAGAACTAACCGTCACGAAGGAACTCCATTACTTGGGCAGCGTTTGGGTACGCCACAGCGGCTGGGTTCCTCCCCGCTCTGTATTGGACCTGAGAGTTTCCGCGCGTTGCGTGAACAACCTCGCTTGCACCGTCGGTGAGCACAGCACTCTTTCGCCCTGAGGTGGGCTGAGTGCCTGCTGCTTTCCAGAGTTGCCTCGCCGCGGCGGTGCGTGGGCCTGAGAGATTCCTGGGGAGGGTTTGCTCCTACGGCGCCTGCATCACGTGCTTGCAGGACTCTCCCGCCGCAGATCAAAGGCATTTTCAGTTATGTATGGCCCCGATCAGGGCAGGCCACAAGGGTTAATTGTCCTACGTCACGGGCGCCGCCGCAAATGGACGGCCCGCTACTTCCGCAGCCGTTCGAGGACCCCGAGCAGGATTTCGACGTCGGCCTCCCGCCCGGCATTGCCGCCCTCCTGCCCACCTTCAAAAATGGCATTGAAATACAGGCCGTCACCCATATAGCTCACAGCCTTGGCGACCTCCGGGCCGACGTCTTCGGCGAGCACGTCCAGCCATCGCTGTTGAATGGCGGCAAACCTGCGACGCGTTTCCTCATGGGCCACTTCAGCCAACCTGGTGACGGCCACAAAAGCCCGGTCCATGGGCGTGTCCGCCCAGAGCGAGGAGCGGATGAAGTAGGCAGCGGAACCCTCGGGCGACGCCTTCATCAGTTCCGTATCCTCGTCGGCCAGCAGGTCCAGGCGTTCAAGGAGGGCCGTGATCAGCGCTTCCTTATTAGGGAAGTGGTAGAGCAGCCCACCCTTGGATACGCCGGCGCGCTTGGCAACGGCGTCGAGCGTGGCGGCTCGCTCCCCCACCTCGATGAGGAGGGCTTCGAAAGCATCCAGGACGGCGTCCCGGGCAACTGGTTTTCGTGGCATGTGTCCATCATTCCCTAAAGGCTCGCCGGGTTGTATTTGAAACTGTACCGTCTGGACGGTACAGTAAGTGACATGTACTCGCCGTCCTCAACCCCAGCACCCCGTTCCGCTCGTCCCGATGTGGGCCAGGCAGCACCGTGGCGCGATTGGACGGCACTGGCACTCCTGATGTTCCCGGTGCTGCTGGTGGCCGTCGACAACACCGCGCTCACCTTTGCCCTGCCCGAGATCGCCCGCTCCCTGGACGTGGGCGGCGTTCAACTGCTCTGGATTGTTGACGCCTATCCGCTGGTCCTTGCCGCACTGCTCGTCTCCATGGGCAACCTCGGTGACAGAATCGGACGACGGCGGCTGCTGCTGATCGGCAGCACGGGCTTCGCAGCGGTTTCGGCTGCTACAGCATTCGCACCGACCGCTGAATGGCTGATTGCCGGACGCGCGGGCCTTGGTGTCTTCGGCGCCATGCTGATGCCCTCGACACTGTCCCTGATCCGGAACATCTTCACCGATCCCAACCGCCGGCGGCTTGCGATCGCCGTCTGGGCTGCCGGCTTCTCCGGTGGCGCGGCGCTCGGCCCGATCTTCGGCGGCTGGCTGGTGGAACACTTCTGGTGGGGTGCCGTCTTCCTGGTGGCAGCTTTCCTGCTCCTGCCGCTCCTCGCCTTTGGCCGGGTCCTGATTCCCGAATCCAAGGACGCCAATCCTGGCCGGGTTGATGTGCCCAGCATTGTCCTGTCCGTGGTCACCATGGCACCGTTTGTCTACGGCATCAAGGAATTCGCAGTTCACGGCTTCGGAGCATCGGCTGCAGCTTTCATGGGCTTCGGCATGGTGATGGGCATCCTGTTCGTTCGCCGCCAGCAGCGGATCGAGAACCCCATGCTGGACGTTGCTTTGTTCAAGAACAAGGTGTTCAGCACCGCAATCGTGGCCAACGTGCTGTCCTTGTTCTCCATGACTGGCTTCATTTACTTCTTCGCCCAGCACCTGCAGCTGGTTGAGGGACAGTCGCCCATGGAAGCAGGCATCGCCATGATTCCTGCCCTCCTGGCAACGGTCATCGCGGGCCTGCTTGTGGTGCCGCTGGTCAAGCGTGTCCGGCCCGGTTTCGTCGTCGCTGCAGGCCTGACGCTCAGCGCTGTCGGTTACTTGATTGTGGTGGTGGGCGACCACGGCAGCGGACCCGTATTCCTACTGTCGGCGCTGACCGTTCTCGCCGTTGGCGTTGGTGCTGCCGAGACCATCTCCAACGACCTCATCCTTGCCTCAGTACCTGCCGACAAGTCCGGCGCGGCCTCGGCCATTTCCGAGACCGGCTATGAACTGGGTTCGCTCCTGGGAACGGCCGTGCTCGGCTCGATCCTCACGGCTTCCTACCAGCACAACCTCATCATTCCGGACGGCGTCTCCTCGCAAGCCGCTGGGAAGTCCGGGGAAACCCTCGCCGGTGCTGTTGATGCGGCAGCTGCACTCCCGGCCCCGTTGTCGGAAGCGCTGACAGTCGCCGCCCGGACAGCTTTCGAATCCGGTGTCCACATCACTGCGGCGATTGGGCTGGTACTGATGGCCGGCGCGGCAGTGCTCGCCGCCGTCGTGCTCCGGCGTGTGCCGAAGGCGCAGTAGGTAAACGCTGTGCCGTTGCGGGGCCCGCTTTGCGTGATTCTGCCGGGATTTAGCACGCAAACCGGGCCTCACAAAACTTCGGTCGGCGCCGCTTTTTCGTCGACTCCGGCGGTCAGTTCGTCGATTCTGTCGAGGGCGTCGCTGAGCCGGGTCACCGTATTCCAAAGCTCTGGATGCTGTTCCCTGACTTCCTGGAGCGTGGCGCCGGCGGAGGTCAGGGACGCAAGGTCGAAGCTCACGTTGGTTCGGGCTCCAGCTATGGCTGCGCGGAGGGCTCCAAAGCCCACAACGACATCGGCGATCAGCGCCGGATTCCCGTTCGAAGCGAGCCAGCCGAGGTCTTCGATGGCGTTGATGGCGCGCTCCCCCAGGACGGCTGAAGCCTTGGCAGCATCGACGGAGGCCTGATGAATCGCGGCGTCACGTTCCGGACCGGCGTCGAGGCGGAAGGCGGCGCCGAAAGCGTTGGAGGCGGACGCGTCGTCGTCGGCCAATTGAAGCGCAGTTTGGCGGAGCGCATGGGCCCGGGAGTTAATGCCACCGAGCTGTTCACGCTGGGCGTCTTCCGCATCGGTGTATCCGGCCACCATGGACGTCAGCGAGGCCGCGATGGAGAGCATGACGCCGGTCCCGGCACCGCCGCCCGGCGAACCGGTGGATTCCGCCAAGGCCTTGGTCCACTCCTCCACGGTGGATTGCTGGGTGGTGACTGGTTCTGAATCTTTCATGCCATCCAGTGTGCCGGGGCTTCCCAGCCTTTGCAGCTTTGGGCTGGATACACTGGCCAGACCTAGGCGTCGAACGAAAAAGGGCAGACTCATGACCATTGACCTCGAAAAGCTCTACAAGGACCTGCACTCCCATCCCGAACTGTCCTTCCAGGAGACCCGAACCGCCGGGATCGCCGCGGGTTATCTCGAAGACCTCGGGTTCACGGTTCACCGCAACATCGGAAAGACCGGGGTTGTTGGTGTTCTGGATAACGGACCCGGACCTGTGGTGATGCTCAGGGCAGACATGGATGCGTTGCCGGTCAAGGAAGCAACGGGGTTGGACTATGCGAGCACGGCTGTGGGTGTTGATCATGAGGGAAAGGACATGCCGGTCATGCACGCTTGCGGCCATGACGTGCACGTGAGCTGCCTTGTTGGCGCGGTGGAGGTCCTGGCCGCGCAGCGTGATGAATGGCAAGGAACCCTGATAGCCCTCTTCCAGCCGGCAGAAGAATGGGGCGGCGGGGCAGAAACCATGGTTGCCGATGGGTTGTATGACGTGGTGCCGAAACCCGACGTCGTCCTCGGTCAACACGTGGCCCCTTTCCCCGCAGGATGGTTCGGCATGCGTCCCGGCGTCACCATGGCGTCCGCTGATTCCCTCAACATCACTTTGCATGGACGAGGGGGCCACGGATCGCGTCCGGAGACCACTATTGATCCGGTATTGATGGCTGCTGCAACCACTGTCAGGTTGCAGGGCATCGTCTCGCGTGAACTCGCAGCCAGTGACTCCGCGGTGGTAACCGTTGGGCAGATTCACTCAGGGACCAAGAACAACATCATCCCGGAAACGGCAACCCTGGGCCTCAGCGTCCGCACCTTCAGTGATGCCACCAGGGACAAAATCCTCGGTTCCATTGAACGCATTGCCAAGGCGGAAGCCACAGCTTCAGGTGCTCCCAAAGAAGCGGAAGTTCACTACGAAGAACGGTTCCCGCTGACAGTCAACGACGAAGCTGCCACCGGGAAGGTGTCAGCAGCGTTCAAGGCAAAGTTTGGCGAAGCTCAGATTATCGACCCCGGACCGGTGTCCGGAAGCGAGGACGTAGGCGTTTTGGCCAAGGCTGCCGATGCTCCGCTGGTGTTCTGGTTCCTGGGTGGCGCCGAGCCTTCCTTGTTCAAGGAGTTCGCCTCAACAGGTCGCCTTCCCGAGGACATTCCGTCGAATCACTCGCCATACTTTGCGCCGGTTATCCAACCAACGCTGACACGAGGAACGGAAGCCCTGGTGACAGCTGCCCGGGAGTTCCTCGCCACTACGTCCTAGGGTTTAGCCGGCCGCCCTGCCGGCAAAGTGAAGGCGCTGCGAGCGCAGCGCCTTCACTTATTTGTTCGAGCAGGTCCAGCTTCCTTGACCGTGCCAGTGAATGCCTAGACTTTCTCGCGGATGCGGTTCATCGTCGGTTCGGAAACCTCGGATTCCCTGCGACGGCGGGCCAGGAAAGTCCACAACGTTCCTTCCGTCCGTTGACGGCTCTCCGCCGGGACCCCTCCCTTCTCTGCGTCAGGCTTTGCATCTGACGTGTGCGTCTCGGGCTTGCGCGCGGAGTCCTTCTTCGTGCGCCGCTCGAAGTCGTCGTAGTACGCGTAGCACATACGCAACCTCCTTAAACGGCTGTTCCTTAATCGTCCTCTGACCGGGCCCGCACGTCGATGGTTTTGTGCTTTGTGATCGACTGGATCACTGTGCGGCGTGGCTGCATCCGGCCTAGTGGGAGAGAGCTGCCTGGTGCGCTTCCCGCACAGCCGAATGAGTCTCCTCCATCATGAGATCGGCATTAATGGCAGCGCCCGCCATGACTCCTGACGCTGCGGACGCCATGACTTGCCCCATGAGATCCGCGACGTTTCCCGCAGCCCAGACACCTGGCACCGAGGTGGCGCCGCCCATGGGGTTCACTTCCACGTGGCTTCCTACGCCCATGGGGTGCTCAACCGATGGGACTCCCAAAGACTCGAGCATAGTGGACCGGGCCTCCAAGCGCGGTCCGGTCACCACAGCTTCCAAGGGGATCACTTTGCCCGCAGCCAGGACAACTCCGCTCAACGCGTCGTCAGTGACTTCCAGTGCTTGGACCTTGCCGTCCACCACGGTGATGGATCGGGCAGCAAGTTGTTCCCATTCTTCTTCCGTCGGCTCCACAACGTCATTGAGGAAAAGCGTGATGTTGGGGCTCCATTGACGGAACAGCAGTGTTTGGTGCAAAGCCATCGGCCCTGAACCCAGAATTCCAATCGCCTTGTTCCGGACCTCCCAGCCATGGCAGTAGGGACAGTGCAGGACATCGCGGCCCCACCGTTCCCGGATGCCCTCAACGTCCGGGAGGACATCCGTTAAACCTGTGGTGACCAGCAAGCGGCGGGCACCTACGGTCCGGCCGTCCGCCAACTCCACCTCAAAGGCGGGTTTCGCTCCTGTGGTGAGGTCCGCCGTCGAACGTGCCGCAACGGCTACGCCCTCCACGACGTTCGCCCCGTAGTGCCGGGCTTCGGTCCGCCCCAGTTCCAGCAATTCCCTCGGGTCGATTCCGTCCCGGGAGAGGAAGCCGTGAACCCCGGCGGCGGGCGCGTTCCGGGGCTCGCCGGCGTCGATGACGAGGACGGACCGCAAGGCCCTGCCCAGGGTCACGGCGGCACTTAACCCAGCCGCGCCACCTCCCACCACTACGACGTCGTACTCTCCAGCCATCTCACGCTCTGTTACTTCTTCGCTCACTGTGCCTCCAGGCGTATCCAGCGGCCCTTCGCCGCTCCTTCCATGGTTGGCCTCGGCTGATCTATTCAGCAAGGAAGTTTGCCAATATGGCAAACTGTGAGTCATGACTACCGATTTCAGCACCATGCTCGACGCCGTAGGCCCTCGCCTGCGTGCCATGCGGACACAGCGCAACGTGACCCTCGCGGAAGCTTCGGAAGGGACGGGCATTTCCGTCAGCACGCTTTCCAGGCTGGAATCGGGCCAACGCAAGCCAACACTTGAGCTTCTCCTCCCCATAGCGAGGCTGCATCAAGTCCCCCTCGAAGAATTGATTGATGCCCCGCAAACCGGTGATCCGCGCATTCACCTCAAGCCGCACGTTCACGAGTGGGGAACCGCGCTTCCCCTGACTCGACGCCCCGGCGGAATCCAGGCGTTCAAAATGGTCCTGAAGAGTGGCACGGGCAAAGAGATTCCCACACCTCAGTCGCACGAAGGCTATGACTGGATGTACATCCTCAATGGGAAGCTGCGCCTGGTTTTGGGCGAGAACGATTTCATTCTCAAACCAGGCGAGGTGGCGGAATTCGATACCAGAACTCCGCACTGGTTTGCCAGCGCCACGTCAGAGCCCGTGGAGCTCCTTACCCTGTTCGGCCAGCAAGGCGAACGCCTTCACGTGCGGGCGCGACCCAAGCGATAAGCAGGGCGCCCCCGGGACTAGGAGGCAAGCCATTCCCGAGCATTTCGGCGGGAAGCTGTCGGCTCGATACCCAGCTCAGGGCGGTTGATCTCCGCCCACACCTCATCAAGGGACAAGCCAAGGACGTCAGCAATCGCGGCCACCGTGGGGAATGCCGGAGTAGCCACCCTGCCCGACTCGATCTTCCGGAGCGTTTCCGGGGAGACCCGGGCATCAAGGGCGATCTCGAGCATCGGGCGTTCACCCCGGGCGCGACGCAAGAGCGCA
This sequence comes from Arthrobacter sp. WCS2018Hpa-7, assembly GCF_031843805.1. Lineage (NCBI taxonomy): Bacteria > Bacillati > Actinomycetota > Actinomycetes > Micrococcales > Micrococcaceae > Arthrobacter > Arthrobacter sp. WCS2018Hpa-7. Next base: position 12,074 of record NZ_JAVTJB010000025.1, read on the forward strand.
CCGAGACGCTGTCCACGCTCGGCCTCTGCGGGTGTTAGCGGCAACCTGACCATGGAACCAATTGTAATACCGGGATAATATGGCCGGGATAGTTATTGGTCATACATGAGAAAGGTGCTCCATGATTGAGATCCTGAGCCCCACCGAACTGGACCGGGCAAAAGAGGCAGGCACACTGGTCGCCAACATCCTGCATACGCTGAAGAACCGCGCCACGGTTGGCACCAACCTGCTGGACATCGACCGTTGGGCCAAGTCCATGATCCTCGAAGCCGGGGCCGTCTCCTGTTACGTCGACTACGCGCCGTCCTTTGGCCGCGGACCGTTCGGCCACTACATCTGCACGGGCGTCAACGACGCCGTCCTCCACGGACTGCCCCGGAACTACGCACTGGCCGACGGCGATTTGCTGACACTCGATCTCGCCGTCACCAAGGATGGAATCGCCGCCGACTCAGCGATCAGCTTCATTGTGGGTGAATCCAAGCCGTCGGAAAGCGTTGCGATGATTGACGCCACCGAACGCGCCCTGCGAGCCGGGATTGCGGCTGCCCGGCCAGGCGCCCGCATCGGAGACATCTCCTATGCCATCGGTTCGGTCCTCAGTGATGCCGGATACCCCGTCAACACCGAGTTCGGTGGCCACGGCATCGGGTCAACCATGCATCAGGATCCCCACGTTCCCAACATGGGACGGCCCGGCCGCGGATACAAACTCCGTCCCGGCTTGCTGCTCGCTTTGGAACCCTGGGTGATGGCAGACACCGCACAATTGGTCACAGACGCCGACGGCTGGACGCTCCGAAGTGTGACCGGATGCCGCACAGCGCACAGCGAGCACACCATCGCCATCACCGACGGTGAAGCCGAGATCCTCACTCTGCCGACGCTGACTCTCTAGACGAAGGCGGCCCGGCAGCGGGAACTTCGCATCAGCCCGCCGCGCACTGGGGTGAGGTGATTTGCCTGCTCTCATCCGGACACCCGGCATCGCGTATTGAGGGCCAATGCTGCTTAAGGGCCAATGCCGCGGCAACGTTGGTTGTTCCGCAATAATGCTCGCCGGTCGGTTCGAAAGAACCATCAACCAATGAAAACGGCGGAGCCCACGCACCGTTTATCGGACAGTCCCGCCTGACGTTCTGGTTGAGCTGTGTCCGGGTAGTGGTGGGGCTTTGGATTGGTAGGTGTGTCCGGTGGGTGTGCTGATGTTCAGGGTGTGAGTTGTTGCGGGCAGGGTTTCCGCGGGCAGGGGTGTGGCGGTCCAGCCGGGGTTTTCTTTGGTGTGGTTGCACGCTTCGCAGAGTCCTGCGCCATTGTCCAGAGTCGTGGTTCCGCCTAAGTGCCAGGGCACGATGTGGTCGATGTGCCGGATGGGCGCGTCGCAGTACGGCGTCCGGCAGGTATGGTCCCGGGCTTGGATGAATCGCCGGTGTCGGTGCGGGAAGAGCCGGGCTTTGGCGTCCATGGCCAAAAGTTCCCCGCTCCCGGGTGCGGTGTAGAGCCGCCGGACCCAGACCGTGAAGTCCTGATCATCCTCCGGCACCGGCCCATTGTTCTTCGGATCCGGTTCGGCGAAGTTACGGAGGGTGAACGACTGATCAACGTCAGGCCGCTGTTCGCTACGGTTCCCTGCCCGGCCCGTTTCCTGCTGCCTGGCCCACGGACCTGCCCGATCTTGGCCGGCCCATTGCGTCCGGTCCGTCATGACGAGTTGGAGTTCAACCCCGGCAACCCCGCCGGGTGTGCCGGTGAGGCGTTCAGCCAGGGTGTCGGCCATGACCTGGCCACGGCCCCGGGAATCCCCACTGGAACGGGCAGCATCAGCAGCACGGGTCAACGCCGCATAGGCCGCGACGCCTTGGGCGACCGGCAGCAGCGCGGTCAGATACGTCATGGTGTCCGGCGCCGGGCGCAGACTCACGGTCCGTTCCGTGGCGGCGTGGCTGGCCCGCTGCGCCACCGAGCGCGGATCACGCCGGTACGCGGCCGCTTTCACGGCAGCGACCAGGGCCCGGTCACCGAAACCGTCGAAAGTCCCGGCATCCGGGGCGAGTTCGGCATCCACCGCGGCCCGGTCCTCCACAGCCAAACACGCTGTTTCCTTCACCAGCAGCGTCGCGCGCCACTCGTTGAGCTGGCCCTTGTTCAACGCCGCCAGGGTGCGCGGCATCTCCGTCACTAGGGCCTTGGCCAAGCCCAACAACCTCGATCCCCGATTCGGTGATTCCCGCCGCGCCAACGCCACCTGCGCCCCCACACCCTTGCCACGCTCCGCCGCAGGCACCCCAGCCTCGGCCTGCTCAGCCCGCTGCGCCAAATCAAACGCCACAGCAATCTGCGCCTGCAAACCAGAGATGGCCGACTTCATCTCCTCCAACACCCGCAACTGACCAATCAAATCACCACTGATAGTGCCGGCCTGATCCACCCCTTGAGACAAAGCAGGACGAGGCACAGCAGACAACGCCGTCTTCGCCTGCCATTCCCGGATCTGCTTCATGTCCCAACTCTCGCAGGGGGCACAGACATTTTAGACCCTCCGCCCAACCCAGTGACCGAGCCACCCCCGGGACCAGACACCGGCGCGCTGTTTTGCCGGTCAAGGCCAATTTTCTCGAGCAGAACTCCTGCGCTAATACGCCATGCCGGGCGCAGTAGGGCGAAGGAATCGAACAACGGCGGGAACACGCCTCCCCGGGACCAGACACCAGTCATGAATGAAAGTCCTCCGGTTCGCACCTTGCGCTTTGGGAGTGACTCCCGTCATACTAAATGAACGCTATTCATTTAGTGATTGTCATCTCACCGGAGTACATGCCGCCATGATTGAAACCACCCGCCTCGAAGTCCCCCGTTCCCGGACGCGCATCGAGCCCTCCACACGTACCCCCGTCATCATCGAAGTCCCCTGCAGCCTCAACAACCCCATGGACGGGAAAGCCCTCCGCGCCCTCGCCGATGCCTACCCGGGCCGACGCGTGGTCGGTGTTGACGCACGCGACCTCTTCGCACGCGGCGGCGGCATCCACCGCATGACACAGCAACAGCCTTCGGCCATCTAGAAAGGGCCTCACATGAGCCAGACAATCCACCGCAGCGGCAGTGACGCTGCTACGTCGCACGACATCAGCGGCAAGGGACTGAAGACGGGGCAGTTGGGGCTCCTCGCCGTCGTCGTTCTTGGCATTTCAACCATCGCCCCGGCATACACGCTGACGGGTGCCCTTGGCCCCACGGTCAACGAAGTCGGGCTGCAACTGCCGGTGATCTTCCTGATCGGCTTCATCCCGATGATCCTGGTGTCGCTCGCCTACAGGGAACTCAACGCAGATTCCCCGGACAGCGGCACCACGTTTACGTGGGTCACCAAAGCGTTCGGCCCGTGGGTGGGTTGGATGGGCGGCTGGGGCCTGCTCGCCGCCAACATCATCGTCCTGTCCAACCTGGCTGGCGTCGCGGTCGACTTCTTCTACCTTTTCCTGGCGCAGGCAACGGGATCACCAGAGCTCGCCGACCTCGCCTCCAACAAGCTACTGAACGTCGCCACGTGCTTCGTCTTTGTGGCGTTGGCGGTCTGGATCAGCTACCGCGGCCTGCACACCACCAAGATTGTGCAGTATGGATTGGTGGGCTTCCAACTGCTGGTCCTGGGGCTTTTCGTGGTCATGGCATTCGCCAACTGGTCCACGTCCGAGACCGCTGTTCCCTTCAGCTGGGACTGGTTCGACGTCACCAAGATCGAAACCTTCGGCCAGATCGCGGCCGGCATCTCGTTGTCGATCTTCGTCTACTGGGGCTGGGATGTCTGCCTGACCGTGAACGAGGAAACCGCCAACGGCAAGAAGACCGCCGGACTTGCCGGCACACTCACAGCCGTCATCGTCCTGGGCATCTACCTGGTGGTCACCATCGCCACCATGATGTTTGCAGGGGTGGGTGACACAGGAATCGGCTTGAACAACGAGGAAAACCACGCCAACGTCTTCACCGCACTCGCATCACCGGTGATGGGCCCGTTCGCAATCCTCATGTCCCTCGCCGTGCTCTCCAGCTCCGCGGCCTCCCTTCAGTCCACCTTCACGTCGCCGTCACGAAGCTTGCTGGCCATGGCGCACTACGGCGCCCTGCCGGAACGCTTCAGCCACATGAGCAAGAAGTTCTCGACGCCGGGTTTCGCCACCATTGCGGCCGGCGTCCTGTCCGCGGGCTTCTACGCGGTGATGCACGTGATCAGCGAGAACGTCCTGAACGACACCATCCTGGCCTTGGGCTTGATGATCTGCTTCTACTACGGGCTCACGGCCATCGCCTGCGTCTGGTACTTCCGGAACAGCGTGTTCGCCAGTGGCCGGAACTTCTTCCTGCGGCTCGTATGCCCGTTGTTCGGTGGCGTAGGCCTGTTCGTGGTGTTCCTGCAGACTGCAGTGGACAGCTGGGCCCCGGAGTTTGGCAGTGGCTCGGAGATCTTCGGAGTGGGACTGGTATTCGTCCTCGGCATCGGCATCCTGGTATTGGGCGCCGTGGTCATGTTGATCATGTCCCGCGTCCGGCCCGGGTTCTTCCGCGGCGAGACCCTCCGGAAGGATACCCCGGCTTTGGTGGTGCCTGAATAGGCCTCCCTCGGGATAGCTAGCGATTATCGAAAACGCTGAAAAGCGGCCAGTTCACCCGGAAAGTTCCGGCGAACTGGCCGCTTTCGTATGTTCTTGGCGACCCTGCGGCTTCAATCACCAGCGATGGGCGACGTCCACTACCAGACGGGAGCCGCCGTCGGGCCCGTCCAAGGTGAAGACCCTGAACGGAAGCCGGGCACGCACACCCAACCCAATGCTCGTGGTGCCCTCAAAGCTCCCGGCATAAACCACTTGGCGGAAGGTCTGGTAGCCGGAGACGTTGGAGAGCTCCGCTTTGGCTGCGGGAAGGTAGGTGGGCTCGCTGTACTGGTTATACGACGGCGCCGTCACCACCACTTGCAGGTCCGCGTCACCGATCACCGGGATGGGGTAGCCGGTGGCATCCTGGATGACTACCGGCACATAACGCACGGAATAGCCGGCCACTTTGCCCGTCATATCGATCACCAGGCGGTCGAAACACGGCTGTTGGCCGGTGCGGACGTTGGTGACGTTTGCGGAACTCATATCGGGGTCGGCCTTGGCCAACGAACCCCAGGAAATTCCGCAGTAGGTTGCTGCCGAGGCTGGCCCCGGCGCCGCAAGACCGAGCCCGGCGGCAACCATGACCGCCGCCAGACCCGCTCCAATTTTCCTCATTTTTTGTGCCCCCTTCAGGCGAAGTTGATACTTCAACAGTAGGAGGGCAGAAGCCGCTCTGGGCCGGTCGTGGCCGCTTCGGCGCATAACCGTTAAAGGGGCAACAAGGTGATCACGGGAGGGTCGCCAAAGACCGCATTTACGGCCGACGCAGGCAGTTTTCAGAGTCTTCGCACCCATGTTCGTGATCGAAGATAACGAGACCCGGGCGTTATCTATCCTTCGCAGTCCTTGCAGAACTTGAGGCCGTTCTTTTCGAGCGCAATCTGGGACCGGTGGCGGACCAGGAAACAGGAGCCACAGGTGAATTCATCCGACTGCTCCGGGACAACGATGACGGTCAGTTCTTCACCGGAAAGATCAGCACCGGGAAGGTCGATTCCTTCGGCAGTATCGTTTTCTTCGACATCGATGACTGCAGTCTGTGCAGCGTTGCCACGGGATGCCTGAAGAGCCTCAAGAGATTCAGCCGGAGAGTCTTCTTCGGTCTTGCGCGGGGCGTCGTAATCAGTAGCCATTGAGGGTTCGCTTTCGTTGCTGCATAGTGCCTATTCCGGCACCTCAGTGAAGCAGTTTAGGGCATAGTACCCGCGTTCAACGAATAGTGTGCCCAACGCAACATTCAGCAGCTTTTCGCGCGTTCTCTATGGTTCTGGATGCACCCTGGCAGTGTGCGATTGGATGGCCTGGGCGCCGGCTACCGTCACGCCGCTCAGCGCGGGCAGCCACGCCAGACGGTGCTCTTCCCCGGCCTCTATTTCAGTGCAGTCCAGGACGTAGGCGGCCTCGATCCAGGCCCCCAGGGTGGTGCCGATTCGGGTTGCCAGCGAGGCCAGTGAAGCGATCATGCGGCAACCGTATCCAGCCCTGATGTGGAGGCGGTTTCGGCTGCGTCACCGGCGTGTTAACTGTCAGTCCTGCAGCGCTTGCTCCACGATGTACTCCGCGATGGCCATCGACGACGTCGCCCCCGGCGATGGCGCGTTGCGTACCAAAACCGTGTCCCGGCGTCGTGCAATCACAAAGTCGTCCACCAGCGAGCCATCACTGTTCATGGCCTGTGCGCGAACGCCACGGGTGCCAGGCAGGATGCTGGCGCCTCCCAAGGACGGGACAAAGCGCATCGCCTCGCGGATGAATTTCTTCCGGCTCACCACGGTCTGGAATTCCCGGACCGCCGACGGCACATTCTGCCGGGCAAAATTCCAGAAACCCGGAAAGAGCGCGTAGTTGGCAACATCGCGCATCTTCACCTCGTTCCAGGCATAGGATTCGCGACCGAAGGCGATGAACGCATTGGGGCCAAGCATCATTTCGCCGTCGATCCGCTTGGTGAGGTGGACACCGAGGAACGGGTGTTTGGGGTCCGGCACGGGATAGATCAAGCCCTTCACCTGGTGGCGGGCTTCCGGGCCCACCAAGTAGTACTGGCCGAAGAACGGGACGATTTTCGGGGTCGCCGGCTCGCCGGTCGCCTCAGCCAGACGATCAGACTGGAGCCCCGCGCACGCCACCACCAGGTCATAGTGCTCCCCGCCGTCTTTGGTGGTCACCACTACCCCACTGGGCTGCTGCTCCAGCGCCACAACTTCCTGCCCCAGCCGGATGGTCCCGCCCATGGCTCGAACGTCATCGGCCAGCGCCTCGGTGATCGCCGTGTAGTCGACGATCGCCGTTTCCGGCGAGTGCAAGGCAGAAAGTCCGACGGCGTTCGGCTCCACCTCGCGTATCTGCCCGCCGCTCAGCATCCGCACTCCGGGGACACCGTTGGCTGTGGCCCGGGCGAAGATGGTGTCCAAACGGGTGGATTCCTCCGGTGTTTGGGCGATCACCAATTTACCGCAGGCCTCATAGGGAAGGTTCTTCGTGGCACAGAATTCCTGCAGCAACTCCACGCCCCTGCGGCACAGCCTTGCCTTCAGCCCGCCGGGCTCGTAGTAGAGGCCTGCATGGACCACGCCCGAGTTGTGGCCGGTCTGGTGTGCCGCCAGCCGGTTTTCCTTCTCGTAAATGGTGACCTGGACGCCGTCGAGTGTGGTGGCGAGCTCCCTGGCCACCGCAACACCGATGATCCCACCGCCCACCACGGCGCAATGCCTGATGGTTCTCTTGCGTGGAGGGTTGGGCATGGCACTCCTCGTCCTTTGGGCTCGGTCCGCGTCAGTCACAGCATGTCATGACCGCTGTGGCGGAACGGTGAAGGGGGACAAAGAGGGTACGAAAAAGGGCGGCTCACGAGATGCCGCCCTTTTCGTTGGAGCAAATTACATAGTGCTTGGCTGACTATGCAGTCGGCTGGTCAAAACGCTGGCCGGCCGGGTTGGACGGCAGAAGCGAGAGCACCAAGACGACGATCGGCACAATAACGAGCAATGCCAGCCAGCCACTGAGGTTGGCGTCGTGGAGACGGCGAACCAGCAGGGACAGGGATGGAATGAGAACTGCCAGGTAGAAGACGAAGATCAGGATCAGGCCCACTACAGCACCCGGACCAGGAACGGTTCCGCTGCTGGTTGCGGTAGCCCCGGCTGCGCCGAGAATGCCGGTGAGGATCTGCAGGACGAAGCCCACAACACCCAGAACCAGTGCCACCCACCAGTATTCACTGCGGCTGGCGCGGCCGCTGAACGCGGTGTACTTCTTGAAGAAACGCTTGACGGCGGCACCGATCGGAGCGCCGTAGTAAGGAGCCCACAGCGGCGGTTCGCCGGCCTGTGCGGCGTAGGGCTGGGTCTGCTGCGGTTGTTGCGGGTAAGTGCTCATTGGTATATCCCCCGGGGTTAGGTGTGAGTCGTTACGATGCGTTCGTACTCAGGTGATGAGTCGTGCCTATCGTAATGCCCCGGAGCCGAATTAGGCAGTTCGATGGAGGAAATTAACCCGGATTTAGCTTGGTAACGGAATGTGTCCGCCGGTAGCTGCCTCTCAGATGCGGCATCACCCCACAGTAAAGACATCGATTTCCACTGAGCCTGGCCGGCGGCATCACAGGGCGTAGTGCTTCCGCAGGTCCGTCTTTCGGATCTTGCCGCTGGCAGTGCGGGGCATTTCCTCGACGAACACCACTGACTTGGGGATCTTGTACCGCGCCAATCGGCCGTCGAGATGCGAGCGCAGTTGCTCCTCGGTCAGGGAACTTCCGTCCCGCAAGGTGACGATGGCGCGGGGCACTTCACCCCAGGTGTCGTCGGCAACACCAATCACCGCCACGCTCCCTACAGCGGGCAGCTCCGCGATGGCAGCCTCCACCTCGGCCGGGTAGATGTTCTCGCCGCCCGAGATGATCATGTCCTTGATCCTGTCGGACACGAACAGGAATCCTTCCCCGTCCTGATAGCCCATGTCGCCGGAGCGGAACCATGAGGAATCCGCGTAGCTGTCTACTGTGGCTTCCGGGCGGTTCCAATACTCCTTGATGACATTTGGTCCGGAGATCTGGATTTCCCCTACCTCGCCCATGGGAGCAACGCCGCCCATCGGATCGGCGATCCGCACGTCTGTGAAGAAGTGCGGCAGCCCGGCAGATCCGGCCTTCTCCTTGGACCGCGATAACGGCAGCATCGTTGCACCAGGCGCGGTTTCGGTCATGCCATAGCAGCTGGTAAACCCGATCCCCCGCTGCTCATAGGCCTCGAGGACCCGGTTCGGTACCGCCGAACCACCGCAGGTGAGCTTGTCCAGGGAGGTGAGATCCGCCGTCGACCATCCGGGATGGTCACAGAGCATTTGGAAGGTGGTGGGCACGCCGTTGAGTGTGGTGACTTTGTGCTTGCCCACCAGTTCCAGGACCCGACCAGCGTCGAACTTCGCTTCAAGCACCACCGTGGCTCCCTTGAGGAGCATGGGAAGCAGACCCATATCCAGGGACGCCACGTGGAACAGCGGCGAGATCATGAGCGCAACATCGTTGCGGTTCAGGTCCATATCCACCACCGTGTTGATGCAGTTCCAGGTGATATTGCCGTGCGTTAGCAGCGCGCCTTTGGGTTTGCCGGTGGTGCCGGACGTGTAGAGGATCATGGCGGCGTCGTCCAGCGTCACGGTCTCATCGAGCGGCGCCGCGGTTGCAGCGTCAAGCACCTCGCCATAGTGCTCGACGCCGGACGGCAGCGTATGAGCGGAACCGTCAGTGCCGTCGTCGGGCGCCACTACAAGACGGTGGGTTACCACTGTGTCCGTCACGGACGCGGAGGCCACGACGTCCAGGGCCCCGGCGTTGATCAGGAGCCGCGCGCCGGAGTCCTGCAGTTGAAATTGCAGCTCCGGAGCCGCCAAGCGGGTGTTCAACGGCACGAAGATCGCGCCCAGCAGCCCGCAGGCGAAGAACGTTTCCACGAAAGACGCATGGTTCTCACCGAGGTAGGCCACGCGGTCCCCCTTGGTCACTCCCCTGTCCCTCAGGGCGTTGGCCAGGCGGTCGGTGCGATCGGCGAGCGCGTCGTAGCTCAGCATTTGATCACCGGAAATGAGGGCCGTTGCGGTTCCGGACTTGCGGCGGCGACGGTGCAGCCAGGATCCAACTCCGTTGTTGTCCATGGTGCGCTACTCCTAACTGACCGTTGAAAGGTCGTTGTTCTTAGACTCCCGCGTCAGCAGGATGAAGACAATCGACACCAGCGACATGACGGACAGGAACACCACCACGGGGACGATGCTCTGGCCGGAGTCCTTGTAAAGGCCGGCGACGATGCCTGGGGTGAAGCCTGCACCGATCAAGGTGGCCAACTGGTAGCCGACTGCCGCGCCGGTGTAGCGGTTGGTGGTGCCGAACTGCTCGGACACGAACGCGGCGAGGGGTCCGTAGAGGGACGAGTGCAGGATGAGAGCCACGGTGAAGGCCAGGAAGACCAAGGCGATGTTGCCCGAGCTGAGCATCCCGAACATGGGGAACAAGTAAAGGATGAACAGCGCCAGGCCTGTCACCATCACCGGGCGCCGGCCGAGGCGGTCGGACAACCGGCCTCCCAGCAGCACGAACAGGATGGAGATGGCGGAGGCTCCCGCGAAGGCATAGAGCACGCCCTGCTGTGGTGCGCCCTTGGACACTGCATAAGTCACGGAGAACGTGGGCAGTACAACCTGCAGTCCGAAGCCGGCGGCACCGGCAAACATGATCATGATCAGTGCTTTAGGACGCTTCAGAACTTCCAGCAGCGGGATCTTGCGCTTGGCCCCTTGGGCACTTTCCTTAGCCACGGCCTCGGCGAAGATGGGGCTTTCGGACACCCGCAACCTCACGAACATGCCCACGATCAGCAGCACGAAGGACAGCAGGAACGGCACACGCCAGCCCCACGCCAGGAACGCGTCCTGCGGGAGGGCGGAGAAGATGCCCATGACCACAGTGCCCAGGACAGCCCCGGTGGGTGCGCCCGCGTTCACGAATGACGCCGCAAATCCGCGCCGTTTCGGATCGGAGTGTTCCAGGGCCATCAGCGCGGCCCCACCCCATTCACCGCCGACGGCGATTCCCTGGCAGACACGCAGGACTACCAGAATCACGGCTCCCCACGGGCCAATGACGTTGGCTCCCGGAATCAGGCCGATCAACGTTGAGGCGATCCCCATCATCGCCATGGACACGATGAGCATGCCCTTTCGCCCTACGCGGTCCCCGAAGTGGCCGAAAATGATGCCGCCCAAAGGACGGGCAACATAGCCCGCCGCGAACGTGGCATAGGCAGCAACCACGCCAACCCATTCGTCGGTGCCCGCGAAGAAGACTTTAGGGAAAGCGACCGCTGCCGCTGTTGCGTAGAGCAGGAAGTCGTAGAACTCGATGGTGCTGCCCAGATAGCTGGACATGATGACCGTGCGCGCTTCTTTGCGCTTGGCGGCCGTGCTCGGCTGTGCGAGCGCAGTGTGTCCTGACATGGCTGTTCCTTGGGAGAGGAGGGAAGGGGACTGGATCTTTACTTGTAGAAGCGGGCCAGGAATTCGGCCACGACGGCGGGGCGCTCCTGGCCTTCGATTTCGATGGTGGCGTTGACCTTGATTTGGGCGCCGCCTTTGACCTCGGTGACCTCGGCGATGCTGCCGTTCATACGGACCTTGGACCCGACCTTCACCGGGGAAGTGAAGCGGACTTTGTCCAGGCCGTAGTTGACCTTTGTGGTGACGCCTTCGACGTCGAACAGTTCGCCCCAGAACGGGATGATCAGGGACAGGGTGAGGAAGCCGTGCGCGATAGGGGCTCCAAAGGGGCCGTCCTTGGCGCGTTCGGGGTCGGTGTGGATCCACTGCTGGTCATCCGTGGCGTCGGCGAACAAGTTGATCTGCTGCTGGGTGATTTCGCGGTAGTCGGTGGTGCCGAGGTCCTTGCCGGACATGGTGAGCAGGGTGTCGAAATCGACGACGAGATTGGGCATCTTTGCCTCCTGGCAGTTGTTGTTTGAAGAGATTCAGCTGGTAAAGGCGCTGGCACCGGTGAGAGCGCGGCCGATGATGAGGGCGTTGATCTCGTGGGTGCCTTCGTAGGAATAGACGGCTTCGGCGTCGGCATGGAAACGCGCGACGTCGGCGGCGAGCGTGATGCCGTTGCCGCCCACGAGTTCGCGGGCCAGGGCGACGGTTTCGCGCATCATCAGGGACGTCTGCATCTTTGCCAGGGCCGAATCCTGGTCCCGGTAGATGCCCCAGCCCTGCTGCTCAGTCAGTCGCACCACCAGGGAAAGCGAAGCGGTGATGTTGCCGAGCATCCGGGCCAGTTTTTCCTGGACCAGCTGGAACGAACCCAGCGACCGGCCGAACTGTTGGCGTTCCTTCACATACGTCAAGGCTGCTTCGAACGCTCCGGCCTGGATGCCGGTAGCGATCCAGGCAACGTCCGAGCGCATCGCCCGCAGCATGGCAGCAACGTCCTTGAACGAGTTCACGTTGTGCAGGCGCATGACCTCCGGAACCCGGACATTGTTCAACGTGATGTGGGCGTTCTGCATCATCCGCAGCGAGGTCTTGCCGTGGATCTTCTCCAAGCTGACGCCTGTGGCGGTCCGGTCCACGAGGAACGCTTTGACTTGTCCGTCGGCGACGTCCCGGGCGAACACACACAGCACGTCGGCCGTGGAGGCTCCCCCGATCCACCGCTTGGCGCCGTCCAAAACCCATGCGCCGCCGTCAGGGCCAGAGCCGCCGTCGGAGCCTGTTCCTGTGCCTGGTTCGTAGCGGGCGGTGGTGGACAGACCGCCGGCGATGTCCGAACCGTGCTCAGGTTCGGTCAGCGAGAAGACACCTTTAAGGGAGAAGTCGATGATCTTGGGCATCCACTCACGCTGCTGCTCCTCGGAAGCACCCACCCGGATCGCGGTCCGGAACAGCCCTGCCTGGGCCGTGTACCAGGTGGCCAATGATGCGTCCGTGCGGGCCAGTTCGAAGATCCGGAAGCCGTGGAAGATTCCTCTCGCCGGGGCGTCCACGGTGAGATCGGCCGGTTCCATCACGTCAAGATCGATCAGTGGCTGAGCCAGCTGCTCGGGGAAATCGCCGCGCTCCCAGTATTCAGCCAGCAGCGGTTTCGCCTCTGCGTCAAGGAAGGTCCGCAGCCGGCCCAGCACCCGGCGTTCCTCCGTGGTCAGGAGTGCCTCGGCGTCGTACCAGTCGGCGACGGAGTAGAGCCGCTGTTCCTTATCTGTTGCTGTCATCGTGGTCATCTCAGCCACCCAAACCCAGCAGTCGGACCGCGTTGTCCTTAAGGATCTTCGGACGAACTTCGTCCTTCAGTGGCAGCTCGGCGAACGCACCGAGCCACTTTTGCGGGGTGATCAGCGGGAAGTCCGTGCCGAACAGGACCTTGTCCTGCAGCACCGAATTCGACAGACGAACCAGCGATTCCGGGAAGTACTTCGGCGACCACCCGGAAAGGTCAATGAACACGTTGGACTTGTGCGTCGCGATCGAGTTTGCCTCGTCCTGCCACGGCACCGAGGGGTGGGCCATGATGACCTGCAAACCCGGGAAATCAGCGGCTACCGCGTCCAACAACAACGGATTCGAGTACGCCAGCTTGATCCCATAACCACCCGGGAGGCCTGCACCCATACCGTTCTGGCCAGTATGGAAAATACATGGCAAACCCAACTCCTGAAGGGTCTCCCACAGCGGGTAGAACTGCTCGCTGGACGGGTCGAAGCCCTGCAACGATGGGTGGAACTTGAAGCCACGGGCACCCAACTCAAGAGCCTGATGCTTCGCCCCGGCGATCGCGTCCTCCCCCGTCCGCGGGTCCACGCTGCCGAACGGGATCAGCACATCGTTGTTCCGGGCAGCCCCGGCGATCAGTTCCGGTATGCTGTTCGGTTCATGCTTGAGCTGGGTCCGGGCGTCCACGGTAAAGACGACGGCGGCCATTTTCACCTCCCGGTACACCTCGGCGATCCTGTCCAGCGATGGTGTCCGGTCCTCGGACTTGAAGTACTTCGCCGACGCCTCCGTCAACGCATCCGGGAGGGACCCGTGCCCGCAACTGTCCACTTCGAGGTGGACGTGCATGTCGATCGCCTCAAGGGCCGAGGCGTCGATGCCCAGTTCATAACGCTCGGCCATGATCAGCGCGCGTGTGCTGGTACAGACTTAGCCGGTTCGGGCTGCAGTTCGGCGGGCAATGGCAAGAATTCCTCACCGAAGCTCTGCAACGCGTCCGGACCAAACAGGGAGTCGGCATTGTCCTGCAAAGCCTCGTAGCTCCACCCGCCTTCGCGGTAGTCGGTGCTCGCCGCCGTCGGGTGCGTCCACACCTGCAAACGGTCACCACCGGCGCCGATCGCCTGGCCCGTAATTCCAGCAGCCGCGTCAGAGGCGAGGAAGACAATCAGCCCGGCGACGTCGTCGGCCGTTCCAAAACCGAGGTCGTGGCGGAAGAAGGACGGCATGGCCTCACCACGCTCTTCCGCTTCCACAGCCTTCTGGAAATACGGGACCGTCTTGGTCATCGCGGTGGCCGCCACCGGGATCACGGAGTTCACCGTCACCCCGGCTTTCTTCATTTCCAGGGCCCAGGTCCGGACCATGCCAACGATTCCAGCCTTGGCTGCAGCGTAGTTGCTCTGCCCGAAGTTGCCGCGCTGGCCGGTCGGCGACCCGATGGTGATGATCCGGCCCGCGACGTTGTTCTCCTTGAAGTACGCGAACGCCTCACGGACACAGGTGAACGTGCCCTTCAGATGGACGTTAATGACGAGGTCAAAGTCCTCGTCCGTCATTTTCAACAGGCTCTTATCCCGCAGGATCCCGGCGTTCGTGACCAGGATGTCCAGCCGGCCGAACGCCTCCACTGCACCCGCCACCAAGGCTTTCGCAGCATCAGTGCCCCCCACCGGAACCACCACGGCGGTGGCTCGGCCGCCGTCGGCCTCAATCTGCGCGACAGCCTCTGCAGCGGTCTCAGCGTTCACGTCATTGATCACGACGGCGGCACCCTGGCGGGCGAGTTCCCTCACGTAAGCGAGTCCAAGACCCTGTCCGCTCCCGGTGACGATTGCAACCTTGCCGTTCAAGCTCATGGCGTGCTCCTTCGCATGCAGTAACCGGCCGAAGCCGGTGGGGCCGATCCCACTGCGTCGTGAGATCCTTGTCATGATCAATGAGAATACGGATCATTGAAAAAGTCAACGATTGTTTTTCATTACTATTGGAGTTGTCATGGGACCGCAGAGTACCGAAGTGGAAATCCCGCGCTTGGCCGCGGCCAAAATCGGGAACGACGTGGGCCTGCTGCTGGCCAAGCTTCATGCCACAGGCTCGCTCCTGAATAACAAGGCACTGGCCGACTACGGCCTCCGGGAACGGTCATTTTCCGTACTGACCCTGGCGTGCAGCGGACTGGAGCCCACGCAACGCGAGTTGGCCGATTTCCTCAGCCTGGACCCCAGCCAAGTGGTCAGCCTGGTGGACGACCTCGAACACCGCGGCTTGGTCAAACGCGCCCAAGGCAAACAGGACCGCAGGGCCAAGATCATCGTCTCCACAGCGGAAGGCCGGCGGATCCACAACAAAGCGCGGGCCGGGCTCGAAGTGTGCGAACAGACCCAGCTCGCAGCATTGACCGAGGATGAGAACGTCCAGCTGAGGGCGCTGCTCAAAAAGGCACTGTGGGGTTAAGTTGCCTTGCGGCTCCGTTCAAAATAGCCAACTAATGCTCACCAAAGAGGGCATTAACGTGCTTAGTGGCCTGTCCTGGTTCTTGACAGATTCGACCGCGTCGAGCAGCAGAGGATCGGCTATGTCTCTGCCATGACCATGCTGCAGGACAGGACGGCGCCCATGGCGACTATCTTGACCTTCTGGACGTCATCGATGAGAACTCCGAAGATGCCACCGCAGACAGAGAACAGCTTTTCCGAAGGATCGTTTTCAATATTGTTGTCAACAACACCGATGACCACCTGCGTAATCACGGATTCCTTCGGCACCACACGGGTTGGCGGTTGTCGCCTGCCTTCGATGTTAATCCGAACCCTGACGTCGATGGAGAGCACGCAACATCAATCGATGGAGCCACAAAGCGAGACGACGCAATGAAAGCCCTGCTGGCTGTTGCTGATTACTTCGTCGAATCGGGCAAACGGGACGAGATCGTGAGCGCAGTGTTTGAGTCAGTCATGGGGTGGAGAGATGCCGCTCGTGCTTGCCGCATACCCGCGGCCGAAATTGAGCTTTTCTCCCCGGTCTTTGGCACAATGCCCCGCACTTAGTACATCAACGGCCGGGCAAGGAGACGCCCCCGCCCGGCCTCCGGCACCAGAACCTACGAAACCAGTTGCACCGCGAATTTGTGGCGTCTCAGCCCTAGCCCTCACATGGACATCTGCACAGCCGTCCGCTGAGGTGGTAGGCATCTGTCCATATCGGAGCCGAACAAGGTATGTCAGGATCAGGGATCATGAACCTCCCACTCTTCCACGATCCCCTGCAGGGCAACGTCGCCGTTGACGCACCTGTGCGCGATCCCCAAGTCCGGCGCCAAACCCGCCCCGCCAGCCGTCCTGCTCGCCCAGCAACGCACGGATCCGTTCCGAGCAGGAGCGCACGCCAGCGCGAAGTAGCCAAAGTTGCCGAGGATCTCCAAGCGTTGATTGCCCGGAGCGGCAAGCTGTAACACCGGGGTTAAGGACAGTCCAGCGCGGGTACATTCACACCATGGGCATCCACATTGGCACGTCAGGCTGGAGCTACGACCATTGGGAGCACGTCCTCTATCCCCCGGGGCTGCCTGCGTCCAAGCGCCTGGCCCTGTATTCGGCCAGGTTCAGTACCGTGGAGTTGAACGCGAGTTTCTACCGTTGGCCGCGGGACACATCGTTCGCCAGTTGGCGTGACCGTCTTCCGGCCGGCTTTGCGATGTCGGTGAAGGCACCCCGCGGGCTCACCCATGCGAAGAAGCTGTACAGCCCTGAGATCTGGGTGGAACGGATGGCCCGCTGCTGGCACGAGCTCGGCGACAAAAGAGCCGTTCTGCTGGTGCAACTGCCGCCCGGTTTCGCACGCGACGACGCCCGGCTTGACTATTTCCTGGCAGCCCTGCCCCCTTGGATCCGTGTCGCAGTCGAGTTCCGCCACGACAGTTGGGACCACTCGGACGTGTATGCGCTGCTTGAACGGCACGGGGCCGCCTACTGCATCATGAGTGGCGCCAACCTGCCGTGCATCCTCCGGGCCACCTCGCCGTTTGTCTACGTCCGCATGCATGGCCCGGACCACGAGCACCTGTACGGCGGTTCCTACTCCGATGAGGATCTTCGCTGGTGGGCGGAAAGGATTCGGGAGTGGAGCGGCTCGGGCAAGGACGTGTACGTCTACTTCAACAACGACGGCGGCGGTAACGCCGTGCGGAATGCTGACTCCCTGCGGTGGCTGCTGGGGGTCCAATGACCTGCGGGCCGACGGCCGCGCCGTGGTTAGCCCAAGCGGCCGCGTACGATCTCGCTGACCGTCTTGCCATCAAAGCGCCCTGCGACTTTCGCCGTGACAGGCTTCATCACGGCTCCGATGGAACGCATGGAAAGCTCCTGCCCATCTGCCTTCAGCGCAGCGATGGCCTCGTCCACAATGGCTTCCACTTCTTCGCGGGTCAACGCCTTCGGGAGGTAGGCCTCGATGATCTCCGCTTCTGCCACCTCGGCCGCAGCCCGATCGGTTTCGCCGGCTTCCGTGTAGATCCGGGCCGTGTCCCGACGCTTGGCAGCTTCCTTCTGAAGCAGCGAGGTGACCTGCGCGTCGTCGAGCTCCACCGGCGTCTTACCTGACTTTTCGCGGGTGGTGATCTCGCCCAGCACGTTGCGCACTGTGGTCAGCGCAACCTTGTTGCCCGCTTTCATGTGGTCAACTACGTCGGCTTTCAAGCGTTCTTTGAGGGTCATGATGTTGCTCCTTGTTTCGGGATTCCTACTGCTATCTTCCCAGCTCGGCCGCACAACAAGGTCTCCCGCCCCACGGAGACAGCCTCGTACCATGGGCGGTGTGATGCTACAGGCTTGGGCCTGGTGGATCCTGTTCGGTTGGTTCCTTCTCGATGGGCCCGCTGACCACCACTTGCGCAGGGCTATGGAGGAGATAGCCGTTGAGCCAGGAGAACAAGGCACGAATCTTTTGTTGTAGCCCGGACAGCAACGCCAGGTGCACCAACAGCCAGGACAGGAAGGCAAGGATGCCTTGCAACTGGAGGCGCTTGCGACCCAGCTCTGCCACTGCGGCGCCGCGACCCACCATCGCCATATAGCCCTTATCTACATAGTGGAAGGGCGCCCTGCTGCCTCCGCTGAGGTCCGCAAGGATGTTCTTGGCAGCCCACTTACCAGCCTGTTGAGCCACCGAACCCAGTTGGGGCAGCTTTGCCCCCGTGGAATCGGTGATGTTGGCTGCATCTCCGATGACGTAGACGCCTTCCACGTCCGGGGCAGTCAGGTCCGGATGGACGTCGACGCGGCCCCCTCTCCCCTGGGCCAGACCTGAGCCCGCGATAAGGCCTCCCGCTTTCAGGCCGCCGGCCCACACCACGATTTGTCCAGGGACCGAGCTCCCGTCCGCCAAGGTAACGCCGTCCTGCCGGACCTCGGTGACGCCCACTCCCATGTGAAGCTGGACGCCTACCTTCTTCAAATGTTCGGTGGCGTAACTCTGGGACTTGGCAGAGAACATATTCAGGACACTGGGAACCATATCCACCAAATGCACCCGGCACCGTGCTGCGAGCTCCGGGGAGAAATACTTGCTCACCACGTATTTGACGTTCTCCGCCATCGCTCCCGCTGTCTCCACGCCAGTGGGCCCGCCTCCCACCACCACAACATCCACGGAACCGTCAGGGTTCCTGTCGGCTTGGTCAAGCAATCGAGTCAGCCCGGTCCCAAGCCTTGTGGCGTCCGTGACGGAGTACAGCGGGAACGCCAACTCCTCCGCGCCCGGGGTATTGAAAAAGTTCGGAACCGCGCCCACAGCGATCACCAGAATCCGCGCGCGCAGGGTTCGGCCATCCGAGGTGGTGACCAGCCGCTCTGCCGCACTGACCGACTCCACCCTCGCGGTCAGGACTTTCACCGTCTTGTAGCGGCGGAAAACTGAACGCAGCGGCCGGGCAATGGCTGACACGCCAATTTGCGACGTCGCTACCTGATAGAGGAGCGGCTGGAACTGGTGGTAGTTGTTCGAGTCGATCAGCAAGACCCGCACACCCTTGCGTCCGAGTTCCTTGGCTGCCGCTACACCTGCGAATCCGGCACCGACAATGATGACTTGGTATGAGTCCTCCATGCGAGCAACTTACTTCACTCACAGTCCGGACAAAAGGGGGTTCGCATTCGCCGTCGTGCGTTTACTGTCTGGTCCTCGTGGGTACCCAGTGGGTAGTGTTCTGCATTCGGCAACGCACGCGGAGGAGTGATCTTTGTGAACGAGGACGGGTTGACGGACGCGGTGCAGGAAGCCGGTGCCGTGGAGTTGCTGCTGATCCGGCACGGTGAAAGCGAAGGCAACGTGGCCGCGACGGAGGCACGCTTGGCCGGCGCGGAGATTATCGAGGTTCCAGCCAGGGATCCCGATGTGAACTTATCCGGCACGGGCCAGGAGCAGGCGAAAGCACTGGGAACGGCACTCGCCCGGATCGCCGAAGAGTTCCGGCCGGATGCCGTGGTGTCCTCCCCCTATGCCCGCGCCAGACTGACAGCGGAAATCGCCGTGGAGACTGCCGGATGGCCCGTAAAGGTCCTCACCGATGAACGCCTGAGGGACCGGGAACTAGGGATTTTGGACCGGTTGACGCGTTTGGGCGTCGAGACGCGGTACCCGGACGAAGCCGAGCGGCGGCTATGGCTGGGCAAGCTGTACTACCGGCCGCCCGGTGGGGAATCGTGGGCTGACGTCGCACTCCGCCTGCGGTCAATCCTGGACGAGCTCAACACCTTGGGAACCGGGCACCGGGTGATGCTGGTCTGCCACGATGCCGTGATCCTGCTGGTCCGTTATGTCCTGGAGGGTATGTCCGAGGACGAAATCCTTGACCTTGCTGCGACCACGTCGGTGCTGAATGCGTCGATCACCCGTTACGTGCGTCCTACGGGCGCAGGCCCCTGGGAACTGGAGAGCTTCAATGTGGCTGACCATCTGACTGAGCAGGGAGTGGCAGTGACCGAACATGCAGGGGACGCCAGTGTCCACCCGCAGTGAATCCGGTGCCACCATCCTGGTGACGCCCTCGCTGCTGCGTGACTGGCCGTTGCCGGCACCGGGCGAGGACAAGTACTCGCGGGGAGCTGTGCTGGTGATCGGAGGGGCCCGGACCACGCCCGGCGCGGCGCTGCTGGCCGGCACCGCAGCGCTTCGGGCCGGGGCAGGGAAAATCACTCTGGCCGTCGCCGAGTCCGCTGCGGTGCAGATTGGCGTGGCCTTGCCTGAATGCGGAGCTGTTGGCCTGCCCGAAAACACCCACGGCTCAGTGACCAGCGAGGGCCTGGACCGCATCGCCGGCTATCTGGAGAAGGCGGACGCCCTCCTCCTTGGGCCCGGCCTGGATGACCTCGACCTCGCTGAGGCACTGCTGCGGGCGTTGCTGGAGCGGGAACAATCCGACGGCGGCGCCGGCACCGCGGGAGGACCCGCCGTCGTGCTTGATGCTTTTGCCCTGGGGGTGCTGGGCAGGATCGAGGACGAACTCGAACCGTGGCGGGGACGGCTGATCCTGACGCCCAATCCGACGGAGACCGGCATATTGCTGGGCCGGGACGTGAAGGACCTCGAACGCGACGTTGCCGCTGTGGCAGATCGGTTTGATGCAGTGGTGAGCTGCCAGGGAGTTATTGCCGAGCCGTCGGGCGCAGGCGGGAAGTTATGGAAAATCACCACGGGGTATGGCGGGTTGGGGACGTCCGGCAGCGGTGACGTTCTCACTGGCGCAGTAGCGGGGCTGCGGGCGCGGGGAACCAGCGACGCGCAGGCAGCCTGTTGGGGAACCCACCTTCACGCTGCGGCGGCGGACCGTTTGGCCAGCAAGCTCGGCCCGCTGGGTTTCCTGGCACGCGAGCTGGCCGACGAACTACCGGCCCTGATGCTGGAGCTCAACACCTGAGCTCCAGCCCTGAAGGAGCTCCCGTCCTGAAGCAGCCGCCCGGCGGCTGCCGCAGGCACCTAGACAGGCTTCAGCAAACCATGCTCGACGACGGCGGAACGGGACAGCGTTTTGTAGCCTTCCTGTTCGAACAGGACAGTGATGACATCATTTTCGTGGCGCATCACCAGGCCCTGCCCCCAGTCCTTGTGTACCACCGTGGACTGGAGGGGAAACGTCTCCCCCGCGTCCGGGGCGGGCGCCCGGTCCCGTGTGCCGTCGTCGTGCCTGTCAGCGCACGAGTCGCAGTTGCCGCATGGCTCCGGCATGTCCTCACCAAAGTAACCGAGCAGGAACTGACGGCGGCAACTGTCCGTTTCCGCATAGCCGCGCATCATGGTGAGCCGCGACTGTTCCACGCGCTGCCGGGCCTCCGCACGTTCCACAGCACGCCCTACCAAAGTGGACACCCTGGCTTTCGATTCACGCCGAGTTCCGCGCTTGCCCGTGCTGACGGCACCCACTTCTTCCAGCTGGTTCACCAGAGCGGTGATCCGCCGCGCGGGGAAGCCCGTGAGCTCCACCAACGCGGTCTTCGGGGCAGGAGCGCCGGCATTCTTGATGACCTTCAGCACCGCTGTGAGCGCATCGGGGTCCGGGGAATGGGTGCTGAAGAACTTACGCAGCCCCAGGTCCTCCGCCCGGTAATGCAGGATCGCCTCGGCGGGCCCGCCGTCCCGCCCAGCCCGGCCAACCTCTTGGTAGTACGAGTCCAGTGACGCCGGTATGTCAGCATGCACTACAAACCGCACATTGGGCTTGTCGATGCCCATGCCAAAGGCCGTAGTGGCCACTACTACGTCCACTTGGTCGTCCATGAATGACTCATGGATGGTCTCGCGGTCAGTGTCCGATCTGCCCGCGTGATACGCCTCCGCACGGAGCCCGGCATCCGCCAGTTTTGCTGCGTACTTTTCGCTGTCCTTGCGGGTGGCAACGTACAGCAAACCCAACCCTTGAGCCGCGGCCAGGGAGGCAACGTGGTCCAGCACGGCCTTTCGCTTGGTTTTGTCCTCCTGGTGCCGGACCACTGTGAGGCTGATGTTCGGCCGGTCGAAGCCGCGAATCAGGACCAGCGGGTCTTTCATGCCCAGCCGTTCCACGATTTCCTCGCGCACCGGCGGGGAGGCAGTGGCGGTCAGCGCCACTACAGGTGGGTTGCCCAGCTGTTCGCGGACGGTGCCCAAATCGAGGTAGTCGGGGCGGAAGTCATGGCCCCAGGAGGACACGCAATGGGCCTCGTCCACCACGAACATGGTGATGTCCAGCGCGGCGATCCGGTCTACCGTCGCCTGCTTGGCCAGTTGCTCCGGGGCGAGAAACAGGAAGGCGGCCTTCCCGGATTCGGCCGCTTGCCAGGCGGCCTCCACCTCGGAATCGCTGCGGGAGGAATTGATGGCGACGGCGGTATGGTGTCCCAAGTCCGCTGTGAGCCCGTCAAGCTGGTCTTCCTGCAGGGCGATGAGAGGAGACACCACGACGGCGGGGCGTCCCGTCTGCTGGTGCAGGTACAGTGCCGCCACTTGGTAGGTGGCGGATTTGCCGTACCCGGTGGGCATGACTGCCAGGACATCCCGGCCCCCAACAAGGGCGCTCATGCCTGCGAGTTGGCCATCACGCAGTTCAGGGAGGGAAAAAGAAGACGCCGCGAGGGCGCTCAGGGCAAGGTCAAGAGACATTTCGTAGGTGGCTCCGCATAGAGGTTCCTGCGGCCACTTGCATCAGCCGTGGTGACCAGCCTAGCGGAGGCGGGGACCGACGTCGTGCGCTGCCTGACCCGCTGTGGATAACGCCCTGCTGACTGCTCCCTAGTGGTGTACCCGGTAGATCAGGTGGGTCACCCGGGTGCCCGGAACAATCACGGGCTCATCAAACAGGAGGTCGCCATCATGTGCTCCAAACCACGGGATACCGTTTCCGAGCAGCACCGGAACCAGGTCCACACGGAGCTCATCCACCACGCCGCGCCTCAAGCACTGCTGCACGACGTCGGCCCCGGCAACTCCGATTTCTCCGCCGGCGGCGAGAACGGCAGCGCGCTCAAGTGCCGTTTCCAGGTCCCCGGCAAACTCGAAGGGCACGGGCTGGCCGTCCCGCCTGGTGGGCGGCCAATCCGATGGGGGTTCGCGGTGCGTCAACACCACAGTGGGCGATTCGTTGGGCGGATGCCCTCCCCAGCCCTTGGTGATATCAAACAGCCTGCGGCCCGAGATGAACGCCCCCTCGCGCGGAAGCGAGTCCCAGTAAGCAGCATCGGCTTCGCTGAGGTGGAACGGCTCGGGGTGTCCCGGCATCCAGGTTTCAACCTCCCCCGCCTCATACCAGTCGAACAAGGGGCCCACGGTGTCATCGTCGCGGGCGATGAAACCGTCGAGGGACATCGAAAACTGGGCCGAGACTCGGCAATTCCTATACATGACTTCAGTGTCGTGGGTGCGTGAAGGTTGTCAAGATGCGAACCGTCTGGCGGATACCGGAACAACGACGGCGACGCTTCCGCCCGCTGCAGCGTCGCCGTCGTTGTTTCCAGCCTTGGGGTGCTGCCCTAGATCGGGTTCCCGAACTCGCGGATGGTGATTCCGGTGAAGTTTGCAGGACCGCCGTCAGCATAGAGGGAAATCCCTGTGTCCCCGACAGCGAAATGTACCTGCTGCGAAACCACCGAGTGCCCGGAATTCACAAAGACCTCAACACTTTGGGTGTCGACAAAGATGCGCAGGTGTACGGATCTGGCGTTGGCGTCGATGGGCGCGGCGGCACGGGTGAAAGGGGCCAGCGCATAGCCGCTCTGGTCCGAGGGTGCGCGATCGACGTACAGCTCGTCGCCGTATTTGCCGATGTTCGTATGGCGGCTGCCATCCGACGAGCGGCCCACTGACACTCCAACGTTCGCGGCCGTGTCCCATGAAATGTCGAGCTCCAATTCATACGCCCGCCCGCTCCACGGCAGCACAAAGCTGCCGTTGACCGTGCGGTCCGGAAGGGTGGTGCTGGACGTGACATAGTTCGAAAGCGCCGGAACGGGCGTGCTGAGCAAGGTGTACCAGCCACCCGATTGGCGCTCAAGCCTGAGCTCGCGCGTGATGGAATTCTGTCCGTTGTAACCATCGGATGCGTCCGTGGGCACGTCGCGGGCCGCGTATTTCCAGTTGTTCATCCACGCGGTGGCAAGGCGCTTGGTCTCAGGTGCTTCCACGGCCGGCCAGGTCACGGCGGCGTACCAGTCCCATCCCCAGTCAAGCCACTGCGGTGTGAGGTTGTCCGCGATGAACGCTGTACCGTTCCATGAACCTGTCCAGTAGGCAAAGGTCATGGGCAGGCCAATGCTGTAGGCGTCCATGCTCGCCCCGAACACCCAATGCCGGGTGCCGTCTCCGGCGGTCATCTCGAACAGATCCGGGCATTCGATGCCGCCGAGGGCGTGGTTGGGGAAGTCGAAGTTGGACTTCCATTGCCAATCGCGCAGGTTGGGAGAGGTGTAGAAGGCAGCGTAGCGGGCCCTGCCGATGACACAGACCCACTCGTTGCGCGTCGCGTCCCAGTGAATCTTGGGGTCGCGGAACCATTCTGCGTTCTCCACCTCGGCGGGGGTGGTGGCCGTCCGTCCGTCAGTGTTCACAATGACTGCGTCAGGCAATGCGGTAAAGGTGTAGCCGCCATCCGTAGACCAGTAAAGGTACTGTTCCTGGAATTTCCGGATGCCATCCGTGGGCTGGGTGGCGAGCGCGATCACAGCGCCCGCCCCGAAGCCGGCCGTGTTGGCGGTGTCCACTACGGCCGATCCCGACCACACCGGGAAGTCCGGCTGCAGTGGCATCACCACGCCGTGGTGGGTGTACGACACTCCGTCGCCGGTAGTCGCGTGGTCCCATCCACCCGGTCCGTTGTTCTGGCCGGAGTGAAGATAGTAGAGCTGGTAGGCGCCGTTGGTATGAACGGGACGCTGCGGATCACACAGCCAACCTGAGGGCGGAGTCATGTGGTAGATCGCCCGGAGGGACGCCTGGGCGTGGGCCGCCACGGGGATGGCGCTGCTCATGAACAGTGCCAAGGCACCAACTCCTGCACCTTGCAGGGCGGTTCGGCGAGAGATGTCATACGTCATTGATTCGTTTCCTCTCAGTGTTTGGCGGGCGCGACGACCTGCCAAACGTCATGGTGATGAACGTGCGGGGCCGTCGGGTAGGGTCCCGGGCAGCCTGGTACTGCACGTCGTAGGAGGTACTCATGGCCGGGTTCGGACGGCTCAGCATCGAGCGGTCCGGTGAGTCATCGGCTACGCAGGACATTAGCGGCGGTCGTTTCGCCGGTCAAGCGTTTTAGCACCATAATTTTGGCGGAAAACAAAAAATGCTAAAACGCTTGATCGCCGCGATATTTCACGCTAACTTACGAGTGATCAAACGCTTTAGCAGAATGGACATCACTGCCGATGAAACACTCAGCCTTCTTCCAACCCTCCGACGGATGGGTTGGGGACCTGATTCCTTTCGAGAAGGACGGGGAGTTCTGGCTCTTCTACCTTCACGAAGACCGCTCGGACCCCAAGCCTGGAACCTCCTGGAACCTCGTCACCACCAAGGACCTCACGCAATTTGAAAACCACGGCGTCGCCCTGCAGCACGGAAGCGAAGCCGACCTGGACTTCAACGCCTACACAGGCAGCGTCGTGGTGGACGGGTCCGGCGTCCACCACCTTTTCTACACCGGCCAAAACCCCCGGAACGTCGGGGCCGACGGCGCACCCCTCCAGTTGGTCATGCACGCCACCAGCACCGACGGCATGCGGACCTGGCAAAAACATCCGGAACTGACTTTCGGCGCTCCGGACGGTTACGAGTCCGGTGACTGGCGAGATCCCTTCGTGTTCTGGGATGACAGCAAGTCGCAGTGGAGGATGCTGCTGGCCGCCCGGCACTCCACCGGTCCGGAACGCCGCCGCGGCGTGATAGCCCAGTGCGTGTCCACTGACCTGATGACCTGGCAGCACACCGAACCGTTCTGGGACCCACGCCGGTACATTACCCACGAATGCCCGGATGTCTTCGCCTGGGGTGACTGGTGGTACATGGTGTACTCCGAGTTCTCGGAATCGTTCACCACCCGTTACCGCATGGCCAAGAGCCCCGACGGCCCATGGACGGTGCCGGACCTGGACAGCATCGACGGCCGCGCCTTTTACGCCTCAAAGTCCGCCGAGCGCGACGGTCGCCGGTTCTTCTTTGGCTGGATTGCCACCAAGGAAGGCAACACCGATCATGGGCCATGGCAGTGGGCCGGCACCATGTCCGTGCTGGAAGCCCGCCAAAACCCGGACGGAACCCTCGGATTCTCCTTTGCCGATGAGCTGGTAGAGAGCTTCTGGGATGACGTCCCGGTGTCGCTGACCGGTGCGTTGCCTGCCCGGCTCGATGTGCCCGACGGCTACACCGCCTTGGTGTCCGACCAGGAGTTGCCCGAGCAGTTTTACGCCAAGGTGGAGCTGGACATCGCTGCGAACACCACCGAGTGCGGGTTGCTGCTCCGCTCAAGCCACGACGGCGACCATTCCTACGTCCTCCGCCTGGAACCCAAGCGTGGCCGGCTCGTCTTCGACCGCTGGCCGCGCGCCATCACCGGCGATGCGCAGTGGCACGTTTCCGGCGACGTCCCGTTCGACGTCGAACTTGAGCGGCCCTGCGACCTCACCCCCGGCGTGCACATCCTTGAGGTCATCGTCGACGGCGACATTTGCGTCGCCGTCCTCGACCGCCAAGTGGCGCTCAGCGCCAGGATGTACGACCTCACTACCGGGCGGATCGGCGTCTTCGCCGGCGAAGGAACCGCCACTGTCACCGAACTTGAAATACGCCAACGTACCGACAACTGAATATCTCGCACCCCACCCCAACCTCTGTTCCAATCAAGGGAGATTGCCGCAATGAAGAAACTACTCCGTGCTGCCGCCGTCGCGGCCGTCGCTGCCCTGGCGTTGACAGCCTGCGGCGGCGCTGGAGGCACCAGCGACCCCGCCAACGTCAGCCCCACCGGCGAGATCAAGCCCCGTGAAATCTCGTGGCTCCTCTCCAGGCCTGCCGATGGCGCCGTCATCAACATCATGAAGACGCTCGCCGACGACTACGCCAAGGACCACCCGGGGTTTGCACTGAACCTCATCACCACCCCGGACCGCCCCTCCTACATCCAAAAGCTCGAGACCCTGGCCGCAGCCAACAAACTCCCCGAGTTGTTTGACACGGACGCCACCCCGTTCGCCCAGCAACTGGCAAAGCAGGGCAAAATGGTGGAGGCCGACAAGCTGCTGAAGTCGCTGGACCTCTATGACGACTACCGGCCCGGAGCCCTGGACTACCAGCGCTTCGATGACGGATCCCTGTACATGATCCCGTTCCAGTTCGAGTTGGAATTCATCTGGTACAACAAGGCCTTGCTCCAAAAGGCCGGAGTGGCTGTCCCTCAGTCCTTGGACGACATCCCGGCGATGTGCACGGCCCTGCGCAACGCAGGAATCACGCCGATCGCCATCGACGGGCAGGACCAATGGCCGCTGGAACGCTATGTCGCGTACCAGCCGTTCCGGGCTGCCGGACCGGACTTCGTCCAGAAACTGAAGAAGGGCGAAGCTTCGTTCAGCGATCCTGCGGGCCAGAAGACCGTTCAATGGATGGCCGAACTTGGCAAGGCCAAGTGCTTCCAAGAGGGCTTCTCCGCGCAGGGCTACTCGGACGCGCAGAACCAGTTCACTTCCGGCCAAGCCGCGATGTACAACATCGGCACGTGGGAACTGCCAAGCCTTGCCACCGACAAACTCAACCCTGACGTCCGGGATGACATCGACTTCTTCACCCTTCCCACAACCACGGGTTCCGTGACGGCGGCCAACGAGTTCGTTTCCCCCTCCGGCATCGGCATGGCAGTGAACTCGAAAACCTACGATCCCCTGGTCAGCGACTTCCTGAAGTTCGCCTTGGAGAAGTACCCGGCTGAGTACGCTGCCACCGGGGCGCTCTCCCCCACCACCACCGTGGAAACCACCGTCCCCGCGAACGCTACGCCGCTGTACAAAAAGGCCCTCGAAACGGCCAACACCCTCGGGGAAAAGCAGGCCATGCCGTGGGACACCCAGCTGGACCCCACCACCAACGGCCGCCTGCAGCAAGAGCTGGTCCTCCTGGTCCAGGGCAACATCACGCCCGAACAATTCACCAAGACCATGGACGACGCCATCAAGCAGAACGCGCCCAAGTTCTTCAAGTAAACCGAAGCGGGGGGGGCCGGTAAGGCCCCCGCCCGAAAGGCCCATCATGCTTCCCAACAGGTCAAGGACCTCAGTCCTGGTTTTCCTGCTCCCACCCCTGCTGCTCTACTGCGCAGCAGTCCTCTTCCCCATACTTCAGTCACTGTTCCTAAGCTTCTTCTCCTGGAACGGCATCAGTGACATGGAGTTCGTCGGGCTGGCCAACTACGTCCGCATGCTCACGGCTGATGACATCTTCTGGCGTTCCTTCTTCAACGCCCTGGTCTACCTGGCCATCTGCCTGGTCCTGCAACTGGGCGGTGCCTTGGTTGTCGCCAGCCTGCTCACGTCCCTGCGCAGGGGACGTGAACTGATCAAAACCCTGTACTTGCTGCCCGCTGTGATCTCCACGGTCGCCATTGCGTTCCTTTTCGTCCGCATCTACTCCATTGATCCTGTCGGCCTGCTGAATCAGCTCCTGCACTGGGTAGGACTGGGTTCCCTGGAGCGGGCCTGGTTGTCCGACGTCAACACTGTCCTGGCCGCAGTCTCCGCCCCTGAAGGGTGGCGTTTCACCGGGCTCTACATGCTCATCATTTACGCGGCACTGATCGCTGTGCCCAAGGAACTCGAAGAAGCAGCGGTCCTGGACGGTGCATCGAAGTGGACGCTCTTCACCAAGATCCGCTTCCCCTACATTCGGCCCGTCTGGATTACCACCACCATCATGGCCACCACGTACGGTCTGCGCGGTTTTGATATCCCGTACCTCATGACCAACGGCGGCCCGGGACAATCCTCCGAGCTCCTCACCACCTATATGTACAAGACAGCCTTCACCAGCACGGATTTTGGCTACGCAAGTACCATCGCCGTCTTCATCGTTATCGAGTGCCTCGTCGCCGTCGGCCTCATCTTGTTCATGCTCAAGCGGAAGGCAGATTCATGATCACCCAGACAGCCCCGGCCCAGCCGACCCGTGCCCGGGTTCCTTCTCCCTCCCCTCTGCGCCGCCGTCGGAAGCCCAGCTTGTACCGGACGCTCTCGAGGGTCCTGATCATGCTCATCGTGATCGTCCAGGTGTACCCGCTCGCCTGGCTGTTCGTGACCAGCCTGCGGACCGAACACGACTTTGCCACCGGCGATCCGTTCGGGCTTCCCAGCTCGTTGACGTGGGAAAACTATGCCCGCGCCTTTGAAACCGGCGATTTGGGACGGAACATCCTGAACAGTTTCATCGTCACCATGGGCGCCAACATTCTGATCGTCCTGCTGGGCATGATGGCCGCCTACGCCATCCAGGTTCTTGGCTTCCGCCTCAGCAAGTTCGTCCGGGGCCTGTTCCTCATCGGCATCATTGTTCCCGTCCAAATCGCACTGGTCCCACTGTTCATCGACTACTCCGCGGTGAACCTGCTGGACACCTACCAGTCGATGATCATCCCCCTGGCCGGCTTCGCGCTGCCGATGTCCATCTACCTCTTCTCGTCCTTCTTCGAGTACATTCCGCGCGAAACCTACGAGGCAGCATCCCTGGATGGGGCCGGACCCTACCGGATCTTCGGGCTGATCACGCTGCCGCTCTCCCTCAACACCGTAGTCACCGTGGTCCTGGTCAACAGCATCTTCATCTGGAACGATTTCATCTTCGCCAACACCTTTGTTCTCTCAGAAGACCTCAAGACCATCCCCTTGGGCTTGCAGAACTACATCGGCGCCATGGGCAAGGTCGACTGGACGGCAACCTTCGCCGCCGTCTGCGTGACCATCACACCGCTGCTGCTGGTATTTCTGGTCCTCAACAAGGCCATGATTCAAGGCCTTGAGAGCGGAGCGAACAAAGGATGACCGCAATGGCCGACGGTTATACTCCTGAAGGAGGACAGATGATTTCGCAGAAGAGAGAGTCAGGCACCGCGGCCACCCCCGCCGTTCCTGTCAGAACAGGTCGTGCCCATCCGGTGACCCTCCGCGAAGTGGCTGAACTGGCCGGAGTATCCACTGCCACGGTCTCCCTGGTGATCAACAAGAAGAAGAACGCCCGGATCGCCGATGAAACCCGCCAACGCGTCACCCAAGCGATCACCCAACTGGGTTACCGTCCCAACGCCATGGCCAAAACGTTGGTAAGCGGCACCTCCAAATTCATCGGGTTGGTAGCCGACGGCGTAGCCACTACGCCGTTCGCCGGCCAAATCATCCACGGCGCTCAAGACGAAGCCTGGAAACATGGCTACGCCCTGCTGATCGCGAACACCGAGGGCAACCAGGAGCTGGAAAAAGACGCAATCGCCATGATGCTCGAATACAAAGTACGCGGCATCCTGTACTCCACCTGGTTCCACCGACCTACGGACATCCCCGAAACCCTTCGGGAATCGGACTTCGTCCTGGTCAACTGTTTTTCACCACAAGCCGGAGCGGCCCGCGCCGTGGTCCCCGACGAGACCCAAGGCGGACAATCGGCAACCGAGATCCTGCTCCGCGGTGGCCACCGTCGCATCGCCTTCATCAACGCCACCACCCCCGCTCCTGCCAGGGATGGCCGGCTCCAGGGGTACAAGGACGCGCTCGATGCCGCCGGAATTCCCTTTGATCCGGCGTTGGTGCTGGAAGCCTACCCTGATCAGGAAGGCGGCTACGGCGCCACGGAGAGCCTGCTCACGCTTGGGGTGAGTGCCGTGTACTGCTACAACGACCGCATGGCCATGGGACTTTACGATGGCCTGCGGGAAAACGGGCTGTCCATCCCGGAGGACATTGCCGTGGTGGGTTTCGACAACCAGGAAGTCATCGCTGCCCACCTGCGCCCGCCGCTCTCCACAGTGTCACTGCCTCATTACGAACTCGGCGCAGCCGGCGTGCGCATGCTCCTGGGCCTGGATGCGGCTCCCCTTGATTCAGCTGTGAAGATCCCTTGCCCGCCGGTTGAGCGTTCGTCCGTAGCAGTACATTCACCGGCTCAGCGGCGGGCTTGATCCCGGCACAATCGAAGTCATACCCCGTGCGCATTGCCCGCAGGCGCTCATGGGAATAGCGTTGAGGGTGGAAGCCCAGTGGTCCCCCATCACTGGGCTTCCCTTGTGAACCTGACAGCTCTGGGAAGGACACCGCTTTGATCGGCTCTCTGGAAACGGGTGGTTCCACCGACGAGCTGACCGGGCTCGTTGGTGTCGCCGCCCAAGTAATCGAGGCCCTCGGCGAATGGGGCGTGGGCTTGCTGACGCTTCTTGAAACGGTATTCCCACCGATTCCCAGCGAAGTCATCCTCCCGCTGGCAGGCTTCCTCACCCAGCAGGGCAGCATCAACCTGCTCCTGGTGTTCCTCACCAGCACCCTGGGTGCCTATGTGGGAGCCCTGCTGTTGTACTGGCTGGGGTACAAAGTAGGCCTAAAACGGTCCATTCACCTGTTGTCGAAACTCCCGCTGGTTGATCGGGAGGATTTCGAGAAAGCCGCAGGATGGTTCGAACGGCACGGCAAATCCGCGATCTTCTTCGGCAGGCTGTTGCCAGGGGTGCGCAGCCTCATCTCCCTCCCGGCGGGCGCCGAACGCATGAACCTGATGACCTTCAGCCTCTTCACTGTCGCCGGCACCGGAGTGTGGAATGCGCTGCTCATCGGCTTGGGAGCGTTGCTCGGCAAGCAATACCACTTGGTTGACCAGTACTCACGATTTCTCAACTACGCCGTGTACGCAGGGCTGGCCGCCTTCATTGCATGGCTCGTTGTCCGCAGGGTAAGACGAGGCAAGAAAAGCGCCAAGTAAGGCCGTCTCAGTTGATGATTTCGCCGCGCTGATCCGCAAGGAGTACGGCCAAACGTTCCTTCCACTCCTGCAGTTCCCCGGGTGCCAGTCGTGTCCAGTCGGTGACTTCACCCATGACCCTGAGCGGGTCGCTGCTGCGGTATGACCGGGTGGGGTTGCCGGGGAACTTCTTGTCGGTCACGTTGGGGTCGTTCTCGAAAGCCCCCGTTGGCTCCACCGCGTACACACGTGGTTCGCCGTCACCGGCCGCGAGTTCCGCAGCGAGTCCAGCACCATCGCGAAGAGCGGTGAAATAGATGTGATTCATCACGACTTCGGGACGGTAGTTTGACCTGAAGCCTGCGCTCAGGAGATCACCTTCCCGAAGATCGGCTTTTGTTCCGTGAAAGAACGGTCCTTCGTCCAGCGGTTGATTCACAGGTACAGCCTAAACCCAGGGCATCAAGGCTTCGCGAGCGGCGGATGGATATGCCGGTCCGTGGCGGTGAACAGCGCAGCCGGGGCACCGCCGGCAGCTCCGCGGGTCTTCCGGCCGGTGTCAGTCAACTGGGGCATCATCTTGCGGGTGAAGTTGCCCGCGGCAAGAGTTGTTTCCCACACGGCGTCGTAGACGGTGCGAAGCTGCGTCAGCGTGAACTCCTCCGGCAGAAGTCGGGCAGCGACGGTGGTGTATTCCATTTTCCCTGCCAGCCGCGCCAATCCGTCGCCCAGGATAGCGCCGTGATCAAACGCCAGCTCTTTGCTTCGCAGAATCTCATGGACGGCATACCAACCAGCAGAGGCAGCATCGGACCCGGCGGCGATCCTAGGAAGTGAGATCCCGTTGGAAGCCAAGAGTGCCAGATGGGCCACGGAGACGACCCGCATCCGGGGATCCCGATCCGGGCTGGTGTAGGTAGCCAGCTGCTCGATATGAACCGGCAGCCTGCCGAGGTCCAAACCCGTTTCTTCAGCGAGTTCACGCCCTGCTGCTTGACTGGCTGATTCCTCTGCGCCGACAAAGCCTCCTGGCAGGGCAAGCCCATCCTTGAAGGGATGCTCTGCCCGCCGGACCAAAGCGACTTTCAGCATCCCTCCGGCCACGGCAAAGACCACCAGATCCACCGTCAGGGCTATGGCGGGATAGTCCCGGGGGTCGTAGCTGTCCAGAAACTTCTTTGCGGAATTCGTTTCGGGTGTCATGCCGTTGCTCCTTCCAGAACGGTTCTGGTCGCCCAGGGCGGTGAAGTAAGACTGCTCCGCTGGGCAAGGATCAGGTCGATGATCTCGACGGCG
This sequence comes from Arthrobacter sp. WCS2018Hpa-7, assembly GCF_031843805.1. Taxonomy (NCBI): domain Bacteria; kingdom Bacillati; phylum Actinomycetota; class Actinomycetes; order Micrococcales; family Micrococcaceae; genus Arthrobacter; species Arthrobacter sp. WCS2018Hpa-7. The sequence goes on from NZ_JAVTJB010000025.1 coordinate 45,223, forward strand.
GTTTTCATGCGTCTCTCGTGGTCGCCCGTGACCAGAATCCAGGAGTGCCCTTCCTCAGTCAGGGTCTCCATAAACCACTCAGTCATTTCAGCACGCCGGTGTTCGCCTTCACGCCAGCCATCGTCTTCGAACTCCACGCCCTCGTGATCGGTGATCAGGTACACATCACGCCGAGGCAGAACGTCGGCAGCGTGGTACGAACCGAAGCTCCCTTCTCCTAGGTAGAACCGCTCCCAGAGCGTGGTCGCCAAGGCGTCGGTGTCAGCAATCACCAAGGGACAGGCGTCAGCTGCCGCATTTTCCATATCGGTCTGTCGCGCGCCGATCCGGCCGAAGTCCTGCGCTGTCCACACCATGTCCTGAAGTTTGGCGTCCGGGGTCCGCGCGCGGAGCTCGTCGAACTTCGTGTAGGTGTATTCGCGGCCAAATTCGGGGACGTCCGCGAGCCGGGGGAACCGCGTCCGGTAATGCCCGGTTAGCGCCTTGGTCAGGGTGGTGGTCCCCGTGGACTCGGCGCCAACCACAATGATGCGCGTTGCCATCTCCTGACGGGCGGGTGCGATGATGCAGGGCCAGGCCGCCCCGAGGTCATCACGGCAAAGGGTGCCGCTGATGGGGTAGGTACTCCGGGACAAATCCACGACGACGTGTTCTGCGTCAAAGGCCTGGGCCAACTGGACGCCATATTCTTCGGAGCTGAACACGGCATCGACTGAGGTTACGCCGTGGGACTTCAGCGCCAGACGCATCAGCTCAGTCTGGGCCTTCCAGATTTCGTCTGAGTGGTAATCCTCAGGGCAGTCGTTGCGCATTCCGATAACCTTCACGCCTTCGACGCCATCAAATTCATCAGCAAGCCAGGTAGCCCTGTCTTCAACGGTGATGGACTCAAAGCGGTTACCCAGGACCAGGACGGCGACCCTTTCGGCCTGCGCTGCGGCAGTGGTGATCAGGTGGGTGTGGCCTGCGTGCGGCGGGTAGAACTTGCCGATGACCATGGCTTGCTTGTACATGTCATGCTCCTGTCTTGATGGCTTCGGGGATGACCGGTGTTTCACTGCTGCGGGCACGTTTCCAGTCGAAGAGACCGTAGATGCAGAGGGCCAGGAACCCGACGTAGAGGATGGCTGTCAGTGCCAGACCGCGGCTGAAGTAGAGCGGGATGGAGACCACATCGATGAGAATCCATACATACCAGTGTTGGAAGATCTTCTTGGCCTGACCGTATGTCGCTACGAGTGAGGCGGTCAGCACGAAGGCGTCCGGCCAAGGAACCTGGGAGTCGGTTCCGTGGGTGAGGACCAGCGCCACAGCTGCAGTGCCGGCCATGGTGACGGCGATGCCAAGGAGGATCTCCTTGGCGGCGGCGTCGCGGATCCGCAGGTCGTTCTTATTGTCGGTGTCGGCGCTGCCCCGCACCCAGTTGAACCACCCATAGACGGCAACAGCCGCGAAGATCACTTGCAGAACGGTTTCCCCGTAAAGGCCGGCTCCGAGAAACAACACGATGAACGCAAGATTGTTCAGGATGCCGACAGGCCAGTTCCAGAGCTTCTGCCGGGCTACGCCATAAACACAGGCAGCACCTGTGACGAAGCCGATGACTTCGATCCAACTCACGGGACTGCCGAAGAGGTTGGGGATTGCTGCGGAATTCATCCAGTCGAGCAGTGCAATCATCGTCGTTCTTCCATTCGTTATTATCAACCTGACAAGAATGACACTACCAGAGTTATCGTCAAACTGACAATAACGTTCTCAAGCGGTCATCGAGGGCAGCTGGGACCTGGGCTCGGGCCGTGCAAGAGTCTTGAGGTTTTCCTGAGGAAGTGTTGCGGGTTTGCAGGATTTGTTCTTGATCCAGCCCCGGCAGAGTAGTTCTTGTCAGCCAGAGAGGCTGGAAGAAACGGCCGGCCGGTCTCACGGTGGCCCACCGAAAGGACACTGATTCCCATGGCCATCAGCCTCAAGACCACCTCCGGCAAGATCCTCGCTTCCGTCGCACTGGTCGGCACCGCAGCCGCCGTCGCCGGCATGGGAACCTACGGCGCGTTCACCTCCTCCACCTCCGCCTCCCAGGCCGTCACCGCAGGCACCGTCACCATCGCCCTGGGCGCCCCCGGCCCGGCCAACACCCTCAACGTCCCCATCGCGGGACTGCTCCCCGGAGACAAGGTCGAAAAACTCGTCACCCTGGCCAACAGCGGCAACTCGGACCTGAACAACGTCACCCTCACCACCTCCGCCGGAGCCACCGGATCCCTGCTCACCACGGACGTGACCAACGGCCTGCAACTGACCATCGAAAACTGCTCCGTGGCCTGGACCGGCGCCACCGCCCCCTACAACTGCACCGGCACCAAGACCACCGTCCTGGCCTCCGCCCCGGTCATCACCGCCAACAAGGTCCTCACCAACCTCACCTCCGTGACCTCGGCCAAGACCGACAACCTCAAGGTCACCACCGCGTTCCCCACCACCGCCAACAACGACTTCCAAGGCGCGACGTCCACCATCGCCTTCTCCTTCACCGGCACCCAACGCACCGAAACCACCAAGTAAGCACGCACCCCCGCTGACCCCAATGGGTCACGCGATAGACCCCAGGGGCCGGCCGGTATGCCCTTCCGGCCGGTTCTTGGCCATTTCACGTTGAACACCACGGAAGGAACGCCAAGCATGAGCGCACTGAGCACCATCATCACTCCCGCAGTTCACGGCCGGCGTTCCGCAGCGGCCACCCCGGCCCACCGGATCACCGAGATCACCACCCGGCAGGGCAAAACCGTGGACAAGCACGTCGCCACCATCCTGGTCATCGGAATGCTCGCCTCCATCTGGACCAAAGACCACACCAAGACCGCACCAGAGGAAACTGCCGGAGGCCACGATGAAATCGTCGGGTGATCCAGGCGGTGAACTGGACTTGGGCAGGCTCCAATCCCTCGCCGAGGAACTGGGAAGTCCAGAACCGGCACTGCGTTTCCTCGCCAAATACCTTGCGATGCTTCCGCAGCGTGTCGAAAGAATCGTCCACGCTGTGGACGAGCATGACGCCACGGAGACCACCACGGCCGTTCTAAGCCTGAAGATCAGCTCTTCCATGGTGGGAGCCATGGAAACGGAGCATCAGTGCCGGGCCATCGAATCAATGATCCGGGAAAACCACTTCGACGACGCCGCCCATGCGCTGCCCGCACTGCGGCAGACCGCAGACCGTTGTCTTGCTTCACGGTCCGACCTCATCAGGGCCGCGCATACATCACTGACCAGGCACAGGGGATTTTTTCGGTCTTGAGCAGACCTTGAGTGTTCACCGCGGCCTTTCCTGAGGCCCGTTCGTCACACTGGAAACACATCATCCGCACTACCGGGACGGCATCACGCACATGCATGGCAAAGGCATCATCTGGCAAGTACCGGCCATCATCCTGGCCGCCGTGCTCCTGTTGATGGGCGTCCACATTTCACCGGCGCACGCCAAGTTCAACAACACCGCATCAGGTGCGATGGCTGTCAGTGCGGCAAAGATCCCGGCGCCGGCAGCCAACACGGTCACCGTGACGAAGTCCTGCGATTCATTCCTCTGGTTTGGCCAAGCCAAAATCAGCGTCAGCACTTTCACTGCCGTCACCTACGCGAACTACCACGAGCTCAAGGTCATAGACCCCGACGGCGTTGTACAGTTCACGGGCGACCTCAGCAAGGCCTCGGGAAAGAGCTACAGCTCAGGGGTCCAGAACACGAGCAACCTCTCAGGCACCTGGACCTACCAGATCCGCGGCTACTACAAGGTGCCCAACTCCACCAACGCATGGGCGGGCACACCCCTGACAGGGACGCTGAACTGCCCGTAAGCCGCATGCCCGGGCGGGGAGATCGTCCAGGCCTCGGTCACGACACTGCTCCTATTGCTGGCTGAGGGGCTGCCCGAGCGGTTCACGTTCGGTGGGCGGTGGCTGCTTGAAACGAAGCAGTCGTATCGCCAACACAAGCAGAGCAACATGCCAGAACACAGCCAGAAGGTTCCGCATTTCGGCGCCTGAGGTCGCTATCTCGACCAAGTTGATGACGTCGGGAACGATGAAGAAACCGGTCAGAACTACTGCTGCAATCAGGGGCGGCTTGTTTGTGCTCAACCGGGACCTGATGTTCCAGATACCGCCGGAGATCAAGGCGACGGCAAGCGCCGCTTCATAGGCGTCGTACACGAATATCGAGTTCCGCTCGCTCTCGCTGAGCGTAGAGATGACCGAGCCGTACGTCACTACACCGCACCAGCCCAGTACACGGCGCCGGCATCCACTCCGGGCGGCAGCATAGACATCAACGCCGCAACGCAACAGGATCGATATTTGGCCAACGAGCCGATTCTCCGCGTCGGCCGCGTCCTGCACGGCAAGACCGCGGAAGGACCCGGCCTGCGGACGGCCATCTGGTTTCGAGGCTGCAGCATTCGCTGCAAAGGCTGCATCAACCCGCACCTGTTCAGCCCACGCGGCGGAACACAGCTGCCAGTGGCCGGGATCATCGAGGACGCCCTCACCGCCGAAGGCCTGATCTTGATCGGCGGGGAGCCCTTCGATCAACCTGACGCCGGCCACGCCCTGGCTCTGGCTCTGGCTTCGTACGACATGATCCACAGGCTAGAGGCAATCATCCCCCCGACAAAACGCGGAACGCCGGACTCTGCGGCGCCCCGTCTCCAACTGCACGCTACTATAAGGAATATAAAGACTTTAAAAAATTTATAGGAGTGTAAAAGTGGCCGTGAAGAATCCGTTCAAGCCGACAGCTGGTGCGCGCCCACCGCTTCTAGTCGGCCGGGACGATATGCGTCAGGACTTCGCCGAGAGCATCGAGAATGGGCCTGGAGCCCCTGGGCTGCTCTCTATTTTCACGGGACCCCGCGGCATCGGCAAGACAGTCATGCTGGGGGAAATTGAAGACGAAGCCATTGAACACGGCTGGATTGTCATCTCCGAAACCGCCACCGACGGCCTCGTGGACCGCATCAGTAGCGCCGTCCGCGCTGCGGCTGACGAGTTTGGGGACGGCCCTGCCGGCCGTCGGGTTACCGGGGTGACGATCGGAATCCTCCGCGTGGATACCCAGCTTCCGGCTGTTCGTGAGGTTCACTGGCGGCGGCAGATTACCGAACTGCTGGAAAAGTTGGGCGAGCAGGACACCGGGTTGCTGATCAGCATCGATGAGATTCATGCCGTGGACCGGACCGAACTCTCCGAAATCGCAGCGGTCGTCCAACATCTGATCCGCGAAAGCTTACCCATCGGCCTGGTCCTGGCTGGTCTGCCGAAGTCTGTCGAAGACTTGCTCAACGAAGGCGTCTCCACCTTCCTTCGCCGCGCCGAAAAGTACGACCTGCACAGGACCTCGATAGACGAGGTCGCCAACGCCTTCCGGGACACTTTCTCCGAAAGCGGCGTGAGCATCAGCGACGAACACCTCCAGCAGCTGGCCGAAGCGACGGGCGGCTACCCATTCCTGATCCAGCTCGTCGGCTATCACGTATGGAGTCAAGCCAGAAAATCAGGGGCGGTCGTCACCGACCAGGCGCTGGCTGCCGGTGTACAGAAAGCCCGCCGTCGCATGGGTGCCACCGTCCTGCAGTCCGCCTACTCGGCTCTTTCCGACGTCGATCAGTCGTACCTGCTGGCCATGGCTGAAGACGACGGCCCGTCCAGCACAACCACTATTGCGAAGCGTTTGGGCGTCAACGCCGTATACGGCGGCCAATACCGGCTTCGGCTATTGGCCGCTGGGGTCATCGAAACAACAAGCCGGGGATACGTCGATTTCGCCGTCCCGACATTCCGCGAATTCCTCCGCGACACACCCGCTTATGGACTTCGGCTCCAGCACCCCCAACACTGAGAGCCACGCTGTAGCGCTCTGCGACCTCCCAGAGGGTCAGCCGTTTCACTAGTGCCCATGGGGATGAGTCTGAGCGTGCCCGACTTTCCAAGCCCTGTAAGACTACTTCAGGGCTGACTAGGCTGATCACCACCACTGTCTCGACCATGGACAGTCACCAAGGTCCACGGTCCTGTGTCTGTTCAGGAGTGCGCCATGTCAGCGACCTACACGTTCGACGTCTTTTCCAGTCTCGACGGCTTCGGTTCCGCCACCGGCAACTGGACCGGCTACTGGGGCAAGCAAGGACCGGAACTGCTTGAACGCCGCCTCGCCCAGTACAGCCAGGATCAGCGGATGGTCTTCGGAGCCAACACGTTCCGGTCCTTCGTGGAAATGCTGTCCACAAGCGATGAGGACTCAGAAGTCCGCGACCCATGGGTTACCCGGATGATCCGTCTGCCGGCCACAGTCGTGTCCACCACCCTGCAAGGACCCCTTGACTGGGCCGATGCGACCCTCGTCAGCGGTGATGCCGTGGACGTCGTCGCCCGGCTGAAGGAGGAATCCAACGTACCTTTGCGCTCCCACGGGAGCCTGGCGATGAACCGGGCACTGATGGCCGCCGGACTGGTTGACCGCATTCAGGTCACGATCTTCCCGGTGATCACAGGTCAGACCGGAACGGGCTCGATCTTCCACGGCGCACAGGACTTCGACCTTGAACTCATCGAGAACCTGACACTCGACGGCCGCACGCAACAGCTCATCTATCGACCCACGCTGCACCAGTGAACTGCAGCGAAGAGCGCCCGCTCCAACCCCTCCAGTTCCCCTAAAAACGCGAGACACCCTTTCGCAGCCTGAGAACCACTCCGGTAGGTTTGTCCCCCGTGGACGTAAATGCATTGAGTGTACAAATCCAGGACAAGTCCCGCGAAGAGCTCGGGGCTTCCGGAAGAAGGTCCTGGGACCTGAGGGCCGGTCGCACGCCGGGAACCAGCACGAAGAACGACGAGACCTCCCCCGCTTCGGGCCGGTACGGTCACTGACGACTCCAAAGTGGACCTGACCTTCGCGGACACCCAGAATCTGTCCGGTACTTAGCCGTCCTTCGCACGGCGCCTCGTCCGTCGCCGGTCCCCAGGTCTTGTTGCCTGACTTCATAGTTCCCTCTATGCAGCTGGAGGGCCCGCTGGTGTCGTCTGCCTTCTTGAAAGCGTGTAGTAAACGTGTAGTGCCCTGCATTTCAGACACGAAAAACCCCTCCGTTCCGGGCAAAATCGCCGGAATGGAGGGGTTCGTGGAGCCCCCTGTCGGATTCGAACCGACGACCCCCGCTTTACAAGAGCGGTGCTCTGGCCAACTGAGCTAAGGAGGCACGCTCCGGTTACCCGAAGCACTGCGCAAAAGAGCGCTAGATAAGGTTAGCCCAGACCATCCCCGTCAACGAAATTCGCCGGGACCAGCCGGGTCAAGCCGGGACCGAGCGGTACAACAGCGGCCGGCCACCCAGGAACAAGGGTGACCGGCCGACGTCGTGCATTCCGCGAGGGTTATCAGCCCTTGGCGGTAACTGCCGTCTGGATTTCAGCGTTCAGGTCGGTGCTGCCGTCCCACTGCTTGCCGTCGATGAACACGGTGGGCGTGCCGGTGATGCCGACTGCCGCAGCTTCCTGCGTGGCAACCTTTACCCACGGACGGAACTGCTTGCTGTCGACGCAGGTGTCGATGTTGGCTGCACCAACCTCGGTAGCCATTTTCTTCAGGTCGTTGTCGGAGATGCCCGCTCCGCCTTCAGCCGGCTGGCGCTCGAAGAGCAAGTTGAAGAAGTCCGCGTACTTTTCCGGGGACGAGTTCACTACGCATGCAGCAGCATTGGCCGCGCGGGAGGAGTAATTGGTGGTGGACTGCCGGTCCAGGAAGCCGAGGGGACGGTATTCGAGGGAGATCTTGCCTTCGTTGCGGAGGTTGGTCAGCGACTCACCGTACGTGGTCTCGAACCGCTTGCACACGGGGCAGATGAAGTCGATGTAGGCAATGACCTTGACGGGCTTGCCGGCTTCGGCTTCGCCGCCGGGGACCGTCACGGTGGCAGGCGGGGTTGCTGCAGGGCTCGGGACGTCGGCAACGTTGACGCTGGCCGGCTCCGACTTAACAACTTCGCTGTTGGCCAGCAGCGTCACGCCGCCGTGGACGTTGCCGTTGGCCGGCGTCGGGCCCTGATCGGCGATAGGTGCGTTGTTCTGCGCTTGGCCGATGACAACGAAAGCCACCAACGCGATGATGACCACAACGGCAACCACAATGCCCCAGCCGACCAGAAGCTTGTTGCGCTTGTCCTTTTTCAACTGCTCTTCGCGGATTGCGCGCGCCTTTTCCCGTGCCTGGGCGGTGCGTTCAGCCTTGGACAGGCGTTGTTCGTTTGCGGGGCTCATCAGTTCCTCGGGGTATTCGACGTCAAAGGGCATAGCTAGGGCAACGGGGTCAGTTTACGGGAGCAAACTTGAAGATCTGCCGCAGACCCCTTGCCCGGTTGTTGAACGATCAAGTGCCATGGAAGATTCCGCTAGTAGGCTGGGAGTTGAGTCACAGCAACCCCAGGGAGCATTAATGCAGGATTTGGCAAGCGAAAAACTCAAGACCGAAGAAGGCGTTCGGGCTTCTCCCGTCAAGAAGCCCACGGCAACCAAGTTCGACTTCATGGTGGTCTCCAACAGGCTGCCCGTTGACCGTATCAGCGACGACAACGGACACGGCGCCGACGGTTGGCGGCGTTCGCCCGGGGGTCTCGTCACGGCGCTCGCGCCAATGATGACGAAGTCCGACGGCGCGTGGGTGGGTTGGCATGGCGCCCCGGACGAGACGGTGCGCCCGTTCAGCCATGAAGGCATGGACCTCATCCCGGTCCAGTTGAGCAGCGATGACGTCGAATTGTTCTACGAGGGATTCTCCAACGCGACCATCTGGCCGCTGTATCACGACGTCATTGCGCCCCCGGAGTTCCACCGTACGTGGTGGGATTCCTACCGCAAGGTCAACCGGAAGTTCGCCGACGCCGTGACCCGCCATGCCGCCGACGGCGCCACGGTGTGGGTGCAGGACTACCAACTCCAATTGGTTCCGCGCCTGCTGCGCGAAACCCGGCCGGACCTCAAGATTGGTTTCTTCAACCACATCCCCTTCCCGCCTCCGGAGATCTTCGCCCAACTGCCGTGGCGCCGTGAAATCATTGACGGACTGCTTGGCGCGGACCTCCTGGGCTTCCAGCGGCCCAGTGACGCCGGCAACTTCATGCGTTCGGCCCGCCGCTTCCTGGGCGCCAGCGTCAAGCAGCAGCAGGTTCACGTCAAGGGTCCCGACGGCGAAGTCACGCACATTGCCAGGGCGCAGGCCTTCCCGATCTCCATCGACGTTGCCCAGATCCGCGAGCTCGCGTCCAACCCTGAGATCATCGAGCGCGCACAGCAGATCCGCAAGGACCTCGGCAATCCGAAGACCATCCTCCTTGGCGTGGACCGGCTGGACTACACCAAGGGCATCCGGCACCGGCTCAAGGCCTTCGAGGAACTCCTTGCGGACGGACACATCAAGGTGGAGGACGCCACCCTCATCCAGGTGGCAAGCCCCAGCCGGGAACGGGTGGAACAGTACAGGCTGCTCCGCGAGGAGATCGAAGGCACCGTGGGACACATCAACGGCACCTACGACACCATCCAGAACACTGCGGTCCGCTACCTGCACCACAGCTACCCGGTGGAAGAAATGGTGGCGCTGTACCTCGCTGCGGACGTCATGCTGGTCACCGCGCTGCGCGACGGCATGAACCTGGTGGCCAAGGAATACGTCACAGCCCGCTCCGAGGATGACGGCGCGCTGGTCCTGAGTGAGTTCGCCGGCGCTGCCGACCAACTCAAGCAGGCGCTCCTGATCAACCCGCACGACATCGACGGACTCAAGTCCACCATCCTGCGGGCCATCAACCTGCCCGCCAAAGAAGCACGCCGCCGCATGAAGCTGATGCGCAAGCAAATCCTGGATCACGACGTCGATCACTGGTCGGCTGAGTTCCTGGCCGCCCTGGAAGAGAAGGTAGTGCGCGATGACAGCTGAGAGCCTTTCCCTTTCGCCGGAGTTGCTTGAAGCAGTCCGGCGAATTTCCGGCACGGAGCATTTGTTGGTGGCCCTCGATTTCGATGGCACCCTCTCCCCCATTGTGGACCGGGCGGAGGACGCCAGGCCGCTGCCCCGGTCCGCTGCGGCTTTGGAGGCACTCGCTGAACTGCCACGCACGACGACGGCACTCATCTCTGGCAGGGCCCTGGACAGCCTGCGGTTGGTCGCCTCGCCTCCTGCGGACACGCTGCTGATCGGCAGCCACGGGGCGGAAGTCTGGCTCGGTGAAGGATCCTTGGGCTTGGAACTGGACGACGAACAGCGCGCCAAGCTGGCTGCGGTCCGTGAGGTCCTCGCTGAAATCGTGAACATCGCTCCGGGGACGTTGCTTGAGGACAAGCCCGCCGGCGTCGTCCTCCACACGAGGATGGCCGACGACGACGTCGCGGAAGACGCCGTCGAGGCCGCCACCCGGGTGCTCCGCGAGCATCCGGGCGTGTACCTCAAAACCGGCAAACGCGTGCTGGAGACCTCTGTGGTCCATGCTTCCAAAGGTGAGGCCGTTGAATTCCTGCGTCAGGCAACCGGCGCTACGGCCATCCTGTTCGCAGGAGACGATGTCACCGATGAGGATGCGTTGGGCCGGCTCCTGGGTGATGATGTGGGCATCAAGGTTGGCCTGGACTTCACTCAGGCCCAGTACAGGGTAGAAGCGCCGGTGCACGTGGCGGAGTTGCTGGAAGCCCTGTTGAGGGAGCGTCGGCGGGTCACCGCCGAGGCCTAGCGAGTGACCAGCGCAACATGTGACGTTCGTAACATTTAGGTAGTATGTCCAAAAGTCTGACATACTCTTGGATGTGATGTGACGCACAGTACCGTGCGACGTCACACGATCCTCCCCGGCCATTGGCCGGGGAGTTCAACTGAAGAAAATGAACCATTCACAACGGATCGTCCGGCACGTACCTGCCGGTGAAGGGATTGATAACTGTGGCTACAGTTACTTTTGATAACGCTACGCGTCTGTACCCGGGCACAGATAAGCCCGCCGTCGATAAACTCAACATCGACATCGCCGATGGCGAATTCCTGGTCCTCGTTGGACCCTCCGGTTGCGGTAAGTCCACCTCCCTGCGCATGCTCGCAGGCCTTGAGGACGTCAACGCCGGCCGCATCCTGATCGGTGACCGCGACGTCACTGATGTCCCGCCGAAGGACCGCGACATCGCAATGGTCTTCCAGAACTACGCTCTGTACCCGCACATGACGGTTGCAGACAACATGGGCTTCGCACTGAAGATCGCCGGCATCTCCAAGGAAGAGCGCGCCGAGCGTGTTCGCGAAGCCGCCAAGCTTCTTGACCTTGAGGCTTACCTGGACCGCAAGCCGAAGGCACTCTCCGGTGGTCAGCGCCAGCGTGTTGCCATGGGCCGTGCAATCGTCCGTAACCCGCAGGTCTTCCTCATGGATGAGCCGCTGTCCAACCTTGATGCCAAGCTCCGCGTCCAGACCCGTACGCAGATTGCATCCCTCACCCGCCGCCTGGGTGTCACCACCGTTTACGTGACGCACGACCAGGTCGAGGCAATGACCATGGGTGACCGCGTCGCAGTGCTGAAGGACGGCCTGCTCCAGCAGGTTGACACCCCGCGCAACCTGTACGACCGCCCGCAGAACGTCTTCGTTGCAGGCTTCATCGGCTCCCCGGCCATGAACCTGCTGGAACTGCCGGTCGTCGACGGCGGTGTCCAGTTCGGCGGAACGGTTTACCCCGTGCCGCGCAACATCCTCGAAGAGGCTCACGGCCAGACCGTCACCGTCGGTTCGCGTCCGGAAGACCTTGAGACCGTCGGCAACGGCGAAGGCCTCCAGGTTGAGGTTGACGTCGTCGAAGAACTCGGCGCCGACGCTTACGTCTACGGCCACACCATCCTTGATGGCAAGAGCCACGACATCGTTGCACGCGTCGATGGTCGTCGCCCCCCGATGAAGGGCGAGTCCATCTTCGTTCGTCCGCAGTCCGGCCACGTGCACCTGTTCGACACCAAGACCGGCCTCCGCCTGGGCGACTAGTCCCACCGGCAGTCACATAACTCCGCATGAAAGCGGCCCGACCCCTCCAGGTCGGGCCGCTCTCGCGTTAACCTAACTCCTGCGAAAGAATGGCATGAACACGACGGACACCCTGATCCCCCGCCCCTCCCACGTCGCACTCCAGGACAGCCCTGCCTTCACGCTTGCCCCCACAGCACGGATCAGCGCCACGGCCCCAGCCACGGAGCTCGCCGAACAACTGGCCTCGCTGCTGCGCGCCGGCACCGGTTTCGAACTGCCCATCGTTGAGGACACCCGCCCCGGTGACATCTCCCTTGAGTTCGCGGAAGCGTTCGACGGCGGCCCGGAAGCGTACACGCTCAGCGTCACCGAGGGTGGCGTCAGGCTCACGGCCTCCACTCCGGCCGGACTCTTCAATGCGGTCCAGACGCTCCGCCAGCTTTTCCCTGCGTCCGTTGAGAAGGCGGACGCAAGCAACGCCGAATGGGTGATTCCCGCCGTCGACATCGCCGACGCGCCGCGGTTCGCGTACCGCGGCCTGATGCTGGACGTTGCCCGAAGCTTCTTCACGGTGGAGGAGGTCAAGGCGCAGATCGACGTCATGACCCAGTTCAAGCTGAACGCCCTGCACCTGCACCTCACGGACGACCAGTCGTGGCGCATCGAGATCCACGACCCGGAGCAAAACCCTTCGGGGTTGCCCTACGCCCAGCTGACTGCCCTGGGCGGACAAGGCGCCGTGGAGGTCCCTACAGCGGTTCCTGCCCGCGGGCGCGCGGGTTTCTACACGCAGCAGGATTTCAAGGACATCCAGGCCTACGCCGCCACCAAGAACGTGCTGGTGATCCCGGAGATTGACCTCCCGGGACACGTCAACGCCGCCCTCGCAGCGATTCCCCAGCTCAATCCCGATGGTCAGGCGAAGCCCATGAGCACCACCTCGGAGGTGGGATGGTCCACCTTTACCGCTGACCTGCCGGTCACCTACGAGTTCGTCCGCGAAGTCCTCGGGCAACTTGCCGCCATCACGGCAGGGCCCTACCTCCACGTCGGCGGCGACGAAGCCCACGTCACAGGACATGACGACTACGTGACCATGGTGCAGCAGTTCGTCCGGATCGGAGCCGAAACCGGCAAGACGGTGGTGGGCTGGAACGAGTTCGCCGCCGTCGAACTCCCGGAAGGTGCCGTCATCCAGTACTGGCACGGTGACTTCGCCCCGGTGGTCCGGCAGGCCGAAGAAAGCGGCGCGAAGGTGATCATGTCACCCGCCGCCAATACCTACCTGGACCAAAAGTACGCGTCTGACAGCCCCATCGGACTCGAATGGGTTGAAGGCGGCCCTTTCACCTGGGCCGAGTACTACAACTGGGATCCTGCCCAGGGCGGCCTCAAGGATCACCAGATCCTCGGCGTCGAAGGACCCCTGTGGACAGAAACCGTACGGAATAATGAGCAGGCGCATTGGCTGCTTTACCCCCGGGCTGTTTCCCTCGCGGAAGTCGCGTGGTCCGGCCAGGAGGTCCGCAACGCAGGTGACTTCCGACGTCGTCTGGGCGCCTTGGGCGAGCGGCTCGCCCACCAGGGCGTCGCCTTCCAGGCCGCACCCGACGTCGAGTGGTCAGCCACCTCGAAGTGGCCGTTCCCCGAAGCCGGAACGTCCTCCACCCCTAAGTACGGAACAATTGAGGCATGAGCGAGCAAAACGGAGCCCAGTGGCACGACGAACCTACCGATTACGGGCAGATCGGCAAGCTCCCCCGCACTGAAGCCGCGAGTGCGCAGGACACCGCACCGCCAGCGAGTGTTATCGGTTCCCTGAACATCACGGCGGCTGCGGCCGACCCGGAACTGTTGGATCTTCCGTGGCACATTGCCTTGGAGGATTGGCCGGCCGAGAACCTTGCGGCGCTCCCCCGCGGTATTTCGCGGCACATCGTGCGTTTCGCGCACCTGGGTGGCTCGGTCATCGCCATCAAGGAAACCTCCGAGCACGTGGCCCGCCACGAGTACCACATGCTGCGGAAGCTGGCCCGGTTGGATGTTCCCTGCGTGGAGCCGGTTGCTGTGATCACCGGACGCACCACCGCGGATGGCCGGCCGCTGAACCCTGTGCTGGTAACCCGGCACCTCAAGTTCTCCATGCCGTACCGGGCGTTGTTCTCGCAAATGCTCCGCAAGGACACCCTGACCCGGCTCATTGACGCGCAGGCCCTGCTGCTGGTTCGCCTGCACCTTGTGGGCTTCTACTGGGGTGACGTTTCGCTGTCCAACACGTTGTTCCGCCGTGATGCCGGCGCTTTCGCCGCTTATTTGGTGGACGCCGAAACGGGCGAACTCTATCCGGACCTCTCCATGGGCCAACGTGAATACGACCTCGAAATCGCCCGCGTGAACATCGCCGGTGAGCTGATGGACCTGCTCGACGGCGGGCTGATCGAGGAAAAGGTGGATCCCGTCGCCACCAGTGAGCTGATCATGGACAGCTACCGCCGGCTCTGGACCGAGCTGACGGAGAAGGAGTCCTTCGAACTCGGCGAAAGGTGGCGCGTGGCTGCCCGCATCCGGCGCCTCAACGAGCTGGGCTTCGACGTGGAGGAATACGCCATCAAGACCACGGCGGACGGCTCCACCATCCAGCTCCAGCCCAAAGTGGTCGACGCCGGTCATCACCAGCGTCGCTTGCTGCGCCTGACCGGGTTGGACGCCCAGGAGAACCAGGCCCGCAGGCTCTTGAACGACATGGACCAGTTCCGGGCGGACAACAACCCGGACCTGGACGAGGAAATCAGCGCCCACATTTGGGTCAGCCAGATCTTCGAGCCCATTGTCCGTTCCATTCCACGGCACCTGGCCGGGAAGCTGGAGCCCGCGGAAGTGGTGCACGAGGTCCTGGAGCACCGCTGGTACATGAGCCAGAAGCAGGACAGGTACGTCCCCTTGGCGGAGACGGTTCAGTCCTATCTGGACACTGTGCTGCAGCACCGCCGCGATGAGGCTGCCATCATGCTGAACCCGGATACGGAGCTGCTGAAGATCCTTGAGGTCGAGGTGGAGGAATCCGGCAGGTACGACGACGAAGACGAAGACGAATACCCGGACGCCGACGACTAGCGGAGTTTTTGTACAGATAACGCCCGGAAGAGGGCCTCTAAAGGGCGTTATCTGTACGAAAACTCACGGTTCCAGGGTTTCAGCGAGGCCAGCCAGGACCGGTTCGCGGCCCAGCTCGATGTGCGAGTACGCCAGCGAGTAAGCCAGGTCCGGCCGGCCCTTCAGGATCGCGTTGCACAACTCCGTGTGCTCGTCGCGCTGAAGTTCGTTGCTGCGGTTGTGGGCCAGCCCAAAGATCCAGCGCATCCGGCCAAAGAGGGGTTTCACGGACTCGATCAGCAGCCGGTTGCCGGACAGGCGCACGATTTCGGCGTGCAACTCGGCGCTGATGACGGCAACGTCGTCAGTCCGGTCCTCGTCGATGGCAGTCTTGGACGCTTCCATGAGTTCTTGGAGGCGTCCGCCGTCGCTTCCCTCGGCAACCCTGGTGGCGGCCATCCGCGCGGCGAAGGTTTCCAGGCACAGGCGGACATCGAAGAGCTCGTTGACATCTGTCAGTGTCAGTTGGCGCACCACGGCACCACGGCGCGGGAACGTCGCCACAAAACCGTCCTGTTCCAAGCGCTGGATGGCTTCCCGGACCGGTATGCGGGACACGTTGTAGAGCTCGGAGAGTTCGCGTTCGCGCAAGCGCATGCCCTGCGCGTAAGTACCCGTGACGATCCCTTCCAACACCAGTTGGTAGACGTTCTCCGCACGCGCCTCATCATCACGGCCGTTTCCGGTGTCCGGCATCGCCTCAGCCACTGTCAAACTTCCCTTCATGCCGGTGTCCGCTCCATGTGCCGGACGGCGCCGGTCAGCGTTCCAACCGAGCATACACGGGAGGAAACAGCTGATCGGCCGGTCGGTTCCGGGCATCCCGCACAGTGTAGGCGCGGCGCATCTTGTCGAACAGCTCCTGGCCCTTGGAGCGCCAATAGTCCAGGTCAACTCCGGCGATCACGCCGTCTGCCATGACGGTCCGTCCTGCCACCACGGAGAGCACGGCCTGGCGCGCTGTTCCATTCAGGAGGAGGGTTCGGATGGGGTCCTCGTGGACGCCGTCGCGAAGGTCGCCCAGTGAAAAAGCGACCATGTCTGCTTGGGCGCCGGGCTCCAGCCGCCCCAAGTCGGGCCGCCGCAAGGCCTGCGCTCCACCCAGCGTGGCGGCGTCGACGTATCCGGCAACGTCCCCGGCGTCGTTGGAGCCCGCCAGGATCTTGGCGAGCTGCACACCGGAGTCAATGCCCCGGATGAGGTCCGGTGGGAACGAGTCAGTGCCCAGCGAAATGTTGATGCCCGCCTCCTTGTAGGCCTTGAACGAGTCGAGCGTGCTCCCGTAGCGCATGGAGGTCAGTGGGCAGTGGATGATGCTGGCACCGCTGTCCGCCAGCCGGGCGAGATCGCCCCGATCCTCACCGAACACTGCTGGATTCCGGTCCGTGTAGGTCGCGTGCGGGATCAAGAGGCGTTCGTTCAACAGCCCTGCCTGGTCCAGCAATTCCAGAGGCGTCACGCCGTGCCACTCCTGGATGAGCTCACGTTCAACCAAGCCCTGCAGCGAGTGCAGGCGGACCAGGACGTCCCTCTCATTGGAGGCCGCCGCTGTTTCCTTGAGCAACTCGAGGTCCAGGGTCTCTATGCGGCACGGGAGGAGGACGCCGTTAACCAACGGGTCATTGAGTTCCGTTGCATGGTCCAGGAAGCGCAGGGCATCGGCCAGTCCCTCACGGCCGCGACCGTCGTCGAACATTACTGAACGGCTGCCGTTCTCCAGCACAACATTGACGCCCGACCGGTAGGCGGGGCCAAGGTACCCCCGAAGGCCAAGCCGCCGGCTGGTCTCCGCCATCCCCGCCAGTTCCTCGAAGGGTTCAGCCCACTCGGAATGAACCTCGGACGCGATGGGCATGTACGTGGTGATGCCGTGCAGGATCAGCTGAATCAAGGCGTATTCCCGGACCTGCTGGCGTTCTTCGGCGGTGAAGACGTTGGCCCGACGGTTGCGGAAGTAGTCCTCGGACCACTGGTGCCCCTTGGCCTGCTCCGGGCCGGCCCAACTGTCCAGGATGAGATGGTCGATGTCCGTCAGGGCATCGAGGTCGATCAGCCCCGGCATCAGCAAGGCATCCCCTGCGTCGAGCTCCTCGTCCACAGGCCCCGTGTAGTCGTGGCCAACGTAGTCGATGACGTCGCCGCTGTAGACCACACATGCGTCCTCCAGCAGCACGTGACGTCCCTTGTGATGACCCAGCACGTACCGGGCGGTGACCTTGGTGGGCACGGCAACTCCTCTTCCTCATGTGGTACAGATCCCAAAAGAAACTCTCTGGTATTCCAAACAGTACATTATTTGTGATTTACATCGCACCAATCCTGATCTAGTCTATTTTGGTATACAAGAACTCCGGAGCCAGCTCCTTGGATCATGAATCGAGCAGAACCGTTGACCCAGTTACAGTCCGAACCAAGCATCGGAAGCCCGCCGCTTCCTCCGGCAACGACGCCGGAGGCCACAGCACCCGCCGAGGCCCGCTCCCTGCTCGCCACCGCCTGGATGCGGATCCGGCGAAGCAAGATCGCCCTCCTCAGCCTGTGCGTGGTGGTGGCTATCATGCTCTTCGCCATCCTGGCTCCCGTCTTGAGTGCCATGTCCGGCAACGACCCCTTCACCTCCAACACCGGCCCGGACGTACTGGATGACTTCCAGACACCAGGGCTGCCGCTCCCCGGCTACATGTACCCGTCCGCCCAGCACTGGCTGGGCGTCGAGCCCGGACTGGGCCGCGACCTGTTCGCCAGGCTCGCCCACGGCGGGCAGGTCTCCCTCACCATCGCCCTGCTGTCCACCGCAGTGTCAGTGGTCCTTGGAACGGTCCTCGGAGCGGCCGCCGGCTACTTCGGCGGCAAGACCGACGCCATCATCAGCCGCATCATGGACCTGTTCCTGGCCTTCCCGCACCTCCTCCTGGTGCTGTCCCTGACCCCCATCCTGCAATCGCGGCTCAGGGATACCCCGTTGGGTGAAGGCAGCTTCCTGCCCATGGCCTCGCTGGTGATCATCCTCGGCTTCTTCGGCTGGGCCTACCTCGCACGAATCGTCCGCGGGCAGGTGCTCAGCCTCCGCGAGCGCGAATTCGTGGAAGCCGCCAGGTCCTTCGGCGCCTCCCACCTGAGTGTCCTGTTCCGGCAGATCATCCCCAACGTCATGGGCGTCGTCCTGGTGTACGCCACCATGCTGATCCCCACCAACATTTCGGCAGAAGCGGCACTGTCCTTCCTCGGCGTCGGCGTCAAGGACCCCACACCGTCGTGGGGGCAGATGCTGAACGCCGCCCAATCCGGCAACTGGTACCTCAGTGATCCGTGGTTCCTCGCCGTACCCGGCATCATGCTCATCGTCACCGTCCTGGCCTTCAACCTTCTGGGCGACGCAGTCCGCGACGCCCTGGATCCCAAGTCCTCCCGCTAGCAAATTTCTCACTAACCCTCATCCCCGCATCGCCTTTCACCCCTCACAAGGAGCATCATGAAAACCCCTGCAAGAGCACTGGCACTTTCGGTGTTGATCGCCATGGCAGCCACAGGCTGCGGTGCCGGCCAAAGCCAGCCCGGCAGTTCCCAGTCGGCCGGGTCGGTCACGGAGTTGGCCCCCAACGTGGTCAAGTCCGGCTTCAACGGCAAGGGCGGCAACATCAACGTCCTCATGTCCTCCGATTTCCAGACCCTGGATCCGGGCAACAGCAACTATGTCCAGACCGCCAACGTCGGCCAGCTGTACTACCGCACGCTGACCATGGCCAAGGAAACCGCAGGCCAGCCGCCAACAGTGGTCCCGGACCTTGCGACCGATACAGGCAAGGTCTCCGATGACGGCCTGAGCTGGACGTTCACCCTTAAGGAAGGCGTGAAGTTCGAGGATGGCACGCCCATCACCTCGGCCGACATCAAGTACGGCGTGGAGCGGACTTTCGCGCAGGACGTCTTCACCCAGGCGCCGCAGGAGTTGAATGCAGCGCTCGACGCCGGTGGGTACAAGGGACCGTATAAGGATCCTTCCGCTGTGCTCAAGGCGGTTGAAACACCCGATGACCGCACCGTGGTCTTCCACTTGAAGAAGCCGTTCGCGGAGTTCCCGGCCCTGGCATCGCGGTCCAACACGGCCCCGGTTCCGAAGGCCAAGGACACGAAGCTGGACTACACCAACCACCCCGTTTCCTCGGGCCCCTACATGGTGGAGTCGTACAACCGCGGCAAGTCCCTCAAGCTGGTCCGCAACCCGCACTGGGATCCCGCCACGGACCCCAACCGTTCGGCCCTTCCGGACACGTTCAGCTTCTCGCTCTCCACGTCGCAGGCCACCATCAGCCAGCAGCTGTTGGCCGACTCGGACCCGAACGCCATCACCCTGGACTCCAACGGTGCCCTGCAGACCTCGGACTCCGCCAAACTGGCCGATGCCAAGGTCAAGGACCGCGTCGCCTCCGGTCTCCTGGGATGCAACGACGTCCTGAGCCTGAACACGGAAAAGATCAAGGACCCGGATGTCCGCAAGGCCATCGCCTTGGCGCTGGACCGCCAGTCCATCCTGGTCCAGTACGGCGGACGTCGCTTTGGCGAGATCACCCAGAGCCCGCTGAACGCGAAAATGCGTGGCTACGTGGAGACCGAACTGGAGCTGGATCCCACGGGGAAGCCCAAGCTGGAGGAAGCCAAGAAGCTCCTGGAAGGCAAGGACTACCCCAAGAGCCTTACGTACGGCTACGCCAACAACCGGGATGCTTTCAAGAACACGGGCACCGTGGTGCAGCAGAACCTGAAGGCCCTGGGCATCGAGGTGGAACTGGTGGCGATTCCCGCACCGAACTACTACTCCATCCTGGCCAGCGAGCAACTCCCGGACATGGGCCGTTCCGGCTGGTGCGGTGGTGCCGATCCTGCGTCCATCCGTACCTCCGCAGATCCACTGCTGGGCCCGAACAACGAGGGCACCAGTTACGGCTTCTCCAACACGTCCCGCTACTTCGATCCCGTGGTTTCCAAGGCCATGTTTGATCTCCGCAATACGGATGGCACCTCCGAGGAACTGGGCAAGAAGTGGTCCGAGGCCTTCGGATCGGCGTTGAAGACCTACCCGATCGTGCCGCTCATCCGCAGCCACACCAACAGCGTGGTGGGTTCGAACGTCCGCAATGCCCAGGTGGGCTACTTCTTCGGCGGCATCGACCTCTCGATCGTCGGCGTCGAGAAATAGTCGGGCTTCGAAAACCACATAGTCCAGAAGGAGAAGCGGGCCGCCTGCACCAGCGGGCGGTCCGCAACCACCACCATGATGACTTTCATTCTTCGCCGGACCGGATCGCTGGTCCTGCTTCTCGCCGCCGTCAGCTTCATCACCTTCACGCTCTTCCAGCTGGGCCCATCGGACCCCGCGGCTGCTGCTTGTGGGCAGGAATGCACGCCAGAACGCGTCGCCGAGGCCCGCGTTGCCTTGGGAATGGACCAGCCTTTCCTGGTCCAGTACGCCGACTACATCCGCGGGCTCTTCTCCTCACGGATGATCGGTGCCCCCGGCGCCCAGACACTGTGTGAGTGGCCCTGCCTCGGCAAATCCTTTCAAACCAATGAGAACGTAGCGGACATCATCGCCCGCTCGCTCCCCTACACCTTCTCCATGGCCATCGGCGCGCTGGTGCTGTGGACCATCACCGGCGTCGGCCTGGGTCTTTTGGCTGCCCTTCGCAAGGGGTCGCCGCTGGACAAGTTCATTGTTGGCGCAGCCTCCGTGGGTGTCTCGCTGCCCATCCCGGTGACCGGCCTTTTCCTGTTGTTCCTGTTCGTCAACCAGCTCCACCTGCTGCCGTTCACCACCAACGAGATCAACAGCCCCTTTGGCCCGCAGGGGCCCGGGGCATGGGTGGCCAACTACTTGTTGCCGTGGATTGCGTTGGCCGTGCTCTTCAGTGCTTCCTACATCCGTGTCACCCGGACCAACATGATCGAGACGTTCGGTGAGGACTTCATCCGGACTGCCCGTGCCAAGGGCTTGGCGCCGCGGACTGTCACGTTCAAGCACGGTGTGCGGGCCGGCATCACTCCCGTGGTGACCATGCTCGGCATGGACATTGGCCTCCTTCTGGGCGGCGCGGTCCTCACGGAACAGATCTTCTCCGTCCCCGGCCTGGGCTTCACGGCTGTGCACGCCGCCATTTCCGGCGACCTCCCCGTCACCATGGCCATCACCATGCTGGCCGCGTTCTTCGTGATCGTCGCCAACGTTGTGGTGGACCTCGCCTACGCCGCCATCGATCCCCGAGTGAGGCTCCAATGACCCAGTTGAATACAACTACCGCGAGCGCACTTGCCGGCGGTACAGCCACCGCCCCTTTCCTGGAGGTCCGGAACCTCTCCGTGAAATTCCCAACGGACGACGGCGTTGTCTCCGCAGTGAATGGCATGGACTTCGCGCTGGAACGCGGCCAGACACTTGGGATCGTTGGCGAATCAGGATCCGGAAAATCCGTCACCAGCCAGGCGCTCATGGGCCTGCTCAAGGGCACCTCGGCGCAGGTCACCGGCCAGGCGATGTTCCAGGGCAAGGACCTTGTTGCGATCCCGGAATCGGCCATGCGCCAGCTCCGTGGACGCAACATCGGCATGATCTTCCAGGATCCCTTATCCGCCTTGCATCCCTTCTACACTGTCGGCCACCAGATCGCCGAGGCGTACCTGGTCCACAACAAGGCGAGCAAGAAGCAGGCCCGGGCGGCCGCCGTCGACATGCTGGGAAGGGTGGGTATCCCCAGCCCTGAGCAGCGCTACGACGAGTACCCCCACCACTTCTCCGGTGGCATGCGCCAGCGTGCCATGATCGCCATGGCATTGATCTGCGAGCCGGAGCTCTTGATCGCCGACGAGCCCACCACTGCGTTGGACGTGACGGTGCAGGCCCAGATCCTGGACCTGATGTCCGAGCTCCAGGAGGAAAGCAACTCAGCGTTGATCCTGATCACCCACGATCTCGGAGTGGTCGCCGAGGTTTGCGACAACGTGTTGGTCATGTACGGAGGCCAATGCGTTGAGTCCGGCCCTGTGGATGACATCTTCTATGACACCCAGCACCCGTACACGCTGGGCCTGCTCAACTCGATGCCCACGCTGAACAGCTCCTCCAGCCGGCTGAACCCCATACCCGGCCAGCCGCCGTCGCTCCTTGACCTGCCCAAGGGCTGCATCTTCAGCGCACGGTGCCAGTACTCAGAGCTCGCCGACGACGGCATCTGCGTCAGCCAACGCCCTGAGCTCCGGGTTGAGGACGGGCACGGAAAACGGTGCCATTTGAGCGGCCCGCAGATCATTACCATCCGGAATTCGCGTTAGGACCCGCCATGGAACATCAACCCATTCTCCAGGTGGAGAACCTTCAGAAGCATTTTCCGCTGAAGGGCGGCCTCCTTCCGGGGGCTGCCAAGCGCTCAGTCAAAGCGGTCGACGGCGTGTCCTTCAGCCTTGCCCGAGGCCAGACTTTGGGGCTCGTGGGTGAGTCCGGTTGTGGTAAGTCGACCACCGGCCGCATGGTGGCCCGCCTCCTGGATCCAACGGGCGGGCGGATCATGATCGACGGCGTGGACATCAGCGGGTTGCGCGGCAAGGATTTGTACAACTTCCGGCGCAAAGTCCAGATGATCTTCCAGGATCCCTTTGCTTCCCTGAATCCCCGGCAGACCGTGGGCACAGCCATCGCGGCTCCCATGGTGGCGCAGAAGATCAGCCCGCCGGGTGGGCTCAAGAACCGGGTCAAGGAACTTCTGGACCAGGTGGGACTAAAGCCGGAGCACTACAACCGCTTCCCGCATGAGTTCTCCGGTGGGCAACGGCAACGGGTGGGCATTGCACGCGCTATCTCCCTGAACCCGTCGGTGATCGTGTGCGACGAACCAGTCTCCGCCTTGGACGTCTCCGTGCAGGCACAGGTGGTGAACCTGCTGCAGCAGATCCAGCGTGACACCGGTGTTTCCTACATTTTCATTGCCCACGATCTCTCCGTGGTCCGGCACATTTCCCACGAGGTTGCGGTGATGTACCTGGGCAAGATCGTTGAACAGGGGCCGCGGGACGCCTTGTTCAGCGATCCAGGGCATCCGTACACGAAAGCACTGCTCTCGGCAGTGCCGTTGCCGGATCCCCGCGCAGCGCGGGAACAAGTGAAGATCCGGCTTCGCGGCGACCTGCCCTCACCGGCCAACCCGCCCAGCGGCTGCGTCTTCCGCACCCGTTGCCCGCTGATCGGCACCCTTCCCGAAGACCAGCGCCAACGCTGCATCGACCAGATCCCCACGCCTGCCACTCCTGCCGCCCCGGCCTGCCACCACACGGGTATGGCGGCATCGGTCCTGGCAGGCGTGCAATAGAGGCATGCAACAGATTCACTACCGAAGGAGCACCCATTGAACACCCTGATCCACGCCGTCCGTCCTTGGGGACAAGGGCTCAGCGATGTGAGTATCGCTGACGGCAAGATCACCGCCGTCAAACCCCACGACCCGGCCCGCAGCGTTCCCGATGGCGTGACGCTGGTCTACGGCCGGGGCCGGATTCTGTTGCCGTCGTTCTCAGATGTCCACGTCCACCTCGATTCCACCCGCATCGGCTTGCCCTTCCGTGAACACACGGGTGGTCCAGGCGTGTGGACCATGATGATGAACGACCGTAAGAACTGGCGCAACGCCGAGGTCCCGCTGCAGGATCGGGTGAACGACACTCTGGGACGGATGATCGCGCGGGGCACCACCCGTGTGCGTTCCTACGCGCAGGTGGATGTGGACTGCAGGCTGGAGCGTTTCGACGCCGTTGCTGCCGCCAAGGAGAAGTTTGCCGGTCAGGCGTCCGTGGACATCATCGCCTTCCCGCAGGCCGGTCTGTTGCTCGAGGAGGGCACTGTTGAGCTGATGGAAGAGGCGCTGAAGGCAGGGGCCAACGTGATGGGTGGCATCGATCCCTGCACTTTGGACCGGGATCCGGCCAAGCACCTGGACATCGTCTTCGGCCTGGCGGAGAAGTACCAGGTTCCCATCGATATCCACCTCCACGAACCGGGCGAGCTGGGTGTGTTCAGCACGGATCTGGTGCTTGAGCGCACGCGCGCGCTGGGTATGCAGGGCAAGGTGACCATGTCCCACGCCTACCAACTGGGCAGCGTCAACGAGGCCACCACCCGCAGGCTGATTGATGCGTTCGCGGAGTTGGACGTTTCCCTGGCATCGGTTGCCCCATCGGCTGCCGGCCAACTGCCCATCCCCCTGTTGACCGAGGCCGGTGTCCGCTTGGGCTTGGGCGAAGACGGCCAGCGCGACTACTGGTCCCCCTACGGCAACACCGACATGCTGGACCGCACCTGGCAGCTCGCTTTCACCCACGGTTTCCGCAAGGACGAGCTGATCGAACACTGCCTGGCCATCGCCACCATCGGCGGCGCCAGCATCCTTGACCCCAACGCAACCCGACTCAAGGACACTGCCCACCGTCCCGGCGTCGAGGTTGGCGACCCAGCGGAACTGCTGCTGGTGGACGGCGAAACGGTGGCCTCCACCGTCATGGATCGAGGCAAGGACCGGACCGTGATCCATCAGGGCAGGATCGTGGCGGACCAGTTGGAACTGGTCTAGCTACCCCTCTGAACCCGCTCATCCAAACCCGCTCTTGTTCGA
This sequence comes from Arthrobacter sp. WCS2018Hpa-7, assembly GCF_031843805.1. Taxonomy (NCBI): domain Bacteria; kingdom Bacillati; phylum Actinomycetota; class Actinomycetes; order Micrococcales; family Micrococcaceae; genus Arthrobacter; species Arthrobacter sp. WCS2018Hpa-7. The sequence continues at coordinate 70,071 of NZ_JAVTJB010000025.1, forward strand.
ACCCCATGCCGCACAGCGGTGCGGGTTACGGGCAGGGGCGGGTTTCGGCGCGTTATCAGTTACTCACTGCGGGCTGTCGGTGCATCATCCAACGGGGTCCACCAGGTGACCGGGGGTGTCACCGTGAAACGGCGGCCAGTCACTTCGCTTGGAGTGATGCGGATGAACTGGTCCTTTTGCCCCGCCTCCCAAGGGAACAGCAGGAGTCCGACGGTATCCAGGACATCCTCGGTCAGCTTCACGGCAGTTGCCTGGCCTTTGACCACCACGCTCCACGCCACGCCAGTCTCCGTGTTGACGCTGTCAGCCTCCATGGCCACCGGGGCGTCGCTGAGGGCAGCATGCAGTTTGGTGCCTTCACCGGTGCGGAACACCATGGTTCCGTGGTCCACTTTGTAGTTCACGGGGAAGATATCCGGGTGGTCATCCACCCACACCGCGAGCCGGCCCACGGATACACCCCTGAGGAGCTCCCAGCATTCGTTGGTTTCCAGGACTTCGGTGGCTGGAGGGCTCGGCTGATCGGTCCCTGCTGGTGAGTTCGTCATACCGCCGAGGATACGCTGCAGGGCTGCGCCCGGACAGGGCACCAGTCTGGTTCGCTCCATAGACCCTTGTGCGGCGGGATGATCAAACGAGGGTAGGTGTGGATCCTGGTTCAACTGGTACCGGCACCGGCTCCACACTCACCAGGGGGCCGCGGATCGCGAAGAATCCTGCCCCTGCGAGCACCACGGCTTCAGCAGCCAGAACCCAGAACGTCACTTCCCAGCCGCCGGTCAGGGTGTGCAGCAACCCTGCCCCCAGCGGGCCCAGGGACGCCAGTGCGAACCCGAAGCCCTGGCTCATGGCGGAGAGTCGTCCGGCCGATTGGGGTCCGGCCGAACGGATCACCACCAATGCCATGGCGAGTCCGAATCCAGCACTTTGCACCACGCCCAGAATCCCGACCATCAGGAACTGCAGCTCAGCCGGGGCCGCGAGCACACCCAGGAGCGCGAGCGCCACCGACAATCCAAGCCCTGGTGCCAGGAATTTCAAGATGCCGGGACGGCTGGCGAGTACGGGGGCCAGCAGGCTTGCAGGAAGTCCCGCCAGGCTGAACCACGCCAGGAGGGCCGCCGATTCTGCTGGTCCGAGCCCCCGGGATACCAAATACACCGCCAGCCACGACGTGATGGCGAAGTAGAGCATCGCCTGCAGGCCAAAGAACGCGGTCACTGCCCACGCAGTGCGCTGCTTTCTGAGCGGTATGGCTGGCTCCCCGGGGACAGGTTCGCTGGTGCCGGCTACTTTGGTGCCGGCCGACGACGGCGCGTTGCCACCTGCCGTCGGCCCGGCACCGTGTGCGGGGGTACCTCCGGATCGGTAAATGAGGATGGCACCCACCAGTGCCGGCACCGCCCACACGGCCAGAGCCCACGGCAGGCTGCCGCCCAAGAGGTGCTGCAACGGCTGGACCAGCCCGGCGCCGAGCGCAGCGCCCAGACCGAATCCCATGGTGCACAGTCCAGTCCACCATCCCGTGCCATGGTTTGCCTTGACAATCTGAGGCACCAGGACACTGGCGGTCATGATCGCCATGCCGGCCAGGAACGTGCCTGGCAGCAAGAGTGCGGGCACTGTTGCCCGGACAATCAGCGCAACAGCCAGGGCCACCAACGCAACAGCCACAGCCCGCCCGGTCCCCCAACGTCGGGCCAGCCAGGGACCAATCGGACCCGAAACCCCAAAGGCCAACACAGGCAAAGTCCCCAGCAACGGAAGAAGCGAAGGATCCAAACCAAACACACCCGGCACTTGGTTCATCACCCCGGCAACGGTAGTGATGGCCGGCCGAAGATTGACGGAAACCATGACGAGCCCAAGCAACACCAACCCCGTCATCAGCCTCGGACTCAGTCCAGCTCCAGCCTGCCGCTTCTCGCGCACGTCATTCCCCTCATAGCAACTTTGGTATACCAAGTAAGCCTAGGATGAGAATGGCGGAAAGTAAATGCCAGCAATCAACCCGATAAAATGAGACAAACTTCAATCATCACAGGTTTGGAATACCAAGATGAGAAGCAGAGATCCGCAAAAGGGTTGGAGGTGATAGAGCGTCACACCCCACCACGCGGGAAGTGATAGAGCATCACACCCCCACCACGCGGGAAGTGATAGAGC